>JBKPDL010000113.1:0-13199 GCA_046727855.1 Acidobacteriota bacterium
CTCTAAGACACTTTGTCGTCATCGAACGAACAGTGGCAGTCGCGCATTTCGATGACCTGGCTCAATTGCGACGGCTCTGCACACATTGTCGCCGTCGATCGGCGCAATTTCGAAAGGCCCGCGTACGTACATCACGGATCGGCGTGCCTAGCGTCACTCAACCCGGGCATGCACTCTGGAAATCAGCTTTGCTCAACAGCTCTGGCAATTCGCACCACTTGACCGCTGGACGCCGCATTGCCTGAAGGAAGTCGGCGATCTAGTCCAACTAGGGATGGTTAATGCCCCCCACGACTCAACGCGCGCGGTGGATCCATCCGAGCAGCGCCGCACGCATGGCTTGATGCAGGTTGAGGCGCTTCGAGCGTGCGGTGCGCTCGATCTCCTTCCACAGCGCTTCCGGCAATCGCACGGACCTGACCGTCGATGTTCGGCTCAAGCCCTTGCTGGGTCGACCGCGCCGCATCAACACGGCGTGGGTGGCGAGCTGCGGCATCTCCCACAGCGCCAACAGCGACGGCCCGCCAGGTTCCCCAGCCCCGGCGAACCCATTCCGGCGTACGGGTCCGAATCGAACGAAGTCGACCGGGTGATCCAAAAGGTCAGTCGTTCTCGTAGTGCGCTTTTTCATGGTTGGTTGCCCGACGTGCGCTGATGATGCGAATGACATCCTGTTGCACCTCGGCGTGCACGACGTAGAGGAGACGCTGTTGGCGCGAGTAACCAACGAGGATGAAGCGGTTCTCGTGCAGGGTGTCCGGATAATACGCGCCGAGCTTGTCCTCGAACGCGGTGGCCGCCTCCGGGAACGACACACCGTGCTTCTTGAGATTGGAGGCAGCTTTCCTCGCATCCCACGTGAACCGCACTGAGATATTGTACTACAATTAATCAGTGACGAGAGCATCATCTGATGGGCCCCTTGAGGTCAGCGATGCGTCCTCGCGCTCCTGCCAGCGTTTCGCATTGCGGGCGTCGGCGGCGCGCTGCTGCACTCGATCATGCGCGAGGGAGAAGTGCGCAGGCTGCCGGTCACGATTCATGTGGAGGCGACGAACCGAGCCTTAAGGACTGTACCGCCGGCTCGGCTTTCGTCATGTGGATTCGAACGGCATCTATTACTTGATGCGGTGGGCCGCTGGGGGGCCCAGTCGGTACGCATGCGCACTCACGTCGGTCCTAAGCGACGCGGCATGGATCGCCGGTCTCGCCCCCGCAAGGAAGGGTTCGCTCGCCCGAGAGGTATCTGGCGGCGGCCTATCGAAAACGGAGATACCGGGCGCCCAGTCGCTCGAACGCCGCACGGTCCGCCGCCACGACATCCGCGTTGATCGACTCGGCTGTGGCGACGAGCCACGCGTCGTTCTCGCCCAGGCGTCGGGACGTCCGGCGCTGGACCAGGGCGCACCGTCGCGCCTGCGCGAGGTGCAGTCCTTGAATCGTGAACCGCTGCAAGGAGGCCACCGCGGCAGCGTCGTCGACCGCGCCTTCCAGGAGTTCCTCGACGCTGACGATTGACACGACGATGCGGCGCCCGCGCAGCGATGGCAGAAACCGGCGCGCCGGGCCCAGGTCGCCAGCCGCCGTTTCGCGTTCGAGGTCGATCAGATAGGAGCTATCGAGCAGTGCGGGTCGATTCACGCTTCCTCTGTGCCAGCCCTAAGCCCTTCCCCGCCGTCGCTTCAACCCACTCGATGAGGTCTTCGCCGGTCTCGATCGGACCGGCGCGGTCGATCAACGCGCGGATCACGTCGGATTTCGGGACCTTGCGGCGTTTCGCCCAACGGGCGAGGCGAGCCGCCCGCTGCTTGTCGAGTTTGACCGTGATCGTGGGCATGGTAATACCGCCATATTACCAGAACGCTGCCGGCGACGGCGAGCGCTTCACATCGTTGCCCGCTTGCGCGCTCGCGACGGCTTCTGGCTATGTCCCGAATGCAGGCCTCACTGCTATCCATCTACGGAACGCACGGTTGGACGTTCGCGGTTGCACGTTACATGGCGATTCAATCCATGGTTCGGATGGTAGACGCGAGGCAACGGCGATGACGTCCACTGGCCCGGAGTGTCGCTGACAAAGTCTGGCACACGTGCGAGCGCGAAAAAGTTCAGCGGAGTGCGGCCTTTTGATCGGGCCGCTGCGGAGGTGACACGTGCGATTCCGTGTAAGAGCATGACGTCGCCGTCGCGGATAGTAGGCCGGGAATGAGGTGGGCTTCCGCT
Organism: Acidobacteriota bacterium; assembly: GCA_046727855.1. Classification (GTDB taxonomy): domain Bacteria; phylum Acidobacteriota; class Vicinamibacteria; order Vicinamibacterales; family UBA2999; genus DASPWV01. The sequence continues at coordinate 2,224 of JBKPDL010000113.1, forward strand.
GGAGGTACACGCGCCTGATGACCTTACCGCAATCTGTAGACAACTTCCGGGCAGTGACGCCTAGGCGGTTCTCGAGAGAGCCCGAACTCTCGGTCGCTGTCCTCGAGCTCGCAGGGCATGCCAGAGGTCCCACTTCGCCTGCAGCGTCAGCCAGATCTCGGCATCCCAACGCGTCAGTGCCTCGAACAGGAGTGCCGTGTCGGCGCTGACGCCGCGACGGGCCTTGACGATGGAGTTGAGACGCTGGAACGGGATGTTCATGCGCCGGGCCGCCTCGGCCTGCGAGACGCCGAGCGGTTCAAGGAACTCCTTCAGGAGCATCTCTCCAGGATGCGTCGGTGGGCGATGGGTCGGCAGCATGGCAGTACCTCAGTGATAGTCAGTGCACCGCACGTCGAACGCGTCCGCGCCGTCGAATCGAAAGATGATTCGATACTGGTCGTTCACACGAACGGCGTGCCAGCCCCGCAAATCGCCCGTGAGCGCGTGGAGACGATTCCCGGGTGGCACGTTCAGGTCTTCGAGCTTGATCACGGCATCGATCTGATCCAGCTTCCGCCGAACGATTGCCCACAGGTCGCGTGGGATACGTCGGGCGGCCTTGGTATTGACGCCGTTCCAGATATCCCTCGTCGTGTCGTCGCCCAGCGTGCGAATCACACGATAGCACTATAGCACGCTTAGTGTGCTAGTAGGACGGCGAGCGGCGGCGGCTCATCTGCCGGGTGCTCACACCGCGACCAATCATCCTTGGAGGCCTGCCGGTCAGCATTCACGTGGAGGCGACGAAGCGGGCCGTGGGACGCTACCAGCGGCTCGGCTTTCGTCACATTGATTCGAACGAGATTTGTGACCTGATGACGTGCGATCGCACGAGCGCGCCCACCGTATTACCTTACTTCTCTTCTCGGCCGCTGATTCGCCTCGAGCACCTTCTTCCGCAGCCGAATCGCCTTCGGCGTCACTTCCACGAGTTCGTCGTCGTTGATGAATTCGATCGCCTGTTCGAGGCCGAGGAGCCGCGGTGGCACCAGCCGGATCGCTTCGTCTGCCGTTGAGGCCCGCATGTTCGTCTGCTTCTTCTCTTTCGTGACGTTGACGTCCATGTCGTTGGTGCGGGCGTTCTCGCCGATGATCATCCCTTCGTACACTTGCGTTCCCGGCTCGATGAAGATCTCGCCGCGCTCCTGCAGGTTCGAGATGGCATACGCGGTTGCTGCGCCCGGGCGGTCTGCCACAAGCGCGCCGGCCAGGCGTGCCAGAATCGGCCCATGCCACGGCTCCCAGCCGGCGAAGAGATGGTTCATGATGCCGGTCCCCTTCGTGTCGGTGAGGAACTGAGAGCGGAAGCCGATCAGCCCGCGCGTCGGGATGCGGAATTCGAGCCGTACGCGTCCGCTGCCGTGATTGACCATACGCGTCATGGTGCCGCGACGCTGTCCGGTTTGCGCGATGACGACGCCCTGGAATTCCTCCGGCACGTCGATCACGAGTTCCTCGACCGGCTCCATGCGCACGCCGTCGATCTCGCGCGTCACGATCTCGGGCCGTGACACCTGCACCTCGTAGCCTTCGCGACGCATCATCTCGATCAGGATCGACAGCTGCAGCTCGCCGCGTCCAACCACGTTCACCTGCTCCGCGGTCTCGGTATCTTCGACGCGCAGCGAGACGTTGCACAGGAGCTCCCGCGCCAGCCGTTCGCGCAGATGTCGAGAGGTCACGTACTGTCCGTGCCGCCCCGCCAATGGCGACGTGTTGACGCCGAACACCATCGACACCGTCGGCTCGTCGATCGCAATTGCCTGGATCGCAAGGCGGTGCTCGGGGTCGGCAATGGTTTCGCCAATGGTGATGTCCTCGATCCCCGCCAGGCACACGATGTCGCCCGCTGCGGCTTCGTTGATTTCGATGCGCTTGAGCCCTTCGAACGCAAACAACTTCGTGACGCGGGTTTCCTTCTCGCCGCCATCCAGCTTGAGCACGACGATCGGATCGTTGATCCGAACCCGGCCGTTGAAGATGCGGCCGATCGCGATGCGCCCGAGGTAATCGCTCGAGTCGAGATTGGCCACCTGCATCTGCAGCGGCGCATCCGCGGACCCGCGCGGCGGCGGCACATGCTCGACGATCGCATCGAACAACGGCCGCAAGTCGGCACCAGCCTCATTTACATCAGTGCCGGCCGTGCCTGTCCGTCCGCTCGCGTAGAGCACCGGAAATTCGATCTGCGTATCCGTCGCATCGAGGTCGATGAAGAGGTCGTACACCTCGTTGAGCACTGCCTGCGGCCGCGCATCCGTGCGGTCCACTTTGTTAATCACCACAATCGGCGGCAGCCCACGCTCGAGGGCCTTGCGCAGGACATAGCGCGTTTGCGGCAGCGGACCTTCGGACGCGTCTACCAGCAGCAACACACCATCCACCATCGAGAGCGTGCGCTCCACTTCGCCGCCGAAATCGGCGTGACCCGGCGTGTCGACGATGTTGATCAGGATGTCTTGATAGTGGACGGCAGTGTTTTTGGCGAGAATCGTGATACCGCGCTCGCGCTCCAACTCGTTGCTATCCATCGCACGCTCGGCGACGCGCTCGTTGGCGCGAAACACACCTGCCTGCCGAAACATCGCGTCCACGAGCGTCGTCTTGCCGTGATCGACGTGGGCGATGATGGCGATGTTGCGGCGCTTGGGATTGGCGATGGAGTGTCGACTCTGCTGAGGCGACGGCGCGACAGACATCGTTTCAGTATACGCGGACGCAGGTGGCACGCAGATGGGAACGCAGATAAAACGCAGATAAGACGCAGATAAGACGCAGATAAAGGGTTACGGCTTCGCTATATCGAAGATCAAAAAGTACGGGACGCGCGCGCAGTCTTCGAGTTCCGGATGATCCCGCACCTGTTCCACGGTCGGACGCGGTTCGTGCAAGCGGCGAAGCATGAATCCGGCGGCGGCAATCTGCGTGCTCCATTGCGCGAGCGTGTAGCGCCAGCACGGCGTGGCCCACGGATACAGCAGCCGGGCCATATTCCACTGGCATGTCGCCGCACCGCTATCGAAGTAGCGATCGATTTTGAGCGCGAGCTTTCGGCCATCGCTGTCGCGCTCCCATTCCCGGAACATCACGTCGGTGCATGGGTGCGGCACTGAACACACCATCCGGCCATGGTCGCGGAGTACTGCAAACGCGCTGCGCAATGCCGCGGCCACGTCCGCCATGTCCTGGATGGCCATACAGGCGGTGACGAGATCAATGCTCCCTCGCCAGCGGAGGTCGACGGTCGTTGCGCTCATGATCTCGTACATGACGCCGCGAGGCTCGCGTGTCTCATGCTCACGCGCGTAGGCAATCAAGGCCTCGGAGAGGTCGACGCCGATCGATTGCGCGCCAGCCCTTGCCAGCTCGCGCGTGAAATAGCCCTGACCGCAACCGACGTCGAGCACCGAAAGACCGCGAACTGGCCCACACGCTGCAAGCAGCGCCGGGCCATGGACCCATTGCCGGTAATAATCAGCACCGGATTCGACGAACACTTCGTACGCACGAGCCCCCGCGCTCCACGCATCGCGCGCGTCGCTGTCGCTAAAGCCCATAGTTGTCGCTTATCCGCGTTTCATCTGCGTGTATCTGCGTTCCATCTGCGTTCCATCTGCGTTCCATCTGCGTTCCATCTGCGTTCCATACGCGTTCAAAAAAGCGGATGCACTGTCACGAACAACGCCATGCAGATCGCATACAGCATCGCGAACACCGCGATCAGCGTCGTGTGCGTGACCTCGCTCCGCACGCTCGCGAGCGCGAGGGCGAGCGGAAACTGCACCGAGGCGTAGCGCCCGAGACCCTCGAGCTGCCCCGACGAGAGCGGCAAGATCAATCCGCCCGCGACGATCAGCGCGTAACCCGTGCCGAATCGCTTGACGATCAGCGGCAGCAGCACGAAGGCACCGACCGCCGCGAGCGTGTTGAGCGTGTCATACGGCGCTATCCCGTCACTCAAATAGGTGAACGGCCGCGTCACCAGCGCGCGGAGAACGGTAAACGGCATCGCGACAGGATTCTGGCCGGGCGCGTAGTTCCAATGCGTAATCGCGTCGTACCACGCAAACGGGGTTCCACTCACCACATAGTTGTAGACGCAATAGGCGCCAATCCCGAGGAGCGTTCCCGCCACCGCGATCGCCGCGAGCACGCGGTCGCGCCGGTTCCCGCCCGCTGCCCGCCACGCAATCCATGCGAGTCCTGGCACCGCCATCACGCCGGTAACGCGAGTGGCCGTCATTGCCGCTCCGGCCAAAGCGCCCCAGGCCCACTGACGGGTGCGGAACGCGTAGGCGGCGCCAACCAATCCAAGAAAGAACAGGCTCTCCGAATAAACCACGCCGAAGAAGTACGCGAAGGGAAATATCGCGGCGTATAGGACGGCACGGAGCGTGCCCCGCTCGTCGAGATCGAGCCGTGCGAGCTTGTACAAGACAACCATCGCGGCGGCGAACGCGAGCCACGACACCACGACACCCGCGAAATAAAAATCCTCCTGGCGCGAGCCAAGCAGCGTGCCGCCCGCGCGCATCATCATCGGGTAGAGCGGAAAGAACGCGAGATTGTTCCGGCCACCGGCGCCGTAGACGTATCCCTTCGACGCGATCCCGTGGTACCAGCCCGCGTCGTAGCGCGCAAACGCGTCCCAAAAGGCGTGCGGCGTGCGGAACACGGTGAATCCCTGGTTCTGCAGCGGCGGAAACGTTTCGTTGGCAAGAAACGCCAGCAACGCCGAGAAGACGCGAAACAGAATGGCTGCGATGAAAATTCGCGAGGAAACCGGCAGCAACGGCCCGCTATTTTACGCGAGCCGGACCGGCAATCGGGTCGAGCACCAGGACCTGCGCCGCCGATTCCGGCGCTTCGCTGATCTCGAGTCTGCCGGCAATCAGATCCGCGCCGCGGAGCTCGCCAAGCCGGCCGCGATCCGCTGAGCGCAGCTCGTAGGTCACCTCCGGCTTGACACCGTGCAGAAACCCGCGGATCGGATCGTGGGCGCCGTTTGCAAAGGCAAAGATCAGCGTTCCGCCCATCGCGGGGACGACCTGTTGGATCACGCTCCATGGGAAAGGACGATATGACGCCGGAAACACCGCACTCAGTCCGGTGAGGTTGTAGCGCACGTGCGCGGCGGGCGCGCTGCGATCGTCCATCCACGATACGCTGACTGTCGCCGTAAGACATGCAGGGGATTAGACACGTCGAGCGGCAATATGGTAACAGCACATCGATGACAAGAACGCGGGCGCTGTCGGTCGCCGTGACATTGTTTGCAGCGATCGGTGTGTTCGGTGTCGGAGTGCACTATGGGGCTTTCGCTGCCGCTGATACCGATCCCTATGGATATGTCAGCGAAGCGGAATTGATTGCCAGCGGAGCGTTGCGCGTCGATCAGCGTTTTGCCTTGACCATGCCGTGGCGCGAAGCAGAGTTGTCGTTCATCCCTACCGGGTTCAAGCAAGCGACGATGCCGGGTTTCATGGTGCCGACGTTTCCGCCTGGCCTGCCGCTGATCATGGCTGCGTCGCTGCGCGTCACGAACAGCCGCGAGGCCGTGTTTTACGTCGTGCCGCTTCTTGGCGCAGTGATGATATGCGCCACAGCCGTACTTGGATGCCAGCTTCGCAGCGAGCTTGTCGGCGCGAGCGCGGCTGTTCTTCTCGCGACGAGTCCAAGCTTCGTCTTGCAGGTGACCCAGCCGGTGAGCGACGTGCCCGCCGCCGCGTGGTGGACACTGAGCGTCATATCCACGGTACACAAGGCGCGGTGGGCGGCTCCGCTAGGCGGCGTCACTACCGCGCTCGCGATCCTCACCCGCCCGAATCTTGTGCCGCTCGCCGGTGTGCTCGGAGCGTCCTACATGTGGCGCGTATTGCGCGCCGACACGACACAACGTCGGTTCGAACTCTGGCGCACTACCATGTTCAGCGTACCGGTCATTGCCGGCTGTGTCGCTGTGGGGGCGATCAATCAATATCTGTACGGCTCGGCGCTTCGCTCAGGTTACGCATCGTTGGAAGAGCTCTATCGCTGGGAGCACGTCGTGCCTAATCTCGATCGCTACCCGCGCTGGCTCCTGACGACACAGTCGCCGTTCATCTATCTGGGCGTGGCCGCTCCGTTCCTGACACGCGCCAAATCGTACGCGTGGCTGCTCCTGGCGTTTGCCGCGATCGTGATCCTGTCCTACATTCCGTACGGCTACTTCGAACGCGACAACTGGGGCTATCTGCGATTCCTGCTTCCTGCATATCCGGCGTTGATCGTGCTCAGTCTCGTCGCTGGCGCCGCCTTGTTGCGCCGAGCCGATCCCGATGCGCGACGTTCCGCAATCGTCGCGGTGATTTTTGTGATCGCGCTCGCTGGATGGCAGGCTTATGAGAGTGTTCGACGGAACACGCTCGGCCTGCGTCCGGTCGAGCAGCGCTACGTAGACGTCGGACGCTATATTGCGACGGGAATGCCGAGCGACGCCGTGTTGATTGCGGCGCTGCACTCCGGCTCGATTCGCTACTACAGCGGCCGCATGACAATTTACTATCCCAAGCTGCATTTCACCGAACTCGATCGCGCGGTTGCGGCGCTCACGGGCATGGGCCGGCGGCCTTACTTCGTGCTGGAGCAAGGCGAGGAAGCGCACTTCCGATGGCAGTTCGGTGCGAACAACGAGCTGGGCGGGCTTGATTGGCCGCCACTTGTCCAATCGACTCGCGGTGCCCGCGTTCATATTTACGATCCCGCCGATCGATCGAGATTTCTTGCCGGAATGCCCATCATCACCTACGACATCGATCACGTCGAAAAGCCGATGGTCACGCGGAAGTAATGCGAGCCTCGAACACCGTCGTCGCAGAACGACCGCACGAACTGCCGGATCCGATGAAGCCGGCGGGCGTCACGCGTTCGATGAACTGGCGCGAACTGGCCGTGGTCACCACATTGTTTACCGTGCTCACGCTGGTATTGACCTATCCGCAGGTCTTATCGCTTTCGACGCACACTGGAACTCACTACGATGCACTGTTCAGTATCTGGCGACTCGCATGGGTCGCTCATCAACTCATTACGGATCCAGTGCATCTTTTCGACGCCAATATCTTTTACCCCCAGCCCAAAACGCTGACCTATTCCGATGCCATGCTTTTGCTCGGAGTGTCAGGAGCGCCGGCGATCTGGGCGGGGTGGCCAGTCGTGGTGGTCTACAACCTGCTGGTGCTCGCGTCGTTCGTCACCGCCGCCGTCGCAATGTACGTGTTGATGCGAGCGTTCACGGAATCGCGAATTGCTGCGACGTTCGCCGGCGTTGTGTTCGCGTTTCAATCGTATCGGTTTGCACATTACCCGCAGATCGAATTGCTCTGGACGTGCTGGATTCCGCTCGCCCTTCTGGCACTTCACCGCTGCATCGAAAATCCTACGTGGCGGAACGGCGCTCTGCTCGGCCTGATGGTGTCACTGCAGGCGCTTTCGTGTCTGTATTACGCCGTCTTCCTCATTACGTTTCTGCCCGTAATCGCGCTCTGCCTGACCATCGCACGGCGCAACGCTCGTCTCTCAACCCTCGCGAAACCGGCGCTGGCATCGATCGTCTGCGCGGCCGCGATGCTAGGGCCGTACAGTCTCCCTTATCTGCGGAGTAGTGTCCGCGTTGGCACGCGTAGTTTGGAGGACGTGAGCAACTGGAGCCCGAAGCTAGTCAATTACATCAGCGCACAGCACGGACATTGGCTGTATCCAACGCCACCTGGCAGCATCGACGCTTTTGAAGGCGTACTGTTTCCTGGCGTGTTGTCGATCGCACTCGCGTGCTGCGGGGTGTTCTTTCTAAAGCCGCGACGTGTCGTGCTGGCCTACGTGGTGGTTCTCGTTCTCGCATTCGATCTTTCGCTTGGTGTCAACGGTCTGCTCTACGGATGGCTTTATGACGCCATCCCTCTCTATCGCGGCCTGCGTGTGCCGGCACGCTTGTTTGTCATCGTGGCAGCCGCCCTGGCTGTTCTCGGAGGCATTGGTGTGGCGCGCATCCAGGAGCGGACACGGCACGGACGCTTGATTGCGCTCGCTCTTGTTCTGTTTGCGATTGTCGAAAGCGTTTCCGCTCCAATTCCACTCGAGGCGGTGCCGACCAGGCAGCGGCTGTCTCGCTGGCTCGCCAAGCAACCCCGCGGCGCGGTATTCGAGTGGCCGACACCGACGCCTCAAAGCCTCGGTTTTACGCAAGAGCCGCGGTACATGTACCAATCAACGAATCATTGGCAGCCGCTGGTGAACGGGTACAGTGGTCACTCCCCGCTGAGCTATATACGGCTGTTGGATCGTACGAGAACCTTTCCGAGCGAAGAAGCCGTGCGGTATCTGCAGGATTTTGGTGTTCGTTACGTGATCCTACACAACTTTCCCGATGCAGCTCGCTACACCCAAGTGCGCAACCAGATCGCCGCCCGCAAGTCGTTGCGGTTTCAATTTAAAGAACTGATTCTCTCGCATGACTCCTTGATCGAAGAGGTCGCAGTGTACTTGTTAGACCCCGTGAATTCGGCGGTTTCTCCACCTAAGGACTAACAACGGTCCATCGATACGCGAGAGCATTCGTCCGCTGTATCCATGCCTCGCAGAGTGTTGGTGTGTCCGGCATGGCACCTTGGTGGTTTAGCCATCCGACGATCCAGCGCACTTCGACCGGAACAGGGTGACAGTCGAGTAGAGGTTGATCGGACTCGCCCATATCTGCGAAGCGGCCATTGGCATCTCGTTCTCTATCTAATACGGCCTTCGCCTGCGCCTCCCGCACAGCGTAGGCAATTCCGTAATCGCCGCGGGAGCCTCCGCGTTCACCAAGCCAAAGGCCGGTCGACAGCGTGAGCGCGCAAAGGGCGGCGACGTAGGTCCATCGCCAGAGATGAACCGTTCGCTCCAGCCAGTTCCACCGGAAGCGGCCATCAAACGCCCCGGCCACCAGAGCAGCAGGCAATGGCGAGAGAACGAGGACATAAAACGGGTAGCTCGGAATCTTGGCCAAAGTGAACACGGCAATAACGATCCACCACCAGATGCCAAGCACCGGCAGGCGAAGCGGCCGACGCAACCAACACCAGACGCCATAGCCTGCCAGCGGCACGCCGAACCCCACCGCGACGTAATACACGATTCGGCGTAAAGGGTGCACGAGAAAGTCGTCGCGATCCGGTCCGAACAGATAGAAGAGATCGATAGGAGAGATCTGCTTCAGTATTCGTGTGAGTAATGCCGGTTCAAAGGTCGCCCCCACCGGCCGATTCGTAAACGCTTCAACAGTCAGTGTCCTGAGGTAAGTCAAATACGGGATCCAGAAGAACGCGTTCAAGACGATGACCGCGATCAAAAGGATGATCTCCACGCGCGCCGGCCGACCGGCTCCGAGTGCGTCGTGGCGAGCCTTACGGTCAACGATCAATTGAATGAGGACTGCGACTGGAAGGACGGCGAGAGCAATTGGACCGGTTTGATGCAGCTGGCCAACGATGAGCGTCGCCAAGCCGAGCAAGATTGCCGCCTGCCACAGTTTGTGTTCTCGGTAGCGCTCGACCGCCCACAAAAGGCACGCGAGTCCAGGTAGGAGAAGATCCTGCGCCCAGAGCTTGCGGCTGAAAAGTACAAAGAACGGTGAAACCGCCGTCACGCCAAGGAAAACGAGCGCGCGCTCGCTACCGAAACGCCTTTCAGCCCATCGCCAAAGCGGATACAGCGTGATGGCGTTGACGACGGCAACCAATGCAGTGGCGCCGACCGGATGCTTGGTGAGCGCCCAAAAAACCGCCATCAGCCAGTTGAACAGCGGCGCATTGGCAATGTGGTGGGAACTGGGCATGCCGTACTGCGGAACGACGAACGTCGACCACGGACGATCGTTGAGCAGTTGGATTCCGAGATTGAGCGCTTCCTGCTCGTCGCCTTTGAACTCCATCAAGTCCAGTCTGGCGACGCGCAGCAGCAAGCCAGCGGCGATCAGGACGAAAGCCACGACCTTCGGCCACATCGCCATCTGTTCTACACGATACGCGGCCGTCGTGGGAATCCGACGGCTGGAGTTACCGGATCGCTGAGCGCCGCGCAGTCACCATCAAAGCGGAGCCATAGGTAGCCAGCGCCACAAATAACGCGGTCGGGTCCTGGCCGCGCAACATCTGAGTGAGCAATTTGAGGCCGACGTGAAACCCCACCAGTGACTGGCCGCGTTGTACTTTTCCGGCACCTCTTCGCCGTTGAGAATGGCGTCGAGCGCGCCGGCGGCGACGTCCGTCAGCAATAGCAGGCGGCCCGATCCGAGCAGAAATTCACGACGAGGAGTCTCCATTCGGGTTCTCCGCCCTCACGAAATGCCCGGCACGTGAGGAGCGTGGCATGTTGAACACTTTTCACCGCCGCTGTGCTCGCCCGGATTGACCTGCGGAATTTGCCGAGGTCGACCTGCCGTCGCCTCATGACAACGCGTACACAACGGCACAACGTCGGGGGGCGCAGGCTTCTGCCGGCCCTCCGATGCGACATGCGCCTCGAGCGGTCTGTGACAGCTTTGACACGCGATCCGGCCGTGACGGGATTTCTTCTCGATGCGGAGTGCGACGACGTCGCTGTGGCAGGTTTCGCAGGTCCGACCGTCGGCAAAGTGCACCGGCCGCTCGCGCGCCTCGACGACCGCCGCGGCGCGGTAGTGGCCGATCTCTCCGAAGGTGTCGGGCACAAACCAAGGACGAATGACGAGAAACGCGGCAACTGCCGCGGCAAACAGGCCCGCGAGCCGAAGGAGATGGCCCCAGTCCTTCATGTGCGCGGCCTGAGCAAAGACGCGGCCAAGCGCGCAAGGAACGCATCTTTCGGGCGGAATTGATCAATTCGTGCCGCGCTGTCGGAGCCGCCGTCAGTGGGCTGCCGGAAAATCGGCTATTCTCAAG
>JBKPDL010000114.1:0-8950 GCA_046727855.1 Acidobacteriota bacterium
GGCGACATGACCGGATACTCGGTGGCCGATCTCATTCTTGGACTGCCGAGAAACGTGACGACGCCGGTGAACCAGATCCAGGGACACGTCGGCGGATGGCGCACCGGAACGTTCATCAACGACACCTGGCAAGTCACGAGAAACCTCACGTTGAACCTTGGCTTGCGTTACGAGCTGGACACACCGGTCCAGACGTATGAGGGATATGCCTCGATGCTGAACGCCGATCAGACGGCACTGATCCCGACGAGCTTTCCCGCAGTAGGGTTCGAGTTCCACGAATCGAACACGATGGACTTCGCGCCCCGCGTCGGGATGGCGTATCGATTTGGCGAAAAGACGGTGTTCCGGGCGGGGTATGGCATTTACTACAACCCGAACCAGATGAACACGTTCACGTTCCTCACGAACAACCCGCCGCTCGCCGCCGAGTTCACGTTCGTGTCGCTGCCCTCCAACCCGACGCTATCGCTGTCGAACCCTTACGGTGAGGTCGGGCCCGGCGGGCCCCCGAACGTGACGACGCCCAACCGGCACCTGCCAAATGCGCGAAAAGATCAGTGGAGCTTCGACCTGCAGCGGGAGATCTTCAACGGCACCGCGCTGGACCTGCAGTACGTCGGCTCGCACACGACGAACCTCGATCGCAGCTTTTTCAACAACACACCGGCACCAGGCGCTGGCGCAATCGACGCCCGTCGCCCTAACCAGTCGTTCCGGGTGATTCGCACGATTCAGAATGACTTGTATGCCAACTACCACGCGACGAGCATCATCCTGCGCCAGCGCCTGACGCATGGCCTGCAGGCAAGTGCTCACTACACGTGGTCGATTACCAAGGACATCGGCACGAATTCGAATGCCGGCTCGAGCCAGAATCCAGGTGTCGATCCCTACCGGCAAATCGACATCGACTATGCCCGCGCGGATTGGGATGTGCCGCACCGCTTCGTCGCCACCTACATTTACGACTTGCCCTTCTTCAAGACCTCTGACAATCCGGTGTTGAAGTACGCGCTGTCGGGTTGGCAGGTGGGCGGCATCACGACACTCGAAAGCGGTCGGCCGTTCGGCGTCACCATTCAGGGCGATCGCGCCAATACCGGCATCGGAAATCAGAGGCCCGATCTGATCGGCAGAATCCCGACCGTCTCGTGCCGGCCGAATCAGACGGGTCCCGGGCTCGTCGACTGCATCGACGCGACAGCCTTCGCGACGCCCGCGCAGTACACGTACGGCAACGCGCCGCGCAACCTGCTGCGTGGTCTTTCCCGGTACAACACCGATCTGTCGCTCGTGAAGGGGTTCCCGCTCGGTGGGCGGGCACGCTTCGAAGTCCGTGCAGACGTGTTCAACCTCTTCGATCAGGTGGCCTGGGGCACCCCGAATGGCGTATTCGGAACAGCGAATTTCGGCCGAGTCACGATGGCCGACCCGATGCGGCGCATGGAGGTGGGTGGAAAGTTCGTTTTCTAGCTGACGAGCGCGAAGCAGGCGGGATCGTCATGTTGTCATCTAGGCATTCATCGTCCACCGGATCGCGAGCGGCGCGTCAGGCCGTCTCCCGATCCGGCAAGCAGCGGGCGGGCGGACTCTGGCGTTCGGGGAATCTGGTCTTCGTTGGAGGCATCGGCGGTTGGTACCCCGAACGCCGTCCCGAGGGTCCTGGCGACGTGCGGCGGCAGTTCAGCGACGCGCTCGACAGCATGAAAGCGAGCCTCGAAAAGGCAGGCAGCTCGATGGCTCACGTGCTCAGCGTTCGCGTCCCCCTCGTCGATCCTGCAACGAACGAGAGTGCGCTCATCGAAGTGTTCAACAAGTACTTTCCCGAGCCGCGGCCGGCGCTCTCGTGCTTCGGCGCGGCCGGGTTCCGCCGGCCAGGGCAGTTGCTGCAGGTGGAATGCATCGCCTATGTCGAGTAGGCCGCCCTGTCCGCGCGCGACGGGCGGACGACCAAGCAGGATGCAAATACGAAGGGGCCATCGCAGGCACTGCTGGAGAGCCGCAAGCGAGGGATCTTCTTCGATGTTGGCCATGGCGGATCGAGTTTTCGGTGGGCTGTCGCCGTGCCTTTCATGAAGGCGGGGTTCGTTCCCGATTCCATCTCAACGGACCTGCACGTGGGCAGCATGAACGCAGGGATGAAGGACATGCTGAATGTCATGGGCAAGTTCGTCGCGATGGGAATGTCGCTCGACGATGTCATCCAGCGTTCGACCTGGAACCCGGCGAAGCAGATCAAGCTCGAACAGCTGGGGAATCTCTCAGCCGGCGCGCCAGCCGATGTTGCCGTTCTGCGAATTGAGAAGGGCGCCGTCGGGTTCGTCGATTCGCGCGGCGCACGAGTCGACGGCACGACACTGGTGTCTCGGGATTGCACAGCACCAAGCGCGACCGGTGCTATCGACAGATAGTCCGGCGTGCCGGCGATTATGCCTTCCTTACATCAGACATCAGATGAAATATGATGTGGGTGTGGCGAGTTACACCTCCGACGACGCGACGCGTCTCACCGGCGCCAGGGCGCCGCAAATTGAGCATCTCGTCCGAACCGGCGTCGTCCGTCCCGAAACCGAGGCACTGCGTCGGGGCGTCAGCAGGGGCTACAGCCTGCAGAACCTGGCCGAGATTGCGATCGCTGTGCGCCTGCTCGACGTCGGTCTCCCGGTGCGCGCGATCGCGCCTCTCATGGAGAGCATCCGCGGTCAGTGGTGGCAGTTGGCAAGCGGACAGATGCGCCGGCAACGCGGTGTGCTCCTCATTGGCCGCAGCACAACCGCCACTCGGTCGCGTTCCGAGTTTGGTCTGTGGGAAACGGTTGAATTGACGACCCCAGGACAGTTTGCGAAGTGGCTGCACGATGGCAACGACGGCGTCGTCGTGAACCTGCGCGCGATTCTCGATCGCCTCGAAAAAGAGACTGGCCAGAAGTTGCGACAACCGATCGATGACTTCATCGCGGCATCGCGCCGCAACATCGCCGAGGCCAGGAAGCGGCGTAACAAGTAACCGCTACCGAACGCGCCACGATCCTGGCGAAGCGTGGGCCCCGAAGGTTTTGTAAAGATTCGCCTAATTTCATGGCCGCGTCTGAACGATACAGCTTCGGCGGCTTCTCCCTCGATGTCGGCGAGCGCCGTCTCCTCCATGGAGACCGATATGTGGCGGGCGCTGGCGATCGACGGCGCCTGCGCCGATGCGCAAGTCGCGCTCGGCACGGTTCTGTTCTTCGGTGAATGGGAGTGGGGCGCCGCGGAACGCAGTCTGCGGCGCGCGCTCGAAATCAATCCGGCACACACGCAGGGCCGCGTTACCTACGGTCGCCTGCTGGATGCGCTTGACGCCACGACGAGGCGCTCAACGTGAAGCTGCAGGCACTGCAAGACGACCCGATGTCGCCGCTCGTGGCACGTCCAGGTGGCGCTCTCACACTTCAATCAGCGCCGCTTTGACGAAGCGATTACGTGGGCGAACAAGGCACTGGCGCTCGATGCCCGCCACCTCCTGGCGCGCGAGTTCCTGGTCGGCGCCTACGTGCAGAAAGGCGATTTCGAACGCGGCATGGCCGAAGCGCTCGAGCACGCGGCGTCGTTCGGCGCGCCAGCCGAGGTGCTCGAACCGATCAGGCAGGCGTACGCCTCCGGCGGCCGCGCGGCCGTGGTGCGCTACAGCATCGACCGCTTGCGCAGCCAGGAACACCAGCGGGCGTTCCAGTTGGCGGTGCTCTACGCGGAAATGGGTGACATCGACCACGCGCTTCTTCATATCGACCGAGCGGTCGCGCTGCGCGATCCCGCGCTGGTCGATTTGGCAGTGTCGCCGGTGTGGGACCGATTGCGCAGCGACCCTCGATTCGACGAACGTCTGACCGTGATGGGTCTGCCGAGCCGTCGTGTGGCGGCTGCCAGCTGAATAGAGTAGTCTGTAAAGATCAGCTTTTATGAAGACGTCACAACGGCATCATCTCAAGGAAAACGAGCTCGCCATCGCGTTGGGACACGCCAACGAATGGGCGGCACGCAATCGGCGCACCGTGACAACCCTCGTTGCGACCGTGGTCGTTGTTGCGATCGCGGGTGGCGCGTACCTGGCGTGGCGCAACAGCGTGGAGAACACATCGCGCGAGGCGCTCGCGCAAGCGATGGTGGTGCTGGAGGCACGCGTGGCGCCACCAGTACCGCCCGCTACCGAGCCAGGTGCAGTGCCCAAGCAGCAGCCGGGAACGTACCCAACAGAAAAGGCGAAACTCGAAGCGGCGCTGGCGAAACTGTTAGCGGCAGCCGACGCGCATCCGTCGACCGATGCCGGACGGACGGCGCGATATCACGCCGCCTCGACGCTGGTCGCGCTTGGCCGCTTCGACGAAGCCGTGAAGCAATACGACCAGCTCACCGGTGCCGGCGGTCTGCTTGGCAAGACCGCGCGGCTCGGCAAAGCCGAAGCGCAGCTGCGCGGTGGGCAGCACGACACGGCGATTGCCGCGTTCAAGGAGCTTTCCGATCAGGCCGACAGCGAGTTGCCGAAAGAAGCGATTCTGCTCGAGCTCGCGCGCGCCTATCGCGTCGCGGGGAAGACCGAAGACGCGCGCAAGACGTTGAACCAGATCGTCGAACAGCACGCCGATTCGCCGTTTGCCGCGACGGCGAAGCAGGAGCTGGAGAGGATCAAGGGGTAGGGGCGAGAACTAGCCAAGGGCCCTGCCCTTGATATCCGGCTAACTCCGCGGCCCTTGGCTAGTTCTTGTTGTTGGCTTGGCGCGCTCCGCGCGCCGTAGACCGTTATGGGGGCCACAACGCGTACAAAATTCACGTCTGTGGCCGCCTAACGGTCTAAGAACGAAGAACTAAAGATCGCTGAGAACGATCCTTCGTTGTGGGTGGCATCTACGTTTCATCTGCGTTGCATCTACGTTCCATCTGCGTTGCATCTGCGTTGCATCTGCGTTTCCATCTGGTTCCATCTGCGTCGCATTTGCGTTTCCATCTGGTTCCATCTGCGTTCTTCGTTTTTAGTTCTTCGTTCTTAGTTCTTCGGTCCTAGCTCCTTCTGAAGCTCCGCGATCAGCTGCAGCGCCTCCAACGGCGTCGTCCTGTTCAAGTCGATCTCGCGAATTCGCTCGTGCACCCGATCCTCGGGTTCCGGCGTGGTCTGAAACAGCCCAAGTTGCGCTTGCGCGGCCGGTGGCGCGCTGCTCAGCGTCGGCTTTCCACCGCGCGATAGCTCATCGTGTTCGAGCGAGGTCAGGATGTCGCGCGCACGCGCGATCACCGATGGCGGAAGGCCCGCGAGTCGCGCCACCTGAATTCCGTAGCTCCGATCCGATCGCCCCGGCAGGATCTTGTGCAGAAAGACGATCTCGTCCTTCCACTCGCGCGCGGTGACGTGGGCGTTGACGACCCCCGGCAGCCCGTCGGCGAGGTCGGTGAGCTCGTGGTAGTGGGTGGCAAACAGCGTCTTCGGCCGTGCGCGGGTGTTGGTGGCGAGGTGCTCGGCGACGGCCCACGCGATGCTGAGGCCATCGAAGGTCGCGGTGCCGCGGCCAATTTCGTCGAGCACGACCAGACTTCGCGACGTCGCGCCATTCAGGATGTGCGCGGTCTCCTGCATCTCCACCATGAAGGTGGACTGGCCGCGGGCGATGTTGTCGGACGCGCCGACGCGCGCAAAGATGCGATCGACGAGTGCGATCTTGGCCTCGCGCGCCGGCACGAACGAACCGGATTGGGCGAGCACCGAGAGCAGCGCGACCTGGCGAAGGTACGTCGACTTGCCGCCCATGTTCGGGCCGGTGAGGATGACGAGCTGATGCGACGCGCCATCCAGTTCGACGTCGTTGGGCACGAAGGTAGCGCCGGCAAGACGTTCAACCACCGGGTGGCGCGAGTCGAAGGCAATCAGGGCGTCGCCGTCGTGTACATGCGGCTTCGCGTAGTTACAAAGCGTGGCGGTCTCGGCGAGACCGGCGAGAACGTCGAGCGTGGCGAGCGCCCGGGCGCTGTCGAGCAGTCGCGGCGCCTCGCCGGTCACACGCAGCCGGAGCGCTTCGAACAACTCCAGCTCGCGTTCCACGCTGCGCTCGTCGGCGCCGAGCACTTTCTCCTCGTATTCCTTCAGCGCGGGTGTGATGAAGCGTTCGCCGCCGGCGATGGTCTGCTTGCGCTGATAGTCGGCGGGGACGGCGTGCAGGTTGGCTTTCGAGATTTCGATGTAATAGCCGAACACGCGATTGAAGCGAACCTTGAGCGATTGAATGCCCGTGCGCGCGCGTTCACGCTCTTCCATCTCGGCGATGATCTGCTTGCCTGAACGCGAGATGCCGCGTAACTCGTCGAGTTCGCGATCGTAGCCGTCGCGCAGAAAGCCGCCGTCGCGCGCGAGCGCTGGCGGATCCTCCTGCACCGCAGCCTCAATCCACTCGCGGACGTCGGCGAGATCGTCGAGTTCGCCCAGCAGGCTGCGCACCAGCGGCGCCCGACACTCGGTCAACAACACGCGCACGCGCGGAATCGCCGCCAGCGATTGGCGCAAGCCGACGAAGTCGCGTGGCCCTGCGCTGCCGAGCGCGATACGCGACGTCAGCCGCTCGAGATCCTGCACGCCCTTGAGCGCCTCGCGCAGTTTCCCGCGATCAGTGCTGCGATAGGCGAGCTCCTCGACCGCATCCAGGCGATCGCGGATCGGTTCCAATGCGATGAGCGGCCGCAGCAGCCACGCGCGCAGCAAGCGGCTGCCCATGGCCGTCACGGTTCGATCGATCTCGTCGAGGAGCGAACCGGGCCGGCCGCCGTCGACGGCGTCCACGACTTCAAGATGTTTGAGCGTTGTCGGGTCGATCAGGAGGCAGTCGGTGGCCTGCTTCACGCGCAACCCGCGCACGTGCGCGAGATCGGCTTTCTGGGTGTCGCGCAGATAGCGGAGCAGCGCGCCGGCGGCGGCAACCGCCGCTTGCCTGCGTTCCAGCCCGAATCCTTCGAGGTTGCCGACCCGCAATTGATCGAGCAGCGTCTGGCGCGCCGCTTCGAGATCGAAATGCCATCCGTCGATCTCGGTTACCGAAATTCCCGCGGCCGCGATCTCAGGCACGAGCGCTCGGATGTCGTGACCGGCGCCGACGACGATCTCGCGCGGTTTGAGAATCAGAACCTCGTCGCGCAGCGATTGCAGACCATCACGGCCGGAATACTCGGCGACGTCGAACTCGCCGGTGGTGAGGTCGATGAGTGCGACACCGTACGCGGCGGTTCCGGATGTGGCCAGAACCGACATGAGAAACGCCGGCTCGCGCGCGTCGAGATGGGCCGAATCGGTCAGCGTGCCGGGCGAGACCACGCGCACCACCTCGCGTTTGACGACGCCCTTGGCGGTTTTCGGGTCTTCCACCTGCTCGCAGATCGCCACGCGGTAGCCCTTTTTCACCAGCCGCGCAACGTAGGTGTCGGCCGCGTGATAGGGCACGCCGCACATCGGCACGGCGGTGCCGGACGCGTCTTTGGAACGCGACGTCAGCGTCAGATCGAGCGCCCGCGCCGCTACCAGCGCGTCCTCGTAGAACATCTCGTAGAAGTCGCCCATCCGAAAAAAGAGCAGCGCGTTGCGGAACTGGCGCTTGGCGTCGAAGTACTGCCGCATCGCCGGCGTTACGTTGGCCGGTGCGGACAGAGCAGCAGAAGGTGATTCGGGCGGCTGCGACACGCGATACGATCATACTCGTGGTCGTTCTGGCGCTCGATACCACAACACGCGCGGGAAGCGTGGCCATCGCGCGCGACGATCACGTGATCGCACTCATCGAAGGCGACGCTACGCGGACGCACGGCGAACGATTGCCAGACGAGATGGACGCCGCGCTTCGCCGCGCCAGTGTCGGCCCGCGCGATCTCGACCTGCTCGTGGTCGCCAGCGGTCCTGGAGCGTTTACGGGCCTGCGCATCGGGCTGGCGGCTATTCAAGGGCTCGCAATGGTGCTCGACGTGCCAGTTGTGGGCGTTTCCGCGCTCGACGCGTCCGCCGAAACGGCGCGCGCGCAGCTCGCAATCGAGCACGCGATCGTCGTGTGGATGGACGCGCAGCGCGGCGAAGTGTTTTCCGCCGGTTATCGCGCTGCCCGCAGCGGAGAAGCGGCCGCCTCTCCGATTGCGCCGCCGATAGTCGGACTTCCGGACGTCGTTCTGGCCAATTTGCCCTTACCCGGGGATGAACCGCTGACCTTCGTTGGCGCCGGCGCCGGCAAGAACGTCAACGCGATCCACAGAATGCTCGGCGCCAGCACCCGCGTGGTGGCGGAGATCCCGCCGCTCGCTCCCGCGCTGGCGCGCCTTGGACACGTCGCTGCTCAGCGCGGCGCGGCGGGAACGCCTCATATGCTGCAACCTCTTTATGTTCGGCGGCCGGATGCGGAACTCGATCGGGAACGCCAGGCGAAGCTATGAGCGGCATCGTGATTGAGCGTCTGACCGCGCCGGACGATCTCGACGGCGTGATCGATGTGGAGCGGGTCTCGTTTTACACCCCGACCACACGCGAGTGGTACGAAAGCGAACTGGATCGGCCCGACGTTTGCTACGTGTTTGTCATCCGCACCACTGAATCGCGCGTTGCCGGATTTTGCGCGTTCTGGCGCGTCGCAGATCAGATTCACATCAACAACCTTGCCATCCGGCCAGAGCTGCGAAATCGAGGACTTGGTCGCGTTTTGCTGCAGCACGTGCTTCGCGAAGCCGAACGGCTCGGAGCGGTGCACGCGACGCTCGAAGTACGTCGTTCGAACGCCGCGGCTCGGCGTTTGTACGAAGGCGCCGGATTTCGCATTGCCGGCATTCGCCCGAGCTACTACACCCATCCGATCGAGGACGCGCTGATCCTCGCGCGCGACAACGTCGGAAAGGCGACGTAAACGTCTTGCAACGCTCTGGGCGTGGTGCTACAGTGCCCGCTAGAAGTGGGTGTGCAT
>JBKPDL010000115.1:0-19779 GCA_046727855.1 Acidobacteriota bacterium
GCACACCGGCGGTCGTTGCCACACGCGAGGGAGCGATTCCGAGATCGGCCACATACAACGGAAGAATCGGCCCGAAGCTGCGGTCGACGGTCTGAAACGCAAAGATGATGATCATGAGCAGGACAAAGCCCGGTATGCGTACCAACTCGGCAAACACGCTGCGAAGGCTTCGGGTGGCGCTGCGTTCGCGCGCGCCGCGCGGCTCACGATAAAAGATTGCGATCAACAGCAGCGCGGCGAGGTAAAACGCCGCAGTCACCAGAAACGATCGGCGGATGCCGACAAGCGGCGCCAACATACCCCCGAGTATCGGACCCACTGCCGGGCCGAGCCGCTGTCCCATTTGCACCAAACCGATAGCGCGCGGCATCTCACTGCGCGGCATCGATTCGGCTGCCATTGACACGGTGAGCGCACCGTAGCCGGCAAATACGCCGAGGAGGGCGCGCAGCCCGAACAACTGCCATGGCGCCGTCACAAACGCCATGGCGCCTTTGGTGAGGACAAACGCGGCCAGCGATCGCATCAGCAGCAGCTTGCTCCCAAAGCGATCGCCGACGCGCCCCCAAAGAGGAGCGCTCACCGCAGTAACAGCAGGTGTTGCTGCGAGCGTGAGACCAGACCACATCGCCACCTGCGCCGTGTCTTCGACGCCGAGTTGTTGAATGTAGAGCGGGAGAAACGGCATCACGATCGTGAAGCCGGTGAATCCGGTGAACGCCGCGGCCGCCGCAGCGACAACGTTTCTGCGGCTCTGGCTCGGTGTCAGTGCATGGGAGATGTCCGAATCTGGAGATCTCGAGATCTCGAGATCTGGAGTCGATTTAGAGATCTCCAAATTCTTCTCCAAATCTCCAAATCTCGAGATCTCCAAATTCAGAATCTAATCCTTAGCGCCGGCCCCGGCCACACCTGGATGCTGTCGATGAAGCGGATCCGGTGAGGAGTGGTCTGCATAATCAACGAGCTCGTCCGAATACCGTCGCCGAAGAACCGTACCCCTCTCATCAATGTGCCGTCGGTGACGCCAGCGGCGGCAAAGATGATGTCGCGACCCGAGGCGAGATCTTCGGATTTGAACACTCGCTTCGTATCGGTGATCCCCATTTCGCGGCATCGCTCTTCGTGTTCGGGTTTGCCGATGACGAGCCGGCCGAAAATCTCCCCGTTCAGACAGCGCATCGCGGCCGCGGTGAGGACCCCTTCCGGCGCGCCGCCAGTGCCCATCACAGCGTGCACGCCGGTGCCCGAGACGGCAGCGGCAATGCCCGCTGACAAGTCGCCGTCGCCGATTAGACGAATGCGCGCGCCAGTGGCGCGAATGTCGGCGATGAGCTGCTCGTGTCGCGGACGATCGAGGACCACAACGGTGAGCTCGTCGACCTGACGCCCGAGGCTGCGCGCAATCGCGCGCAGGTTCTCGCGCACCGGCGCGTCGATGTCCACCAGGTGCTTCGCGCTTGGCCCGACGACGAGCTTCTCCATGTAGATGTCGGGAGCGTGCAACAGCCCGCCGGCTTCCGAGGCGGCAAGGACCGCGATCGCATTCGGTTCGCCGGTGGCGCACAAATTGGTGCCTTCGAGCGGATCGACGGCGATGTCCACCACGTCGAACTGACGCGTGTTGCCGTTGGGATGGTGCGCCATGCCGACTTTCTCGCCGATGTAGAGCATCGGCGCCTCGTCGCGTTCGCCTTCGCCAATGACGACGGTGCCGTCGATCGGCACCGTGTCGAGCTCCTTGCGCATCGCCTCAACGGCCGCTTGATCGGAAAGGCGCCGGTCGCCCTGACCCATGGTGTGGGCGCTAGCGACGGCCGCCTGTTCGACGACGCGCAAGAATTCGAGTGAGAGATCAGATTCCAGCGTTTTGCGCAGTTGCTTCTTTTCGACGGCGGTTTGTGTGGTCATATCTGCCTTCCGGCGGACCTGAAGGTCCGTGGCTACATGAACGATGTAGCGCGGACCTTCAGGTCCGCGATTCAATTGCGCCTTTGGCGGACCTTTAGGTCCGCGATTCAATCACGCGCGTACGCGGGCAACTCGCATCGCAACGGCTTGTCTTGCCGGAAGCCGAGCACGTAGTCGGCCTGCATCAACGTGTGAATCTCACGCGTGCCTTCGTAGATCACCGCACCCTTACAGTTCCGGTAGAACCGGCCTACAGGGTACTCATCCGAATACCCGTTTGCACCGTGCACCTGAACGGCATTGCCCGCCGCCGTTTCCGAGGCGACGGTCGCGTACCACTTGGCCAGGCTGGTCTCACGCGTGTTGCGCTGACCGGCGTTCTTGAGCGCGCCGGATCGCAACCACAGCAGCCGCGAGACTTCGTAGTCGGCTTCCATGCGCGCGATCATCTCTTTTACCAGCTGGTGCTCGCCAATTCGCTGACCGAACGTCCGCCGTTCGAGCGCGTACTTCACGCTGGCGTCGCGGCAGGCGCGAATCAGGCCGGTCGCGCCGGCCGCCACCGTGTAGCGCCCCTGGTCGAGCGCGAACATCGCAATTTTGAACCCTTCGCCTTCGCGGCCGAGCAGATTTTCGCCCGGCACCTCCATCTCGTCCATCTTGAAGAAGCCGGTGTTGCCCGCAAGGATCCCCCATTTCTCCTTGAGCGTGCCGCTGGAGAACCCCTTGAACGCGCGCTCGACGATAAAGCAGCTGATGCCGGACGGATCGCGCTGCTTTTTCTTTTCCGCATCGCTCCAGGCAAACACCAGGAAGTGATCGGCGACATCGGCCAGCGAGATCCACATCTTCTCGCCATTGAGCACCCACCGATCGCCTTTTCGCACGGCGGTCGTCTGAATTCCGCGGGCGTCGCTGCCGGCCGACGGCTCGGTCAAGCCATAGGTCGCCAGTTTCTCGCCCTGCGCCTGCGGCACCAGATACTTCCGCTTCTGCTCCACGGTGCCCCAAGTCAGCAACGACAGACAGTTGAGACCAGCATGCACCGACATGATGACGCGCATCGAGGTGTCTACGTACTCGAGCTCCTCACTCGCAATGCCCAGGCAGATGTAATCCATACCGGCGCCGCCGTACTGCTGCGGGACCGAGATCCCGAGCAGCCCGAGTCCTTTCATGCCGCCGATGATGAGGTCCTTGTCGAAACGATGCTGGCGATCGAGATCGCGAATACGGGGAGCAACCTCTTTGGCGCCCCATTCCCGGATGGTTTGTTCGAGGAGACGCTGTTCCTCGGTCAGCTCAAAATTAATCATGGCAACCGGGAATAGTACCACTCACCCGCGGCGAATCTCCACCGGTGCCCCGCGACCGAGTCCGAGCGTGTCGGCCGCGCTCCCTCCGGTGACGGCAATTTCCAGGTGATCGGTGCTGCCGAACAACGCGCAGACATCACCGTGCGCAGCTTCGGCGTAGGTGTTGACCAGGCGCGGCACGGCATGCGATCCAATTGCCACCGACACTGCGCCCGTGCGCGACAAGCGCTCAAAGGTCTTGCGATCGACATTCGTAATCAAGTTCCCGAATCGATCGACGAGCAGCACTTCTCCCGTCACCGCGTCCTCGCCAACGACCGGCATTGGAATATCGATCGTGTGGTAGTCGGCCACCGGGCGGCCCAACGAATTGAGGCGGACACCTTTGGCCAGCCACCCGGCCGCCGGCGCAAACCGGTCACGCCCTTCGAACGTGCGGCTCACGGTGGGCCGCGCATATTTGCGCTCGGTGAGCTCGACGACATGTTTCGGCGGCGTTTCCCGAAGCACCGCGGTCAATACGCCGTTGTCGGGCGCCACAAATATGTAGTCGCTCGTTTCGACGGCGATCGCGCGGCGCGCCGAACCGACCCCGGGATCGACGACGACGAGGAAAACGGTGCCGCTCGGAAAGAATCGATACGACGCGGCGAGCTCCAACGCCGCAGCCAGCACGTCGTGCGGCGAGATCTCATGCGCGATGTCCACCAACGTCGCCTCTGGACAGACCCCGAGCACGACCGCTTTCATTGTTCCGACGTAATGATCGCGTGTCCCGAAATCAGAAAGCAGTGCAACGATGGGGCGAGACATAAAGTCGGTCCACGGTCGGCGGGCACCGGTGTTCGGGATGACCCGTCGCCTCAACGGTCTAGGATCGCACAGGCAGGCTGCCGCGGCGTGTGTTGTCGAATGGCGACCGTCGACTGCCGACTATCGGGTCGGATAGGCCGGCTTGCGGAAGAGAATCTCGCGAAGATGCGTTTTCATCAGGAAGGAGTCGGTGACGCGGAGGTGCTCGAACAGGCGAATGATGTCGCGATTGAGCAGCGCGCGCTGGCGCGGGCGTGCGGCCGGATAGGTTCGATACCGCAGGTTGCCCTCGTCCACGATGATGTATTTCGTGTAGACCTGCGAGCGCGATTCCGTAGTGCTGAAGAAACCAAGCAGCGTCCCGTCCGGCCGCAGCAGCCGCGTGAGTGCGGTGGCCAGCGACTGGGCGGCGGCGCGATCGAGGTAGTCGAACACGTCCCAGCACAGAATCCCGTCGAGGCTCTCCGCTGCCTCCTTGAGGCGCGTTTCGAAAAACTTCGGCAGTTGCTCGACAATGTCGGCTTTGACGTGGCGGTCGATATCAGCGGCGAAGTCCTCGACGCGGATGCGGCAGCCAAGCTGCTCGCCGAAGAAGGTGACGTTGCTGCCGACGGGGCCGAGATCGATGATCGAGGGATTCTCGCGCGTCTGCAGGTGGTGCAGGAACTTCGCGAGCGCCTTGGTGGGATACAGCGGCTCCTGCGGCAGGGCCGGAGTTTCGGCCGCTGCCGCATCGGCGTCGCTCGATCGGCGACCGCCAAACAACCCGAACAAGTCGGTGAATGATCGCGTGGCGTCCGCCATCAAGTCAGGCCAGGGGCAATCTCAGGCGCCGACCTTCTGTCCGGCCCCCGTCGGGGTCATCGATGGAGCCGGTGTGGGCGTGCTCGTTGACGCGGTCGACGCGACCGCCGGCTTGCCGGGCGCGGGCTGACCCTTGACGCCGGCGCGCTGCATATCAACGCTGCCACGGAAGTGGGCGCCTTCAGCGATCGCCACGCGCGGCGAGGCGATGTCGCCGTCGACCGAGCCGTTATCTCGAATGTCGACCTTTTCCGACGCAGCAATGTTGCCGGCGACTTCGCCGAGCACAATCACCTGCTTCGCAAACACCTCGGCGCGGATCTTACCGTTGGGACCAATCGTTAGGACGTTTTCACGCAACTCGATGCGACCTTCGACGTGCCCTTCGATCGTCAGATCTTCGCTGCCACTCAGCTCGCCCTTGATGACTACCGACTTGCCAATATTCACTCTGTCCCTCTCAGTCTGATTGCGCGGTTCGCGATCGCCAACCACCTGCTGTTGGGGGCTATGTTGGTGCGAGCTTGGTTGCGGCGAAGGTGCAACCGGCGGAGCCGTCGACGTCTGCGGCCCAAGGATCGTCGGTTTGACCGACTCGTCACGCTTCCACATCACTGGAATCCTCCCCCTCTGCTGGAAAGACCGGCGTGAGGGTACCTAAGAAAACCCGGGGGAAATGGGGCTTCGGTTCAGAAGCCCAGCCAGTTTACCGAGGCAGCGCAAGCGTTGTCTAGTCCTTTTATTGCTGAGGGTTAGCAAGAATGCTACGATCGAGGATCCCGTGTCGCGCATTTATTTGGACCATAACGCCACTACCCCGCTGCTCTTTGAAGCCGCCGAGCGCATGGATCGCGTGGCGCGCGAAATCTGGGGCAACGCCTCGAGTGTGCACCATTTCGGCCAGCAGGCGAAAGCCGTGTTGGACGACGCGCGCGCCGAGGTCGCATCGCTCATCGGGGGCGATGCGTCCGAAGTGGTGTTTACAGCGAGTGGGACAGAGAGCGACAACTTCGCGTTGCGCGGGGCGGCCGAAGCCCTCGAGGCGACTGGACGCAGGCATGTGATCGCAACGGCGATTGAGCACGAGGCCGTGCTCAATACGCTCAAGGCGCTGTCGCGACGCGGATGGCGCGTCACACTTTTGCCCGTAGAGGCCAGCGGCATCGTCGACCCCGACGCGCTACGCGAGGCGATTACCGACGACACCGCCATCGTGTCGGTGATGCACGCCAACAACGAGATCGGCACCGTGCAGCCGGTTGCGGCGTTGTCGGAAATCGCCCACGCGCGAGGGGCGCTGGTGCACACCGATGCCGTGCAGTCGGCCGGGAAGATCCCACTGGACGTCAAGGCTCTCGGCGTCGATCTCCTGTCTATTTCCGCACACAAGTTTTACGGACCGAAGGGGACAGGCGCCCTTTGGATTCGCCGCGGCGTGCGGCTCCTGCCGTTCATCGTCGGCGGACGCCAGGAGCGGAACCGCCGCGCCGGCACAGAAAATGTGCCGGCGCGGGCCGCGCTGGGCGTGGCGGCGCGTGTGGCGCGTGAGAAGGTCGGCTCCGAAGCGTCGCGGCTCGGCGCGCTCCGCGACCGGCTGGAGCAGGACGTGCTCGCGACGGTGCCCGGCGCCGTGCGTAATGGCGCCGCCTCGCCGCGCGTTGGCAATACGACAAACTTCAGCTTCGAGCGAGTGGAATCCGAGTCGCTGCTCATCGGACTCGATCTCGAAGGCATCGCCGTGTCGTCAGGATCGGCATGTTCGTCGGGCACGCTCGAACCCTCGCATGTCCTGAAGGCCATGGGTCTTCCCCATCAGCGCACGCTGAGCTCAATCAGGTTCAGCCTCGGAGCGAGCAACACCGAAGCGGACGTCGAGCGGGTGATCAAAGTACTGCCTCCGCTGGTAGAAAAGCTGCGGACTCTGTCGACTGTGGGGGGGAGAAAGTGACCCGTGAATCTGGGGATCTGGCGATCTGGAGATTTGGAGTCGATTTGGAGATTTACAAATCTGAAGATTTGGGGATTTTGAGGATTTCGAGATTTGGGGATTTGGGGATTTCCAGAATTTTCTCCATGTCCCCGAATCTGCACGATTTCGAAATTTCATGCGTATTGTAGTCGCCATGTCGGGCGGCGTCGATTCGTCGGTGGCCGCGGCCCTGCTCGCTGAGCAGGGTCACGACGTGATTGGTGTGTCGATGCAGCTCTATGACCAGACCGAGGGGCGGAGCGGGTTTGGCACCTGCTGCACGATTGACGATTTGCACGACGCGCGACGCGTGGCGAGCGCGATCGGCATTCCGCATTACATGCTGAACCTCGAGAATCGCTTCGACGAGCAGGTGGTGTCGAACTTCATCCGCGAATACGCTGCGGGGCGCACTCCGATTCCGTGCGCGCATTGCAATTCGGACTTGAAGTTTGCGACGTTGCTCGATCGGGCGATCGGATTTGGCGCCGACGCGCTCGCCACGGGTCACTATGCACGAGTCGAGCGCGACGCGGGTGGCAGGTTTGTGCTGCGCCGCGGCGCCGATGCGGGGAAAGATCAGTCCTATTTCCTGTTTTCGCTGACGCAGGATCAGCTCGCGCGCGCGTCCTTTCCGGTGGGACACTTCGACAAGGACACGGTGCGCGGGCATGCGCGACGACTCGAGCTGCGCGTCGCGTCGAAGCCGGACAGCCAGGAAATCTGCTTCGTGCCGGACGGCGATTACGCCGCCTTCATCGAGCGCGCCGCTCCCGAACTAAAGCGTCCCGGGGCGATCGTCGATCGCGACGGCGAGCGCCTTGGCACGCATGCCGGTGTGCATCGCTTTACGATCGGCCAGCGAAAGGGACTTGGACTCTCGTCGCGCGAGCCGCTCTACGTCCTCGAAATCCGCCCCGCCGTATCGGAAGTAGTCGTCGGCCCGCGCGAAGCGCTCGGGCGCACGACCCTCACCGCGTCGCAAATCAACTGGGTGTCCGGTGAGGCGCCGGCCGACCGGCGGCGCGTCAGCGCGCAGATCCGCTATCGCCACGACGCCGCCCTGGCGCGAGTACGCGCGCTCGAAGATGCTCGCGCTGAACTCGAATTCGATGAGCCGCAGGCCGCGATCACTCCTGGACAGGCGGTGGTGTTTTATGACGCCGATGTCGTGTTGGGTGGAGGCTGGATCGACTAGTTTCCGGTTGTTGGTTCCCAGTTCACGCCATGACGATGCTCAGGGGTTCATCCCGAGCTAGGCCGAGGGATGAACTGGCAACTGGAAACTCGCAACTTCCGGTGTAGCTGCGTCGTGCGAAAGCCCGGATAAAAACCTTTCGGCGTCGATAGCAGCCATGCAGCCCGACCCGGCTGCAGTTACGGCTTGTCGATAGACGTGATCCTGCACGTCGCCCGCCGCAAACACGCCGGGCACACTGGTCCGCGTGCCCCCGTAAGTGATGATGTAGCCGCCCTCGTCGAGCGCGAGCTGACCTTTGACCATTTTCGTATTGGGCACGTGACCGATGGCGATGAAGACGCCGTCGATCGGCAGCTCGCTCCGCTCATCGGTCAGGACGTGCTTGAGCATGAGCCTCGTGACTTCGCCCTTCTCCACGTCGCCGATGTCTACGACCTCAGTGTTCCAGATGAACGAGATGTTTGCGATCGACCCGGCCTTGTCCTGCATCACCTTCGACGCGCGCAGCGTGTCGCGCCGGTGGATCACCGTAACGGTCGTCGCCAGCTTGGAGAGATAAATCGCCTCCTCCATGGCGGTGTCACCGCCGCCAACGACGGCCACCCGTCTGCCACGAAAGAAAAAGCCGTCGCACGTGGCGCACGTTGAAACCCCCCGGCCCGACAGCTTCTTATCGACACCCAGATCCAGCCATTTCGCTTCGGCGCCGGTTGCAAGAATCAACGCGTCGGCGAGGTACTCCTTGCCTGAACTGCTGACGCGAAAAGGGCGGTGCGAAAGATCGAGCGACGTGACATCTCCCTGCACCAGCTCGGCGCCGAAGCGCTCCGCCTGTGCGCGCATCTCGGCCATCAGATCGGGCCCCATGATGCCGTCGCGATACCCCGGCCAGTTCTCGACCATCGTCGTCAACATCAACTGTCCGCCGGCTTCGATGCCTTCAATCACCAGCGGCTTCAAGTTCGCGCGCGCGGTATACAACCCGGCTGTCAAGCCGGCCGGGCCCGACCCAATGACGATGACCTGACGATGTTTCGACATGTCTCGTTAGGCGACGTGTTTGTTGATGACACGAACGAGATCGTCTTTCGCGGCGAGGCCGACGATCGTTTCCTTGAGTTCTCCGTTCTTGAACAGGAGCAGCGTCGGAATGCCCCGCACCATGAAGCGCATGGGTGTGCTTGGATTCTCATCGATGTCCATCTTGGCCACCGTGAGCTTGCCGTCATACTCGTCGGCGAGCTGATCGACAGTCGGCGCCAGGCGCCGGCAGGGCGCGCACCACTGCGCCCAGAAATCGACTAAAACGACGCCGTCTTTGATGGATGAATCGAAATCGCCGTCAGTAAACGTCTTCACCTTTTCAGAAGCCATAGTCCCTCGTAAGGCGCACCTTTGGCGCGCCTGACCTTATGATGCCGGTACCCTCGGTCCGGTGTTTCGCCGAGAGCTGATCACTCCTTTATACACCCCCACGTACTCAGCCGCAGACCGCTCCCAGGAAAAGTCCTGTTTCATGCCGTTCACCTGCAGGCGCCGCCAGGCACGCCTCTGACGATACGTGGCGAGCGCCTGCTGGAGCGCGCCGAGCATGGCGCCGGGATCGTACGCGCTGAACACGAAGCCGGTCCCCTGCCCGTTTTGCGGGTTGAACGGACGCACGGTATCCACCAGCCCGCCGACAGCCCGCACAACCGGCACAGTCCCGTAGCGCATGCTGTACATCTGGTTCAGGCCGCAGGGTTCGAAACGCGAGGGCATCAGGAAAACGTCGGCGCCAGCCTCGACAAGATGCGCGAAACGTTCTTCGAAGCCGATGAATGCGCCAATGCGATCGGGATATGCCGCGGCAAGGGCGCGCCACAGCTGCTCGTATCGGGCCTCGCCGGATCCAACCACCGCAAAACCGGCATCCAGGTGCGGCAACTCGCGCGCCGCGAGTTCGACGATGTCCAGACCTTTTTGATTGGTGAGACGGGAGACCATGCCGATCAAGGGACGCGCCATCGCGGCGGCATCGTTCGCAAGGCCGAAGGCTTCGAGCAGCGTGCGCTTTGCGATCGCTTTGCCCGAAAGATCGTCCGCGCTGTAATGCGCCGGCAGGTATGGGTCCGTGGCTGGATTCCACGCCTCCGTGTCGATGCCGTTGAGAATGCCGGTCAGCACGTGGCGGCGCGCGCGAATCACACCGTCGAACCCATAGCCGTATTCCGGCCGCTGGATCTCCTCGGCGTAGGTCGGGCTCACCGTTGTCAGCGCGTCCGAGAAGTTGATGCCGGCTTTCAAGAAGCTGATGCGCTCGTAGAACTCGAAGCCGTCAGTTGTGAAGTCGTCCCAACGCAAGCCAAGGCGCGTGACCCACGCCTTGTCGAACAGACCCTGAAACGCCAGGTTGTGGACGGTGCAGACAAACGGAAGCCGCGTGCCCGAGAAATACTGCCGCGCATAAACGGGCGTAAGCCCCGCCTGCCAGTCGTGCACATGAACGACGGCTGGCAAGGCGGGCTGGGCCGACGCCCACTCGAGCGCGGCGATCGACAGAAACGCAAACCGCGCCGGATTATCCGGATAGTCGACGTTTCGTTCATTGTAGAGGCCCGCGCGGTTATAAAGCGGCGGGCAGTCCACCAGGATCGCTGTGGCGCCGGCGAGTGGGGTTTCGAGAAATGTCCCGTCAAACCAGTTGTCGCCGACGAACGCCCGCATGCTGCCCGCCGGTTGTCCATCGCCGATGCCGCGGTATCGCGGCGTGACGAGCGAGACGCGGTGACCCATGCGCGCAAGCGCCTTCGACAGCGATGTGCTCACATCGGCGAGACCGCCGGTCTTGGAGAATGGCACCGCTTCGGACGACACCATGAGGATGTGAATTTGCGACTCCGCCGCGCGCGGCGAGACCGCTCGCCTTGGGCTCGCGGTGCGACCCTTCGAGTGCGACCGCTTGGCGGTGGGTTCCTCCCGCTTCGATTGCTGCGTAGTGGGACGCTGCACGTCGGACTGATTAAGGCTTGACGATGGGGATTCGGCGGAGTTTCTGGGCTTTGTCGCGCGCTTGGCGCTCATTCTTCGAATTATCGCCGGTGTCAGGCACGGCCCGGCACAGCCGCATGCGCCCGGCAGGGTACAATCTCAACGGTGGTAACTCGACCTCGCGGCGCGGCCCGGCCAGATCCGCGTGACGTCGCCGAACTGCGCGCCCTCGCGGAGCGCCAACCGGCGCTCGCCGGAGCGGTGTCGCTGCAGATTGCGCTGATCGATGCGGTGCGCCGTGTACAAGGACGCGTCGCCACTCCCGCCGTTTCCCTGAGCGGCGACCAGATTGCCGCGCGGCTTGCCGGCGGTCAGCCGCTCCTGGAGTTCGATCGGCTTCCCGTCGAGTGGACCGAAGCCCGGCTGCTGTTTCGCCAGGTCACGGACATCCTGCGGCGGCACGATGCGGCCGACGACGTCGGAGCCGCCAAACTGCACGAAGTCGGCCGTTCGGCCGCACTTTCGGCGCTCGCACGGCGCTGGTTCGAAAAGGGGCAGACCGACAGCGGCATCGACATGCTCGAGGAAGTGCTCACTTGGTCGCTGCGTCCGTTTCTGTGCCGCGCGGCGGAGGTGTTGCAACAGCGCGCCGCCTTTGGCAGCGGCGGCGATGCCGCGAGGCAGCCGCCGGCGTTCGGCGCGTGGAAGCGTGGCGTTTGTCCCGTGTGCGGCGGCGAACCGGACTTCGCCTGCATCACGATGAGCGGCGAGCGACTGCTGATCTGCGGCCGCTGTCACACACGCTGGCCCACCGAACAATTCGCTTGTCCGTTTTGCGGCGAAGCAGAAAGGGAGCGCATCACGAGTTTCGCGACGCCGGACGGCACCTATCGCGTGACCGCTTGTCAGTCGTGCAAGCGCTATCTGAAAACGCTGGACGGTCGTCGCGCCGGGCGCGGCGCGATGCCGAATGTGGATCTGATCGCGACGCTGCCGCTGGACGCTGTGGTGATGCAGAGGGGTTTTACGAACGGATAGCGCGCTGCCGCTTCGCGCCCTACGCGCCAGCTCGAACGAAGAACTAGCCAAGGGGCCCTGCCCTTGTATCCGGCTAACTCCGCGGCCCTTGGCTAGTTCTTGTTGTTGGCTTGGCGCGCTCCGCGCGCCGTAGACCGTTATGCGGGTCCACAACGCGTACAAAATTCACGTCTGTGGCCGCATAACGGTCTAAGAACGCAGAACAATACGCACTTAAAAGATTGAGGGCGGCATGTGCCGTTGCACAGCCGCCCTTGTTCTTTGCTCCAAGTTGTTCCTGTTCTTCGTTCTTCGTTCTTCGTTCCTCGCTCAGTTCCTCGTTCCGGCAGAGGCGGTCGACGAATCCTGCTGCGGCGACGGCTGCTGACCAATGCCGAAAAACTTCTGTGTGTGAGTGGTAAGCCAGTTGAAGAGGTGACGCGTTTCCCAGAAGCGCCCTTGATTCGAGCGCGCGCCGAGCACGACGACGGCCACCTGCTGCCCGGTTTGCGGCAGACGCAGGAGCGTGGCGAGACAGTATCCGGCGCGGCCGATGAAACCGGTCTTGCCACCCACGACATCCAGGTTGCCTTCGCGCACCAGGTGATTGGTGCTCTTCACATTGATCGTCCTGGTACCTGCGTAGATCGTGTGGTCGACTTTGCGCATGATGCTGCCGACCCGTTCGTCAGTGGCGGCAAACGTAATCAAACGCGCCATGTCGTACGCCGATGACACGTTCGAGGCGAGCAGCCCCGACGGATCAGCGTAGTGAGTTTTTTCGAGCCCGAGTTCGGCAGCCTTTTGATTCATCTGATCGACGAAGCCGGATGCGCCGTATGGAGAGATGCGCGCGAGCGCGCGCGCCGCGGCGTTGTCCGATCCGACGAGCAGCAGGTTGAGCAGATCCTCGGCCGTGACGTTGTAGCCTGCGCGCAGATAGGTGGTGGACGCGCGATACGTGTCAGCGCGCTGAACGTCGACGGGCGTGGACAGCGGCACGCCGCTCTCGAGAAAGACAAGCG
Source organism: Acidobacteriota bacterium (assembly GCA_046727855.1). Lineage (GTDB taxonomy): Bacteria > Acidobacteriota > Vicinamibacteria > Vicinamibacterales > UBA2999 > DASPWV01. The sequence continues at coordinate 13,027 of JBKPDL010000115.1, forward strand.
CCGTCATCACCTTGGTGATGCTCGCGATCGAGCGTAATTCCTGCGAGTTCTCTTGCCACAGAACCTGATTCGTATCCGGGCTGTAGATAATGGCCGCTTCGGCGCGAACGTCGGGAACTTCCTCGCCGAGCTCGTCGAGCTTTACGCGCGGTGTCGTCACCTCGCGCATTTCCCTTGCGCGGGCCGCCGCACGGGCTTGCGCCAGACGCGCGGCGCGAGATTTTGCGCTCGACGAATACCGCTTGCGTTGGGTACGCGCCGGCGTTTTCTTCGCTGCGGCTGCGCTGACCGATGGCCTGGTGGATCGGGACTTTTGTGTCGCGGCGCTCGCCGGCTGCGCCGGCGTACTCATCATAAGTGCGACCGCAAAGACGGTGATCAGCCGGGCTACGTGCGGAAGGGTTGTGGATGCAAACTGCTTCATTACCGCCTCGACGATACAAAGAGAGCATCCACACGGGGGAGGAGGCCTCTAGGATTAGCTATCCGGGTCATCGGCATTGTAACATCGTTACTTTAGAGCGCAACCCCTATCTCTCACTGAAATTGAGGTTTAGAGTTGCAGCCCAAGTACACTTCCGAGAATGGATCCACTGAGCGTCGCCGAATACCGTGCCCTGCGGGCCACCATCCAAGCGCGCGGCGGGTTACGCCTGACGCTGTCGGTGGCCGGCCTGGCCGCCTGGGCGGTGATTCTGGTCGCTCTGTTGGCGTGGCTTCCCAACCCAATTGCAGGGAGCATTCCACTGATCCTTTTGGTCGCGACCTTTGAGGTCAATCGCATGCTCCACTTCGGCATCGAGCGAATTGGCCGGTATTTGCAGGTGTTTTACGAGAATCGCCCTGACGCTGGCCTCGACACCCCGGCGTGGGAAACGACGGTGATGCGCTGGGGGCCGAGCTTGCCTGGGGCGGGCGGGCATCCGCTGCTGCTGCCGATATTCCTTTTCGCCACACTCATCAATTTCCTCGCCGTTGTATTGCCGGGGCCCGTACCGCTCGAGTTGGGCGTGATGGCGGTGCCCCATCTGGCGTTCGTGGCGTGGATGGTCTGGGCGGATTGGGGGATGAGGCGGCAGCGGCTGCATGAGATCAAGCGATTTCAGGAGCTAAAAGCGGCCGGGCTGAGGTCCGGCCCGCCTGCCGCGTGATGACGGCTCAGGGCTGAGCCAATGCGAGCGCGATGAGCAGCGCTCGCTGCGTCCCCTTCCACGAATCCGCCGTATCAAACGATTCGTCCAGCGCGTGTGCACCCCGCCCTCTCCCGCCGCCGTCGATCGTGATCGCAGGGATCCCCATATTCATCGGGATGTTGGAATCGGTCGATCCTTCGTCCAGCGAGATCGGGATATTCAGCGCTTTCGTCGCAGAGATGGCGGCAACGACGATTGGCGCGTCCGCCTTCGTCCGTCCGGCAGGACGATTACCGACCAGCGTCTTCTCCACCGTCAGTTGACGACTTCCCCACCGCGCGTTCTCATCGGCTACCGCATCGTCCACCGCCTTGTGAAACTTCGCGTCTACTGCTTGCAGCGACGCGGGATCCGCCGACCGCATATCGACTTCCATCCATGCGTCGTACGGAATCGCGTTCACCGACGTTCCGCCGCCGATACGGCCGACGTTGAAGGTCGTCTTCGGTTCGCTGGGCACCTGAAAATCGGCGATGCGCGCCATCGCGCGCCCGAGGGCCTGAATCGGGTTGACCATGCCAAACGCGCCGTAACTGTGTCCGCCTGGCCCTTTGAATGTGACCCGGTAGCGAAGGCTGCCGACGGCGATGTGCGTGAGGCCGAGTCCGGTCCCGTCCACCGAGACGAAGCGATCGATCTGTCCTTTCATTCCTTCGCGGAAGAGATACTTCACGCCACGCAGATCGCCGAGCCCTTCTTCGCCGACGTTGCCGACGAACGTGATGGTGCCGGGCGTCTGAATGTTGCCTTTGACGATCGCGCGTGCTACGGCGAGCACGACTGCAAGCCCGCGACAGTCGTCGCCAATACCGGGCGCGCGCAGGATCGAGCCTTCGCGTTTGACTTGGACGTTGGTGCCCTCGGGAAAGACCGTGTCGAGATGAGCGGCGAACACGAGGTGGGGACGCGGCACGCCTCCGCTCGCGCTCGTCGCACCCGCGAGCTTCGGCGATGTCTCGCCGGAGCGGCCAACGGCCGCGGAGGCGGACTGCGTGCCGGGCCGATCGCCGAGGACGTTCCCCTCTTTGTCGATGCGAACGTTCTGTAGACCAATCTCGCGGAACATCTGCGCGTAAAGCTGTGCGCGCTTCGCCTCTTTGAACGGCGGCGCTTCGACTTCGCAGACGCGAATCTGATCTTCGATCGTCTGCGGCTCCGACGTGCGAAGGCCTTCGAGCGCCGCTTTGATCGCCGTGTCCTGGAGCAGGCGCGCACCGATCGCCGCGGCGTCTTGTTGGGCGAACGCGGAGGAAGCGGTGAGGATGAGCGCAAGAGCGAGGACGGTGCCGACGCGTTGCATGCCGGTGAGTATACGAAAGGTCAGTGTCTCTTCCGATACAACGCCTCTCCTGCCATCTCTGCCACCTTCTCAACTCGAGAATCCGTGAGTCCGGGCGTGGCTACCAGAAAATCACCAACCTGCGCCTCCTCCACGAACCGCGCGGGTTGGTCGACGTTCGCAATGAGAGCACCGACCATTCGCGTTGCGACAAACTGCTCCGCCCCGTTCCACTGCGTGCGATAAATCGTGCGACCGCTCAGCGCCGCGCGCTCGCGCTCGAGTAAGCCCTGGAGAAAGTAGTTTTTGTCGCGGCGGTACGCCTGATAGAGCATTCTCCCTTCAGCCGTCGCAAACGCAATCACGATGATCGCGACAAGCGCGATGATGCGGCCGCGCGAGGCCGTCTTCGCCCTCAGCACAGCGTAAGAAAGGATTGCGGCGATCAAGAGCGCAAACACTGGATAAAACGGATTCAAATACCACGACAACTTGGTCTGCATCAGCGTCGGCACGGTGAACGTCACCAGCGCCCAAAATGCAACGACGATCTTGTCCGGCCGATCGTCGAACCGGATCCACAACCACTCGCGCCACTGCGCTTTGGGCGGCGGAAACAAACACAGCGCCACGACGGCCGCTATCAACCAGTCGTAGTGATAGCGCTGCAGCATGTCGAAATAATAAAGCGGCGTGCCCGTGTGACCCTCGAACGGCGTCAGCGTTCGCGTCACGAGGTCTACCTTCCAGACTTGCGAGAGGAATTGCCATTGATCCGCACGCCACCTCGCGTACCCCCACGACGCGACCGGGATGACGAACACCAAAGCGGCAGACGCCAGCGCTGGCCATCGTTGCGGCGCGCGGCGATGCCAGACGTCAACCAGAATCACGATGGCAAGCGGCATCAGCATGCCCGGTCCGCGCAGCAGGAAGAAACCCGCAAAGATCAGTCCGAGCGCGACGCGCGCCCAGGGTCGCGCGAACGATGCGTAGAGCACGAGGGCGGTGAGCGTCGTCAGCAACGTAAACAGCGCGTCGGTGTTTCCCGTACGGCCGGAGTGGACGTACATGAAGCCGAAGCTGGTGGCGAGGACCACACCGGCGGCGATCGCGGTGAGTGGCCCGGCGATGCGTCTCGCCCACAACACCAGCACCAACACCGTTAGCCAGGCAGAGACAACGGATACCAGCCGCAAGGACGTCGGCGTGATCCCGAATGCCTTGAATGAGAGCGCGGTGAGCCAGACGATGAGCGGCGGTTTGGTGATGGCCGAGTAGTCGACCTGCCCGCCGAGGCGCGTCCGCACCCAATCGCCGGTCTCAATCATCTCGGCCGCGCTCAACCCATACAGCGATTCGTCCCACTCCGTGATGGCGTCATCACTCAGACGAAACGTCAGGTTGAAGGCGGCGAGAGCAAGGACGACCGCGGCGAGCAGACGGAAATGACGCGTCCAGAACTCGGGGTCGGGCAGATTCCCGCCGACGCCGACTCGACCGGGTGCATCCGCGAGCGGCACTGGCGGCGCAGTTTACGCGTTTTGAGGTAAAATTCGCCAGTTTCCCGGCGCATCTTTGGGTTCAGCGTGCCGGCCCGGATCCAACCGGCTGGCGTCGCCGCAACTCTTTCTTCGGAGGACTTGTATGAGGCTAAACAGGGTTGTCTCCCTGTGGCTGTCGCTGCTGCTGCTCGCAGCAGTACCCACCAGCGCACAGGATTTCCGCGGCCGTATCAATGGCACGGTCACGGACAACACCGGGGCAGTACTCCCTGGTGTCACGGTCACGGCTACCAGTCCCGCGCTCATCCAGCCGCAAGTGCAGGTGACTGGCGCGGATGGCAGCTACCGCTTCATTGCACTGCCGCCTGGCGTGTACGAGCTGTCGTACGAGCTGTCCGGGTTCCAGAATGTCAAACGCGAAGGCATCCGCGTGGTGATCAACCAGACGCTCACGGTCGATCAGCAGTTGAACGTGGCCACCCTGCAGGAGACGGTCACAGTCACCGGCGAATCACCGGTGATCGACACGTCGACGACGACGCTCGGCACTAACTTCACCAAAGAACTGCTCACCGAGATCCCGAACGCACGCGACGTCTGGGCCGCGATGTCGCAAGCGCCCGGAATCCAGATGCAGGGCTACGACGTCGGTGGCTCGCACGCCGGCACGCAGACCGGGTTCGTCACCTACGGGCTGAACGTGCAGAACCAGACGAAGATCGAGGGCATCGACACGACGGAAGGCCGCGACGCGAACGCGGGTTACTTCGACTTCGGGAGCTTCGAGGAATTCCAACTCGGCGGCGCCGGCAATTCGGCCGAGAACTTCGCGCCTGGCGCCTCGATGGCCATTACGGTCAAGGGCGGCGGTGATCGCATCAGTGGCAACTGGTACAGCGACTACGAGAGCGATTCGACGATCAGCGACAACGTGCCAGACGCGTTCCGGACCGCGGGCGGGCGCGACGACAATGGCTACTTCGTCAGACAGGCGCTCACGCGCGGCAATCCGATCACCAAACAGTACGACGTCAACTTCAACGTCGGCGGCCCGATCTGGAAGGGTAAGATCTGGTGGTTCTACAGCTATCGCCGCAATGACCAGTACAAGGCGATCGTCGGCCTCACCGAAGAAGCGCGGTCGAAGCTGACGAACGACTACACCGGCAAGCTGACGTATCAGCTCAATCGGAACAACCAGATCATCGGTTTCATCAACAAGCGGAACAAGCTGCAGGACAAGCGCGACCTCGGTGCCACCACGCCGCTCAGCGCCGCCCGCTATCAGGCGTCGCGCAACTACCCGTCGAAGGTCGAGTGGACGAGCGTGATCGGCAGCCGCATGTTCCTCGACGTCCTCTACGGCGATTGGAAGAACTTCTTCCCGCTGCGGCCGACCATCGATGAAGGCATCTACAGCGGCCCCTGGGGGCCGGGACGCATCGACACCGGCAACAACCAGCGCTTCGACGGGGGCGCCCACGACGCTTACCAGAACCAGAAGCGGTTCAAGCCCCAGTTCTACATCAGCACGTCGTACTACCGGGACGGCTGGATGGGCAGCCACGACTTCAAGTTCGGCTATGACTGGAAGCGCGATCGTCGCAACTTCTTCCAGGATCAGCCGTTCGACATCTTCTACCGCGACCTGAACGGCGCCGTAAACCAGGTGGACCTGTACAACACGCCGGTGTCGCCCATCAACACGGTCGACTACAACTCGGGTTGGATCACCGACACGTGGAAGGTCAACTCGCGATTGACCTTGAACCTCGGCGGTCGGCTCGAGCACTACAAGGACTACTGGCCGGAACAGAGCTTCGCACCGAACGGACAGGCGGTGCTCGCCAACTGGACCGACCCCACCTACCGCAACTTCATCGCCCCGCGGACCGTGGAGGAGACCACCGTGTCGACGTCGACGACCTTCGCGCCGCGCGCCGGATTCGCGTACGATCTGACGGGCGACAACCGCACGGTGCTGAAGGCCTTCTACGGCCAGTTCCGCTACAACTCGGCCGACACGCTCGCCGACAGGCAGAATCCCGTCGGCAGAGGCATTCTGCGGTATCGCTTCAACGATCTGAACGGCAACCGCCTGCTCGACGGGCCGCAGGAACTGGGCGCCTTCGTTCAGTCGGTCGGCGGCGGCGGCAGCGTGCGGGTCGATCCCGACCTCGAGCGGCCGGCCGTGAACGAGCTGTCGACGAGCGTGGAGCGCGAGATCTACCAGGGCCTCTCGGCGCGCGTGTCGTACGTTTACAAGAACGTCCGGAACGAATGGGGCGAGGTCGACGTCGCGCGGCTCCCGCTCTACACGGTGCCTTTCAACTTCCTCGACGTCGGACCCGACGGCATCACCGGTAGCGGCGACGATCGCACGCTCGCGCTGCTGGATCGCCCGGCCACCGCTCCCACGGATCGGGTCTTCATGAACCCCACGAGCCCCGAGAACAACGCCGACTTCAACACGATCGAGGTCGGCTTGAATCGCCGGTTCGCGGGCAAGTGGATGCTCCTCACGTCGTTTGGTTACACCTGGCTCAATCAGCTGCACGACATGACATCGCCCACCGGCACGACCGCCGTCGCCGGCAACGACCGCGGCGGCGACGATCCAACCGTCGCGTTCCTGTACCGGCCGTCGAACCTGTTGTTCGGCGACAACGGACGCGAGACGTCGACCACCTGGAACTACAAGATCGTCGGACGGTACGTCATGCCGTACGAGATCGGCTTCTCGGGATCCTGGAAGGTGCAGAGCGGCCTCCAGTGG
>JBKPDL010000116.1:0-35268 GCA_046727855.1 Acidobacteriota bacterium
CCTCGATGCGCGACGGCTCGAACTCGAACTTTCGCGCCACAACTTCTATGATGCGGGGCGCGGAGTCCGTGGCGGGGGCCTGCTCGGCCGACATCAACACCGGCCCGAGCAAGTGCGCCGTCCCCGCCACGGCCGCCGCAAGCAGAACCTGACGAACGCGCATAGACATGCAGTGACTGTAAGTGAGCAAGGCAGGTGCCGTCTGTGTAATTGGCGAAAAGCGGGCACTTCTCGCAGAAGGCGAGGCAAGTGCAGTTACGGCGCCTGTAATCGTTTACGAAGGACGTAAGTGACATCAGAATCTGGGAGATGTGGAGGCCGAATCTCCACGTCACCAAATCTCCAGATTCGCGTTTCACGTTTCCTTATCGAACTTGTACTTCTGCAGGTAGTGGCTGAGTGCGCGCTGGCTGATGCCCATCAACTCCGCGGCGTCCTTCTTCACACCCCCCGACTGCGACAGCGCGCGGCGAATCGTCTCCCGCTCGGCCCACTCGAGATTGGCGTGCAGTTTTGCTGACGGGAGACCGGTGGCCGCCGGCGCGACGGCGCCCATAAGCCAGATGGTTTCGCGAATCAGCCGCGGCCCCGTCGCGAGCACCACGGCGCGCTCGATGGTGTTCTCCAACTCACGGACGTTCCCCGGCCAATCGTACTGTTCGAGCTCGTTCATCAACGACGCATCGACGTCGTCGATGTGCTTGCCGCTGTTCTGAGCGTAACGGCGAAGGAAGTGTTCCACCAGCAGCGGAATGTCCTCGCGCCGCTCGCGCAGCGGCGGAATCGTGATCGGAATCACGTTCAGCCGGTAATACAAGTCCTCCTGGAATTTTCCGGCGCCGACGAGTTGCCTGAGATCGCGGTTGGTGGCCGCGATCACACGTACGTCCACTTTTTGCGTGCGTTCGGAGCCGAGCGGCTCGAATTCGCGGTCCTGCAGCACGCGCAGCAGCTTGGCCTGGACCGCGGTGCTGATGGCGGCGATCTCGTCGAGAAAGATGGTGCCGCCATCGGCGAGCGCAAAGCGTCCTTTCTTGGTGAACGTGGCGCCGGTAAACGCGCCGCGTACATGCCCGAACAACTCGGATTCGAGCAGCGTTTCCGGAATGGCGGCGCAGTTGACCTTGATCAACGGCATGTCGTGCTGTGCGCTGCGCGCGTGAATAGCACGCGCGACCAGTTCCTTGCCGGTCCCGGTTTCACCGGTCAGCAATACCGTGCTGCGCGACTGGGCCACGAGCTCGGCCCGCCTGATCACTTCGAGTACGGTACGGCTACGACCGACGAGACCGTAGTGATTGAACTCGGCATCGCGTTCGCTCAGCAGATAACGCAGGCCGGTTCGCGTGCGCTGCTCCTCGAGCAGCCGTCGTACGGTGACGATCAGCTCGTCCAGCTCGAAAGGTTTCTGCAGGTAATCGCGGGCGCCGAGCTTCATCGCCTCGACGGCGCTTTCGACGGTGCCATGCGCGGTCATCATCACGATGGCCGGCCGCTCGCCGTCGGGCGTCGAGGCCACCAGCTCGCGGATCACTTCCAGTCCGGTTCGCTCGGGCATCAGATAGTCAATCACCAGCAGATCGAACGAGCGCTCCATCAACAGCCGTTGCGCTTCGAGCGCGCGCGGCGTGGTGACTACGTCGTGTCCTTCGTCGCGCAGCGCCCGGCCGATCGTCTTGAGGATCTTTTCCTCGTCGTCGGCGAGCAGAATGTTTCCGGAGGGCATCAATTGTTCCGAGGAGCGCGGTAGCTGTCGCCGAGCTCGATGCGAATGGTCGTCCCGCGTGCCGGTGTGCTGTGGACGACAATGGTGCCGCCGAGGCCATCGATGATGTTCTTGGCGATGGGGAGCCCCAGCCCGGTGCCGGCGCGTCTGGTGGTGAAGTATGGATCGAAGATGCGCGGCAGATCATCGGGCGCGATGCCCACGCCGTTGTCTTCGATCGAGATCGCCACGCGCCGATCCGCGATGCGCTCGGTGCCGAGCGCCACCGACGGCGCGCCGTCGCCGTTGCGTGCTGCCACCGCCTGGCGAGCGTTGGTGAGCAGATTGACGAGGACCGTGCGCAGTCGTTCGCTGTCGGTCTGCAGCGCCGGAACGGAGGGATCGACTCGGACATCGACGCGCGGTTCCGGCTGCGCGGCTTCCACGGCGTTGGCGGCCGAGCGACAGAGCGCATTGATGTCCGTGGAGGACAGATCGAACCGAATCGGTCTGGCGAAGTCGAGCACCTCGTTGACAACGCGATTCAGCCGCTCGATCTCACCGTTGATGTCGGCCGCGGAGTCGCGGATGTCATCCGGGGTTGCGGTTTCCTGCGTCGCCTGCCGCAGCGCGCCCTTGATGATCATGAGCGGATTGCGAATCTCGTGAGCGATAACCGTTGACATCCGGCCGAGCGACGACAGGCGCTCGCGCTGCGTCGCCTCGCGCTGAAATCGCGCGATCGAGTCAATCAGCGTATTGAAGGTCGTCGCCAGCAGCCTGGCATCCTCGTCGTGCCAACCCCGCGTCCCGGCAATCGGAACCTTCTGCGTGAGGTCACCGGTTTGTGCCAGATCACGCATGTGGTGCGTAATGGTGGCGAGCGGGCGGGTGATAGTGCGCGCCACACCGTAGCTGACGAGCACGGCCAGCAGCACAGTCACGACTGCGACGACGCCCAATCCCTTCTGAATGGCCGACAGAGTTCGCATCCGCTCGGTACGCGACCGCAGCACCAGGGCTTTCGGCGCCTCGCCGGGGACGGCGGCCTCGATCGACATGCTTGCCGGCAACGGCAGTGGCTTGACGAGAGCGGTGTATTCCACCGATGCGATCTCCACACGCGGTACGCGGCCGCCGCTGAGCAGTGAGGAGAGCAACCCATTGAACTCAGGCCCAAGCGTAGAGGCGCGAACCTGGCCATTCACGGCAAACGCGATGTCGGCGCCGGTCAAGGCTTTGAATTGTTCCGCGCGCGTGTTGTCGAGCAAGTAGCCAACGGTAAGCGATCCAAGGAGTTCCGAACCGACCGTCACCGGAACACTGACCACCTGCATCACACCGCGTGGATGCGGTACGTGCGCCAACGCGAGACTGCCGCTCAGCGCCTTTCGGACGCTCGAGGCGCGCGGCATATCCTCGTCGAGCGATTCGTCGCCGCCGAACGTCGCCAAAACGGCACCTGTGCGATCGGTGACGAGGAACGCGTCCGACCCCGCCTGTCGCCGGTATTCGTCCGCAATCGGTTGCACCGTGGGAGCGTCGCGCGTGCCCATGGCCGCTTTCAGCGTCGGAAGGTCCGCGATGAGCCGTGCCGTGAGTGTGAAACTCTCGAGCAGCGATGCGCGCTGCTGCTCGACGAGGTTCGCCGCTTCCGTGAGATCGCGTTCGAGCTCCGCTTCCGCTTCAGATCGCAATCGACTGCTGACGAAGTACACACCGGCGCCGATCGAAACGGTTGCCAGCAGAGTACTGGCCAGAAAAATGCGGTTCGTCAGCGAACCAAGCGCGCGTCTCACGGGATGACGAGCTCCAGATCCACCGCACTTCCTGCCGGGAGCGTAACCGGGCGCGAGATGCGCGGTTCACCCTCGTACCAGCCGACAACTGTGTAGGTGCCCGGCGGCACGTCACCGATACGAAACCGCCCTTCTGGATCGGTCACGTCGAAAAACGGATGGTTGAAGACGACGATGAACGCGCTCATGTGCGAGTGAATCTCACAAAAGACACGCACGACGCCCGGCCGATCGAAGCGGATCGCCTTGGAATGACCCGCAGCGTAGCGTCCGAGATCGAAACGCCTGGTTTTCGAGAGCGAGAAGACGTTGTGATACGTCTTGTCGCTGTTGGGAAAGTCCACTCGCGTCCCGGTCATCACGGCAAGGACGTGCGGCACGAACGTTTCGTTGCGCTGATCCATCACCGCGCGCGACAACTCGCGTTCTTCAAACGCCCCCTGCGGGGCGGACTCGAGATACACGACGCCGCGGCGCAGGTCCGGCATATCGCGAGGACCGGGCGCGCCAGGCTCCGCCACGTCGGGTCGCCTCTCGGGGGCCTTGGCGACGCGGCGGATGTCGAGGCGCCCCTGAATCGCGCCACGCGCCTGCTCGACTTCTCCGTCCACAGAGGAGACGGCCGCGAGCACTCCTGCCGTCACGATCGCGGCGAAAATCAGGGTCCTCATCAAAACCAATACACGACCTGCACGGCGCCGAGCGAATCGTGCCGCACGCGTCCGGCGTCGCGATGATTGCGCTGCCACGATCCTTTGAGCATCAGGTTGCGCACGATCGACCACCCGGCGCCGAGTTCGAGACGGGTGACGGGCGCTTCCCAACGCTCGATCCGCGAGCCCGACGTCAGTTTGTTGAAGCCAAGATGTTCGATGCGTCCGGCGAGATGGACGCCGGGGATGACGCGATAGCGCGCTTCGCCGCGTAGCGCCGTGGCATGAAGTGCGCCCGCAGTAAACGGCAACGGCAACGCCCACCGCGACCACACGACCTCACCGCGCCCGAGGAACCGTCCCGCGGAGTATTCCGCATCGACGCCGACGCCACGCTGCACTCCACTGCTGACCTCGGCGCCGGGGGTCAGCGACGGCTGCAAATTTCCACTCAAAAAGGCGCCGCGCGCGCCGGAGAATCCGATGGCCAGGCCGGGTGTGGCATGCAGCACCACCCGTCCTGCAATCTGCTGGCTTCCGTTGTGGTCGTCAAGACCGGGGTTGGACAACGAACCCGTCGTCACCGCGCCGGTCCACTCGATGGGACCGTTGATCCCGTGCACCTGAACGCCGATATCCCGATGAAACGCGTTGACCAGCGGCAGGCCCGGCCCAGGCGTGGGATTGCCGAGTTCGAAACTCGAACGCCAGCCTCGCCCGCGCATGCGCCACAACTCTTCTGCGGTTTCCGGCATCGCGTCGGATCGCAGCGACGTTAGGTACTGGTAGCCCAGCGGATAACCGATCAGGATGTTCCCGGTGCTGTACCCGCCACGGCCGAAGGCGCCAAAGGTCGGCGGCACGCGTCCGACCTGGATATCGAGCCGGCGCGACGGCCACGGCCGAATTCGCGCATACAGGGCGAATGCGTTGAACGGGTCACCGCGGTCGATGTGGATTTCGCTGAGGAACTGCAGCCGCGCGTGGGCGCGGACTTCGGTGGTCACCCCAATCCGGAGATTGCGGAGGGCGTTGTACTCGTAATCCGTGTAGTTGAAAAACCCAGGGTCCTCCGGCCCTGCCGTCGCGGTGAGCTCGCCGCCAATGACCACGTGACCGCCCGCAATCGCGATGGGCTCCGACGGGAGGCTTTGCGCGTGGACGGTCGCCGCGACGCCTAATAAGGCACAAAAAACAATGGTGCGCACAGGTGTAGCCGGATAAGCCGAGGCGCGCGGCCCGTGGCCAGTATAATCCTCACGTGGAATCGCAGCAGCCCGGGCGCCGGATCTTCTCGCTGGCGGAGGCGCGCGCCCTGCTGCCACAGGTCAAGGCGCTCACGGCCGACGCCGTCCGGCAAGTCGATCGCCTCACCGCCGACCTGCAGCAGATTCCTGAAACGGATACCGGGCGCGCGGACGTTGGATCCATGATCGAAACTGCCGTGCGCGACTGGAGCCGCGCCATCGAGGCGATGGGACTGGAGGCAAAAGGCCTTTGGCTCGTGGACTTCGACAACGGGCAGGGGTACTACTGCTGGTGTTATCCCGAGGAAACGGTCTCGCACTTCCACGACTACGATGGAGGATTCCGGGGCCGCATGAAAATCGTCTGATTGCGGTGCGGGCGTCGGCACTGATCGTCGCGCTCGCACTGCCGCAGCTTGCTGGCGCCGCGACCGATCGTCAAACCCGTCTCCTTGCATTCCCCGCGGCTGGCACCCTTAGTATCGAGATCACGATCGGCAACGTCGCAATCGAAGGGTCGCCACGTACTGACGCCGCAATCGAGATCGTCCGGCATGCGCCGAACGACGAAGCGCTCAAGCGCATTCCGATCGAGATAGAAGAAACCGCGAGCGATATTCGCGTGCGCGGACACCAAACCGACGGCGGCACGGATCCCGCGTTTCGCACCGACATCACGCTACGGGTCCCGCTCTCCGCACGGTTAGGGTCGGTGCGCGTCCTCGAGGGTCGATTGAGGCTCAGCAATCTGCAGGGCGCAATCAACGCCGATGTGCGGCGCGGAGCCATAACTGCGAGTGACATATCGGGCGCGATCCGGCTGGAGACGGGCATTGGCGACATTACCGTGGAGCGCGCGAAATTGAGCGCCGATGGTCTGCTGCGGCTGCGCGCCTTCAATGGGGATGTGAGGCTCCTGCTCGCCGAGCGGCCGGCCGATGCGCGCGTCATGGCGCTCGCGCTCAACGGGACGATCGAATCCACGATTCCCTTGACAATGAAGGACACCTGGGGACCGCGGTGGGGCGAGGCGACGTTAGGAAAGGGTGAACCGGTGATCTCGTTGGACGTGGTCACCGGGAAGATAGTGATACGGACTCCGTGAATCTGGAAATTGTGAAATTTGGCAATGATTAGATCTCCAAATCTCCAGATTTGCTCCAAATCTCCAGATCTCGAGATCTCCAGATTAACGTTTCAGTTTTCTTTGCGCGTCTCGGGAATGCGATGAGCTCGAGGCGACCTTTTCATTCGTTATAGATGTCGCGCGCGGCCAGCTCCCGATTGGAAAGCCGCGAGCGCAGCGCCAGATCGGCCAGTCGCAGTTTGCTGTCCACGGCCCTAACTGCTTCTTGACAGCCGGCGAAACGGCCACTAAATTCATATAGTTGAAACGGTATTCCATATAGTGGAAAAGAAGACTGCGGCGACCACCTCCATAGACAAAGCGCTGGAGGTCTGTGAGGCGCTCAGCGCGAGCCCCCGTGGTATGAGCCTGTCGGACCTCGCGCGCGCTCTGCGTCAACCTCCATCCAGCGTCCATCGGCTGCTCGCCGTCCTGCGTCGTCGCGGGTTCGTCCGTCAGGATGACGACACCCAGAGATATTGCCTAACGTTGAAGATGCTCGATCTCAGCTTTAGATCTCTCGGCCGGTCGGAGCTGCGGCTACATGCCTACCCGCTCATGCGCGAGTATGTTTTGCGGACCTCGCAGCGAGGTTTTATCGCGATTCCCGCGTCCGGCGAGGTGACGTATTTGTGGCCGACAGGGCCGGACGAAGTCGCGATGCACACGGTGTACGGCAAAGAAATGCCGAGCCACTGCGCCCTGTACTTCTCGCCCCGGCAGGCGACCCGGCGTCTAAGTTGCCTTCGGTTGGTCAGGGCAGACGACCTAATAAGCGCGGATTCTAGGATGGTGCGGCTAGGGCCGCCGCCGGTGGAACCCGATGCCCTGCAGCGGCTTTACTGCACGTGTGCGCCTGTCAGGGATTATACGGGCGCTGAGGTCGCACGTGTCGGCTTTTTTGGGCATGGGCCCGACGACCGGCCTATCCTCACGGAACATCACAAGGGCGCGTGGGATCTGGCGCGCCGTATCTCGATGCGGATCGGGTACTTGCCGCCGAGTGAAATTTTGACGGCTTCATAGGAGGGGCGGATTTGGCCTACATCATTACGGAACCGTGTATTGGAGTAAAGGACTCAGCGTGCGTCGATGTGTGTCCCGTAGACTGCATCCATCCGCGAAAAGATGAATCGGATTTCGAGTCCGCGACGCAGTTGTACATCCACCCGGATGAGTGCATCGATTGCGGCGCGTGTGTGCCCGCCTGCCCGGTGGAAGCCATTTTCGCGCTCGACGAAGTCCCGGAAAAGTGGAAAAGCTATATCGAGATCAACGCGAAACACTTTCAGAAGTGATATAAGGTTCGCAGTTTGCGGGGTCGCAGATTTGCAGGTTCCTGCTAACCTGCACCCTGCGAACGGGGTTCGGGGTTCCGGGGGCCGAAGTTCCCAGGTTTCGCGGTTCCGAAGTTCGAGGTTCGACGTTCGGGGTTCCTGGGTTCCGAAGTTTTGGGTTTGAGTTCTTTAGTTCTTCGTTCTAAATTCTCAGTTTCCCTGGGGTTGCGCCCACCTCGCTCATTCGTGAGGGTCATGATGTCGATCACCCGGCGCTTGGGATTTATCGCCGCCGCTTGCGCAGGTCTGTTGGCCGTCCCGCTCGCCAGCGGCCCTGACAACGCCGACCTCCATCTGCAGCTCGCCAATATTTTATTCGAGGAAACGCGCTATCAGGAGGCGATCGACGAGTATCGTCACGCGCTAAAGACCGAGGACGCCCGCGATCAGCTTCGCGCGCGGATCGGACTGGTCACGTCGCAACTGCGAGTCGGTCAGTTCCAGGATGCGCAGCGCGATGCGCGCGAGCTTCGCACGCTGGCGCCGAGAAGTCCCGAAGCACTGACATCGTTTGGCGACGCGCTTTGGGCGGCCGGACAGTTTGACGATGCCGAGGGCATGTGGCGCGATGCGCTCGCGATTGAGCCCGAGTCGTCGCGCGGGCTCCATGGCCTGGCGCGATCGCTGGCCTCCCGCTCGAAACTGGATGAAGCGCTCAACCAGGCGCAAGCCGCGCTCAAAAGCGCGCCGCGCGATCCCGAAATTCACCATACGGTTGGCGCCATTTACGAACGGATGCGCCGCTACGAGCAGGCGGCCGCGGCGTACACCAACTACATCAACCTGCTGCCGAACAAGGACCGCAGCGACAAAGCCTCGTGGTCGCGATCGCAGGTGCGCTTCCTGAAGTCATTCGGCGAGAACCAGCCAGTGGAGATCGACGCGTCGTCAGCGACCCGGCTGCACACGGTTGATTTCAAACTGATTGACGACAAGGTGATCGTGCGCGCCAAGGTCAATGGCGGCCGCGGAACTGACTTCGTGCTGGACACCGGATCGGAGCAAACGACGATCTCGCGCCAGACGTCCTCGTCAGCGGGTGTGCGGCCGATTACCTACACGTTGAGCGCCGGAGTAGGGGAAGTGGGTCTGCGCGGCCTGCAGCTCGGTCGCATGGACACGTTCGAAGTGGGCACGCTCAAGTTGAACAACGTGCCCGTGCTGATCAAAGCCCCTGCGCTGCGCGGCATTCCGAAACGCGAAACCGAAAGCTTCTCGCCGTTGGCGCTCGGCCTGTCGATGACGATCGACTACACGAGCAAGAAGCTGACCATCGGCGAGAGCATTCCAGAGGACAGGGCTGACTTCCGCTTGCCGCTGCGGCATCATCGGCTTGCGATGGTGCGCGGCTTGATCAACGGCACTCGGCCGACGTATTTCGTGGTCGACACCGGCGGCGAGGTGATTTCGATCAGCACCGCCACGGCGGAAGCGCTGGCCGCGCAGCCGGCGCGCAAGATCGCGCTCAAGGTATACGGGACTTCCGGCTGGGACCGCGACGCGTTCCTGCTCCCTGGCGTCAATCTGAACTTCAACGACATCGCCTATAAGAACTTCTCCGTCGTCGTGCTCAACCTGCGTGCGCCAAGTGTGCTCCTGGGATTTGAAGTGGGTGGCATCGTCGGGCACAAGTTCTTGAGTCCGTACCGCGTCGCGCTCGATCTGGAGCGAAGTGAAGTGCGGTTGACGCGGGCGAATTGAGAAGTTTCCAGTTGCGGTTTCCCGTTCACTCTTCGACGCTGCTCGGGTGAACACTGAGCTTCGGCGAAGGGTCGGAAGTTTAGCTTCAGTTTGGGTCGCGAGTTGACGCGGAGTGAACGAACTGACGGCTAAACCTTGAACTGGTAACTGGGAAACCGTGTCGCTACCCGCTAAACGCTGGCAGGACTCTGCCACCGAGACTGTTCAGGTCGTTCTTCCGAACGATTCCAATCCGTTAGGTTTCATCCTCGGCGGCGCCGTGATGCATCTGATCGACATCACCGCGGCGATTGCCTGTCATCGTCACACCAACACGCTCGCGCTCACCGCCGGCGTGGACGGGCTCGAGTTTTTGCATCCCATCAAGGTCGGCGACATGATCGTGCTCAAGTCGCGCGTGACGTGCACGTTCACGACGTCGCTCGAAGTCGAAGTGGAGGTGTTTTCGGAGGAGATTCTGACGGGCACGCGCAAGCTCACAAGCCGCGCGTATGTCACGTTCGTGGCGATCGATGGTGACGGAAAGCCGCAGCCAGTGCCGCCGCTCGTGATTGAAACGCCGGAAGATGAGGAACGCTGCCGTCAGGCTTACGCACGCCGCGCGGAGCGGCTTCAGCGCAAACAGAAAGGGCGCGGCTGAAAGCCGCGCCCGAACCTTTGAACGTTGAACTTGTCGCTGACAGCGTCAGAAGTCGTAGCCAATCCACACCGAGAACTTCGGCTTCCTGAACTCGTGGCTGCCGCCGACTGGTCCGAACACCACGTCTTCCCAGTTCCTGTTGAACAGCGTCTTCCAGGACCAATCGAAGTGCACCGGAAAGCCGAGTGCAAACGTCTGCAGGCTCACGCCGTAGGACGCGCGTGAATCAACCAGACGGAACCCTTCGACGAGAATCGGCGATCCGTAGATCGGCGTCGGAACAACGGTGCGGTAGTCGTAGCCGATGATCGGGGTTTGAACAGTGCTGTCGCTGGACCACGCCTTGAACTGCTGGCCTTCCCACCACGCGCCACCGATATTAGCGAAAAACGCGCCGCGGATGCCGCCCAGGATCCCGACCGGCGTCGCCATGGCTTCGATTAACGGGAAGCGCAGCTCGGCGTTGAGGAAGAACGCGTCCTGGCCGACAAACGACAAGTAATCATAGCCGCGCATTTCGGAGTTGCCGCCGAAGTAGAGGTAGTCGGGATTGTCACCGAAGCTGTGGAAGCCCCTGGCGCGGAGCGCAAGCAGGCCGCTGCCACCCAGGCGGTAGTACTTGCGGGCGTCGGCATCGATGGTGGTGCGCGACAACCAGTTGCCGATTTTTGGCGCGCTCTCGAGGCCAATGCGCATTGTGCTGCCGGCGAGCGGCCCGAACTCGCGGAAGATCGTTGTCTCCTGCGTGAACGCCACGCCGAGGGGCAACATCGAGCCATTGTTGAACAGCACCTGTCCATAATTGTCGATCTGATACTGCTCGGAGTACTGCTGGAGGCCCTGATCCTCGAACTCCTCCTCGTAATTGACGTAGCCTCCGTAGACTTCGACGCGGCGATAGCGATTGAACGGATAGATTCCGAACACCGTGCCACCGCGAATCGTCCGCGTGGCCACCGCCAAATCGCGATCGACGATGCCGCTGAAGGCGGGGTCGTAGAAGACGTTTTCGAGCTGCCCGTAGAAGAACTGCGTTTGCGAGTAGCCCTGCACCGCCCACTGGAACCGGCTATCCAGATTCAGGTAGTTGAACGACATGGTGCGGTACTGCGAGACCGATGACGCAAACATGCTGAACTGCTGGTCGCCGAGCACGTCGGTGAACGAGATCTGGGTGCCGCCGAAGAAGTCACCGCCGCTCGTGACACCGAGCGCGACGGGCGGCCGTCCATCGAGGAACAACTTCTCGAACTTGCCCTTCTTCTTCTTGTTGGCGGCCACGAGCGTGTGGGTCATCGGCGCCTGAAAGTCGATGACCGGTCCGGGCGCGCCGAAGTCGGCAGAGGCCGCCTTATTGAGCGGCTCCTTGCGCTCGAGCACGTGGAAGCCGTACTCATTTTTGTAGTAGGTGACAAACGCCACGCGCGGCGCGGCGTCGCCTTCATGCAGCACGACGGGAGAGTAGTTGCCGGCCAACGCGTCGGTGTACTGCTCCAACTCGCCGTTCTTCATATGGAGCATCCACACGTTGTGGATGTTGCCGTTCTTCGCCACTTCGGGATCGATCGGCTTGGCAGGATCGGTCGCGGTGGACGTGAAGACGAGCGTGTCGGCGTCGAGGAACTGCGCGCCGCTGTCGTCGTGCGTGCCGAAGGTGAGCTGCGTGCTCTTGCCGCTGGCGAGATCAAGCTTGAAGAGCTTCTCGTTTCCGCTCACGCGCTTGAGATAGACGATTGACTTGCCATCGGGTGCCCACGTCGGCGCGTAGTCGGCAAACTCGTCCTTCGTGAGATTGACGATTTCCTTGGTGTCGACGTTGACCGTGTAGATGTCGACGACCACGCCGCGCGCGCCCGAAAACGCAATCAGCTTGCCGTCGGGTGAGAAGTCGGGCGACTCGGGCGCATCGACCGTGGACATCGGAATGCGCACCTCGATTTTGCGGGTGAGCACGTTCTGCAGGATCAGCGAACGATCCTTTTCAGTGCGCACGAAATACGCGAGCCGATCGCCCTGCGGTGACCAGGACATCCACGGCACAATGTTGAACCGCATGCCGGGAGTAGGGATGTACTCGAACCCCTTATCCTGATCGAAGCCGTTGGTGAGATTACGAATGACCTGACCGTCCTTGGTGGAGATCAGCACGATGTCGAGCTCGCGATCCTTGCGGTTGCCGGTCATCGCGGCGACGAGGTCGCCGGAGGGCGATGGTTCGATCGAGAGCACGCTCGAATACTTCGACTTCATCGGGTTGGGCGCCAGGTCGCGGCCATAATCCGCCGGCCGCTCCTTGTCGCGGAACGGCTTGAAGCGCTCTTTGAGGTAGCGATCGAACTGCTGATCCCAATCGTCGGGATCCATCTGGAACGCTTCTTCAAACGCGTTGTCGCCGCCGCCGATCACGGTCTTGCGCAGCGAAAACACGAACTGGCGCACGCCTTCCTTGCCCCAGCGGGATTCGATGAACTCGAACGCCGCGTGACCGAGGTTGTAGATCATGCGCAGGTTGCTGAACTGCCCGTAGTCCTGCAGCTCCGTCATCTTCGGCACGATATCGGCCACCGCCGCGTCGCGCACCGTCATCAAATCGATCGGCCGCCAGATGCCGGTCATGTAATCCGCCATCCCCTCCATCACCCACAGCGGCATGTTCGAGCGGATCAGCGACGTCGGAATGATGTCGAACTGAAACACGTGCGTGAGCTCGTGGGTGATGAGCCGGTACAGCAGATCGGAGGGTTCGTCCATGGGCATCAGGATGCGGTTGCGGCTCGGCTCGGCAAACGCGCCAACGCCCTCCTGCGCTGCGCCCGGCAAGACGTTTTGCTGGAAGAACTCGCTGCTGGTCGAGAACAGAATCAGCGGCACCTTGAAGGCGAGGTCGTGTTTCAGCTCGGAGCTGACATGCTGGTACGCGCTTTCGGCGTAGCCGGCAACCCTCTCCAGATGCGGCTCGATTTCGGGGTAGTAGAAGATTTCAAAATGCTCGGTCGTGTAGATCTGCCAATCGAAGTTGTCGTATTTGATCTGGTTCTTGCCGTAATAGGGGATGAACCCCGTGCCTTGAGCCCCCGCTTCGACGGCAGCAAACACGATTACCGCGGCAACGACAGCAATGACTGGCAAATTGTGCGACCGGCCACGCAAACACTTGGGCATGGGCCTTACTCCTGGCAGGCTGACCGCCATCTTATATGGAAACGCGGGAAATGGCTGCGCCCCCCCGAGCAAGATTTAGTCCGTCGCCGAATGTCCTTTAGACGGGACGAATCGCAGCCGAGGCGCGCCGCGGCTGCCACCGTTTGTGGACGCCTGGCAGGTGCCAGGTATCAGGCGGCAGGTGGCGGGGTGTCAAGTTTGAAAGCAAATCGCATCCAATGGAGGATAGCTCGGACTTGACACCTGAGGCCGGACGCCCTGGCACCTAACCTGATACCTGAGACCTGAGACCTGACACCAACCCGATACCTGACACCTGGCATAAAATACAGAAATGGACCAGCCAAGCACCAAACTGCGGATGGCCGCCATGGCCGCCACGGTGATGGCCCTCGTCGCGATCAGCATTCCGTTCGTGTGGCAGCACGATCTCGAAGCCGAGCGGTCGGACCGATCCGCCGCGATGTCGCCGGTGGCGTCGCATGATGCCGCGCCGGCGTCGGCGGAGGTGACCGAGGAGGCCGAGCAGGATGGTGCGGCGTGCATGGCCAACGCCAAGCCCGCCAACTACAACTTCACCGTCAAGGATCTCGACGGCAAGCAAGTGCCGCTCTCGACGTTCAAAGGCAAAACCGTGTTGCTCAACTTCTGGGCGACGTGGTGCGGGCCGTGCAAAGCGGAGATCCCAGGCTTCGTCGAACTGCAGGCGAAGTATCGCGATCAGCTGACGGTCATCGGGTACTCAGTGGATGACGATGCGCCGAAGGCGCGGGCGTTCGCGCAGGAGTACAAGATGAACTATCCGATCCTGCTCGGCGAGGGCCGCGAAGATGTGCAGGATGCCTTTGGACCCATCTGGGGGATTCCGGCGTCGTTCCTGATCAGCAAGGATGGCAAGATCTGCAAAAAACACCTCGGCATCGCGCCGAAGAACGTGTTCGACAAGGAGATCGCCGCCCTGCTCGCAAGTTCGTAGTATGATCCTCTCAACACGATGTTGAAGGGATTCGAACACGCGCGCCTCGCCTGCGGCTGCCGCCTCTCGTTTCGCGAAGGCACGTCCGCGAGTCCGGTCACGGTAGTGGTCGACAGTGTGGCGCCTGGCTGCACCAATCCACTACACGTCAAGGATATGCCGCTCTACGACTGCCGCGAAGCGCTGCGACCGTCGACGCGGCTCGGTCCCTTCCTCGATGCGGATTTCGAGGAAGAGGGCTAATCGAGTATGTAGCGCGGACCGTTAGGCCGCGATCGCCAAGATTCATCCTGTCGCGCGGACCTTTAGGTCCGCGATCGGCGGCCGGCCATGAGCCGGCCGTTCTGTTTTACGCGCGCAGCGCCGCGGTGACCGGTACCCTCGCTGCCTTCCACGCCGGCAACAATCCGCCAGCAATTCCCATCAGCAACGCCATCACCATGCCGGTGACCACGGTCGGCGTGGTGATTCTGAACGCGAACGAGATCTCCGCGAAGTTGGCGCCGCCGGCAGCGGTGGTGAGGCCGTTGGCCGGAATCGCGAGCAGGCAGCCGAGCGCACCGCCGACGAGCGCGAGCAACGTCGATTCGGTGACGAACGAGACCAGGATGCTGAACCGGGAGAAGCCGAGCGCGCGCAGCGTGCCGATTTCGCGCGTGCGGGCGGCCACGATCGCGTACATCGTGTTCATGGCGCCGAACACGGCGCCGATGCCCATGACGAGGGCGACGAAGATGGCGAGCGCCATGAGTGGACCTGAGACCTGCGTCGACTGATCGTCGTAGTACTTCCGCTCCTGGATCAACTGCACCTGCATGCGTGGATTCTTCGCGAGCTCGTCGTTGAAGCGTGTCACGGCCGATGGATCTTTGAGCCGTAACGTGACCGACTGATATCCGGTGCGCCGTTGAAAGGACGGCGCGATCACGTCGAGGTCGCCCCAGATCTCGCTCTCGAAGCCTCCGCCGTTGGCCTCGAACACACCGGTAATCACCCACTCGCGCCGTTGAAAGCGCACGCGCGACCCGACCTCCACACCGGCGTAGCGGTCCACGGCCTTGCGCCCCACGATCAGTTCGCTGAGCCCGGGCGTGAACATGCGCCCACGGATGATCCGCACGCCCTGGCGCACGCGCGTGGCGATCGGCTTGATCCCGCGCAAACTCACGTTGGTCGCCGAACCGGTGTCTTTGCGCGGCAGCGCCGCCACGACAAACACTTCGGGTGAAGCGAGCGGATTGCCAAGATCGTCGCGCAGCACGCGGTCGTCGACCATGACCGCTCGCGCGTTGTCGAAGCTGATGCCCGAGGTGAGCTCGCCGGTCGATCCCCGCTGGGTGAGGACCGCGTTCTTTACCGACCCGGTCGCCTGCAGCGCAATGCGAAACCCGTTGGCCATGGAAAACAACACCACCAGCACGGCAACCACGAGCGCGATCGCGCCGACAGCCAGCGTCGTGACACGCCAGCGCACGATCAGGTTGCGCACGTTGTAGGAGAAGGGAAGCGCCATCGGTTAATCGGGTCAGTCGGGTCGTCGGTCGTCGGTCGTCGGGCCGACGCGCGACGGTCAGTTCCAAGTTCCAAGTTCCAAGTTCCAAGTTCAAAGTTCAAAGTTCCCGCCTTGCTCGCGCGACCATTCCGAGCTTCGGCGAGGCGCGCTCATTCTTCGTTTCTGTAGTTCGTCCTTCGTTTTCGCTCTTCGTTCGCTGCGCGGCGGCGCTACGCGGCGCGCAGCGTGTCGACGATGCGCGCCCGGTAAGCCCCCCCATACGCGGGCACGAAGCCGGCGACAATGCCAAGCAACAGCGATCCGGCGATCATCCCCGTCGCGAGCGGCGCGGATAGCGTGAGCGGCGGAAACTGTCCGAGGGCGGCGCCCAGGAACGGCACGCCCGCCAGATTGCCGACGAGCGCGCTGGCGAGCCACACGCCTAACGCGCCAGCGGTACCCGCCAGCAGGACCGCTTCCGTCAGGACCAAGCTCATCACGAGCGCGCTCGAGAAGCCGAGTGTCTTGAGCACAGCAATCTCGTTGCGCCGCTCGCGCACCGCCATGCTCATGGTGTTCGCTGTGACCAGCAGCACGGTAAAACCAACGGCGAGGCCGATCGTGTTCAGCAGAAGCACGAGATTGCCGGCGAGCTCGTTGAACCCCTGAATGAACGCGCTCTCCGATTCGGTTTTCGTCTGTACATCGGAGTTCTCGAAGGTGTTGTCGATGATCCTGGCGGTGTCGGCCGCTCGCGCCGGATCGGCGATCTGCACCATGAACGTTCCCACCCCGGCGCGCTGGCGTGTCGCTTCGTTGAGGTAGTCGTAATGGAAGAACATCTGCATCTCGTTGGTCCCGGGATAGCGCACGCGATCGGCGTCGAAGATGCCCTGCACGACGAACTCGAACGGTTTGCCGACGCGGTAGGGCGGAATGAAGCTTTCGAGCTGAAACGTTTCTCCCAGCTCCCAGCCGAATTTATTCGCCAGCGCGCGCCCGAGGATTGCACCGCGCCGGCTGTTCATGAAGTTGTCCCACTGTTCCGCCGGAACCTTGTACTCCGGATACATGGCGAAGTAGGGCTCCGCTTCGACGGCGAAGTTGGCGAAGAAGTTGGCGAAATCAGTGGAGCCGCCGCTGCCGGGCAACCCGCCGAAAAAGTTCGAGCGCGCGACGCGCTTGACGCCGGGGATCGCGCTGATGCGCCCTTTGTAGGCGTTCGGCATGTTGAAGACCAGGCTCACCGCGTGACGTGTGGCCAGCCGATCCGGGCTCGCACCCTTGACGCTCGCTTCCATCGCTGCGAGGACGGTCTGCAGCGTGCAGATCAAAAACACGCACAGCGCCATGCCGAGCACGGTGCTCAGCGTGCGCAACCAACTGCGGCGCATGTGCTTGAGCACGTATGGGAGGAACTTCATCGACCTCCGTCCCCGCTAGCGACCTCCGTCCCCGCTAGCGACCTCCGTCCCTCCCCGCGACCTCCGTCCCCGCCAGCGACCTCCGTCCCTCCTGGCCGGGACGGAGGTCCGTGGGCGGGACGGAGGTCGTCCAGCACGCCTTTCTGCAGATGGTGCTCCACTTGCGCGCGACGCGCGGCGCGCGGGTCGTGCGTCACCATGACAATCGTCTTGCCGAAGTCCTGGTTGAGCGTCTGCATCAGATCGAGGATCTCCTCGGCGCTGTGCGCATCGAGATCGCCGGTCGGCTCATCGGCCACGAGCACCGCCGGATCGGTGACGATTGCCCGCGCGATCGCCACGCGTTGCTCCTGCCCGCCTGACAGTTGTCGCGGATAATGCTTCGCGCGATCCGCGAGGCCGACCACACGCAGCGCCGTCAGTGCGCGCTCACGCCGTTCGCTCCTGCTCAGGGCGGTGAGCAGCAACGGCAGTTCGACGTTTTCAAGCGCCGTTAAAACCGGAATCAGGTTGTAGAACTGAAAAATAAACCCAATGTTGCGGCTTCGCCATCGCGCCAGCTCGCTCTCCGAGAGCGCCGACACCTCCGTGCCGGCCACCATCACGCGACCCGAGGTCGGCAGATCGATTCCCGCGATCAGATTGAGGAGCGTGGTCTTGCCCGAGCCCGACGGTCCCATCAACGCCACGAACTCGCCATCGCCGACCGCGAGCGTGACGCCATCGAGCACGACAATCTCTTCCGCATCGCGGTGGTAGATCTTGCGGACCTTGTCAATCGCGACTGCCACCGGCTATCCCTTTACGCGCACGCGATCGCCAACTTTGAGCGTGGCGGGTGGGCGCGCGATGAGTGTCTCTTCGCCTTGCAACCCTGCGGTGACGATCACGCGGTCCTGCAGATTCGCGCCCAGCGTCACCGCCTTTACCTGCGCAACGCCGTTCACGATCTCGAACACCTGCGACTTGCCTTCGCGAGTGACCACCGCCGTCTGCGGAACAGTCACCACACGTTCGCTGGACGCCGGCGCGGTCGACGCTGAGGGCGCGAGGAAGGTCACCTTGGCGCTCATCTCGGGTTTCAGCTTGGCGTCCTTGTCGAGAATCGTGACCTTGACCATGACGGTGGCGCGTGTACGGTCGGCGGTCGGGATGATCTGGCGCAGCACACCTTTGTACTTGCGATCCTGAAAAGCTTCGACGATGACCTCGGCCGGCTGATTTGGCTGCAGCCGCGCCACATTGGCTTCGGCGACGTCGACCTCCACTTCGAGTGTGTCGAGATCGGCGAGCGCGACGATGGCGCCCGATGCTGTCGAGATATTCACGCCAGGAGGAATCGGCGCAACGCTTTCGCCGACCTCGGCCATCTTCTTGACGACGGTCCCTGTGAAGGGTGCACGGATGGCGGTGTTCTGCAACAGCGCTTTGTTGTAGTCGACGTCGGCCGCGGCATGCGCCCGCTCAGCGATCGCACGTTCAAGATCGGCCCGCGCGCGTCCAAGCTCGGCACGCGACTGACCCAGGGTGGCCACCGCAACCTTGACCCGGCTGCGCGTCGCATCGAGTTGATCGGTGGGCACGAGTTGATCGTTCGACAGCCGTTCGGCCACAGCCATCTGCCGTTCCGCTTCCGCCTGATCGGCTTCGGCTCGCGCGATTGACGCTTCGACGCTCGTCACCTGCGCGCGGGCGCCGGCAATCTGCGCCTCGGCGCGCTGCAACTGTGCGCGCGCGCGCGCAAGCGCGGCTTCGAAATCGGCGCTTTCCAGCCGGGCGAACACGACGCCTTCTTCGACACGCGATCCTTCCTCGACGTCGAGACGGGCGAGGCGCCCCTGAATCTTGGCCGAGACCACGGCACGCCGCCGCGCCACGACGTATCCCGACGCGGTCAACACCGGCGTCCCCGGCGACATCGCTGACCCGGTCTCCACACTGGCACGTGTCGTCTCAACTTCGACAGCCGCGCTTACCGAGCGCCAACCGACATAGCTGATGCCAAGCGCAACGAGCGCCACGGCCCACGGCCATCGGCGTCGCCGTTTGGACGTGAGGGCGCCGGGTTGGGAGAGACGCAGTGACGCAAGATCAGTCTTCAGGTCGGCCATCGACGACTCCGGAAGGACATGAGTTTGGAGATTGCAGAATGCAGGATGAAGAATTTCTGCATTTCTCCTTAGCTTAGACGAACGGGGGAGGGGCGGGTTCGCAGAACGGACCTGGATGGACGCGGCCGTGGAGCGAGCGGTCGATTCTGCCGGTTTACCGTCAGATCAGCGGGATGAGCGTCGCGGAATCGTTTCGTCGCCATGCATCCCGAGCCCCGTCCAACGGCGCGGCGTAGGAGGAATTCGATCTGCGCGTTGAGACCGCGTAGATCATCATTCGCCCAGCGCTCCACCGCTTCGAGCAGCCTTGGATCCATCCGAGAAGAAAGGCCCTGCGTTCTGACGCGCCGCGTTGAACACGGGGCTGAAGGCCTGCGCTACGTCCACCAACAGGTTTGTCTTTAGAACCGTATTTTCAGATCGGCCACCAGCGGCAGATGATCCGACGCCATCATTGCCATCCGATCCTTCGGCAGCCAGACCTTGTTGATCTCGACGCGAGCGCCTTCGTAGTAGATGTGATCGAGGTGAACGAGAGGAAAGAATCCTGGATACGTGCGGTTGCGCTTCAGATGTTGCCGGAGATCGATGCTGTGCAGCTTTTCGGCGAGAACGTCGGTCGCCAGCCCGCGCGCCCACTCGTTGAAATCGCCGAGCACAATCTTCGGCCCGGAGACGCGCCGATCGTGCACGACCGAGGCGAGGCGCCGCGCTTGGTCGCGCCGCTCGAGCAGCGCAGTGCCGAGATGAACGTTGTAAAAATGCAGCACATCGTCCTCGCCGTTGAGCGCCAGATCGGCGCGCTGCGCCAGCCGCGGCTCGCACGTTTTCCAGCTCAAATCGTGTTGTTGATGATGTTTGACCGGAAAGCGGCTCAGAACGACATTGCCGTAGAGCGCGTTGCGGATGTGGCGCGTCGGCGCCATCACCCACCCCATACCGAGAGCCGCGCCGATTTCGGCGGCCTGGCCCGGTTTCAGGGGACTGGCGCCGACCACCTCCTGCAGCGCGACGATGTCCGCATCGATGGTCGCCAGAACGGCGGCGATTCGCTCAGGCTGTGTCCGCCCGTCAAGTCCGCGGCACTTGTGAATGTTGTAGGTGACGATGCGGATAGCATGAACGGCTCCCGACGACATTTCCTGCCGTTCAGTGTACTCTGACAGTTGCATGTCCAAGCTCAAGAGCGAACGCGAGTTGACCTGTCCGTGCTGCGGCGCGGTGCTGGTAGTCGATCTGAATCTCGGACGAATCGTCGAACATCGTGAGCCGCCAAATCCCAATCGGCCGGAACTGAGCGAAGCGCAACGGATCATTGCCGAGCAAGCGGCCAAGCGTGAAGCGCTCTTCCAGCAGTCGCTGCAGGATGAGAAGACGCGCGGGGATGCGCTCTCGAAACGGTTCGAAGAGGCGCTGCAAAAGGCGAAGCAGGAACCGGTCACGAAGCCGCTTCGCGGATTCGATCTCGATTGAGCGCCGCCGCGAAGCGTCGCGCGTTGGTCGTTGCCTCTGGCCTCGCGCTGCTCGGCGCGGCCGCGGCGGCATCGGTGTGGCCGCCACCGCCGCGCACCGAAGTTCGTCCCGTCATCGATCGCATTCACAACACCGACACAGTGGATCCGTATCGCTGGCTCGAAGATCAGAACGCGCCACAGGTGCGGCGGTGGATCGCGGAACAGAATGCTTACGCAGACGCGGTGTTGAAACGATCGGGGGAACGGCCGCAGCTGACGGCGTTGCTCCGGCGCTTCATGGACCGTCCCGACGTGGGCCGCGCGCAGCGCGGCGGCGCCTTTGAATACTTCACGCTGCGGCGCGAAGGCGAAGAACAGGCGGCGGTTTACCGGCGACCGGCGCCGGCAATCCGTGGCGAACGAATCGATCCCTCCGGGACGTACGACCTCGTCGTCGATCCGCGCGCGCTCAGCGGGGAGCTCACGACGAGCGTCGATGTTATGGCCGTGACAGCGGACGGCGACCGTCTGATTTACGGCGTGCGCGACGGCGGTCAAGACGAGCGCGAGCTCGTCGTGCGCGACTTGAAGACGATGACCGACGTCGAGCGGTTTCCGGCGGCGTTGCACGACAGCGTGTCGCTGCGTAAAGACGGCGCCGGATTCTTCTACGTCCGGCGCTCGCGCGAGACGGGCGCGCGTGTTCGCTTTCACGCGTGGGGCGCGCGTATCGACAGCGATGAAGTGCTCTTCGGGGATGGCTACGGTCCCACCGCGTTTGTTTCGATGACGCAGAGCGACGACGCGACGCAGTTCTTGTACACCCTCCAGCATGGCTGGGCGCGTTCGGAAGTGTGGCTGAAGAGCACCGACGCAATCACGCCAGCCGTTACCGTCGTGAAGGATGTGGACGCGCATTTTTATCCGCGATTCGTCAAGCGGGAGATCTGGATGCGTACTGATCTCGATGCGCCGCGCGGCCGCGTCGTGGCCGTCGATATGACGGCGCCAAGCGACCGCACGCGCTGGCGGACAGTCCTGCCAGAAGAGCGCGATACGCTCGAGGATTTTGCGGTAATTGGCGATCGCGTTTACGCCACATATATGCGCGACGCGAGCAGCCGCGTTCGCATGTTTCCGATCACCGGTGGCAGCGCCACGGACCTTGACATTCCCGATCTGGCGAGCGCCGCGATCCGCGCGGATGGCGATCAGGCGGCAATCCTCTCGATCGAGTCCTTTACTGCGCCGGAAACGAGATACCGGATCGATTTCGCGTCAGGCACCCGGACGGTCGATCAGGCACCGCGCCTCACGTGGGATGTGAGCCGCTACAGCGTCGAACGAATCTACGCGACATCGAAGGACGGAACGCGCGTTCCGGTGTTCGTGTTTGGACGGGCCGATCGCCGTCGCGATGGCAGCAACCGCGTGCTGCTGTTTGGTTACGGCGGCTTCGTCGCGCCACAGAAGCCGCGGTTCACCGCACTCGCGGCGGCGTGGGTGGAATCGGGCGGCGTGTATGCGTCGGCAGTGCTTCGCGGCGGCAGCGAGTTCGGCGAACGCTGGCATCGCGACGGCATGCTCACGAACAAACAGCACGTGTTCGACGACTTCATTGCTGCAGCTGAGGCATTGATTGCAGACGGCACGACCCGGCCAGAGCGCCTGGCGATCATGGGGACGAGCAATGGCGGCCTGCTCGTCGGTGCCGCGCTCACGCAGCGGCCCGAGTTGTTCGGGGCGGTTTTTGTGCGGCTTTCCCGACGTCGACATGCTGCGTTTCAATCAGCACAGGCGAACCAACAACATGCCGGCGTTGCTCGAATACGGCGATGCCGCCATCCCGGAACAATTCCAGGCGATCCGTCTTTTTTCTCCTTTGCAGAACGTGCGACCGGCGCGCTACCCGGCGGTGATGATTTGGTCGGGCGACCTCGACACGCGCGTGCCGCCGCTCGCGGCGCGAAAGTTCACGGCGTCATTGCAGACAGCCAGCACGTCGGGCCGGCCCGTTATTCTGCGCTATTTCAACAAGGGAGGGCACGCGACCAACAACGGCCTGCCGTTTTCGACGCGTCTCGATCTCGTGGCGGCGGAGCTGGCGTTCGCGCAAATGCAGCTAATACCGCAGTGAAAGATTTTCCCAACTGGGAAAATGTTCACGCTTGCGGTCCAGATCGCGTTCGTCCGCTGACACCTCGATGGCGCCAGTCGTCATGTCGAAGCGCGCCATTTGCAAGGGCAGAATGGCGGTTCGGTGGAGCAGACCAGTGGTGCGGATGACGAAATACTTGAGCTGCACCGCGACCGGGTCAATCAGGAACCCTTGCAATGTGCCAAGAATCTTTCCAGCCGTTCCCCGAATGGTCATGCCGTCACAGCCCATCCCATCGATGGAAACGTCGCGCGGTTTTAGGTATTTGAGCGCCAATTGTTGCCGGGTCTCGCCCATATCGCTGATCCTTGCCCGCGCGTAAAGCAAGCGGCTTGCCAGTTTGCCGCCCGGGGCGAGTTCGTAACGGCGGCTATAATCCGGACCAGCTCACGACTGAGCTTCCGTTGGTTGGCTAGCGCTTGTCTCCCGTTTCAACGGCCCACTCGCACGTGATTTACGACGCGCTCAAGAGTTGCGGCATCCGACTCGTGTCCGCGTTGCCGGAAACCTGGCTCGTCCACCTGATCCGGTTGGCCGAAGACGATCCCGAGATGATTCTCGTACGGCTCGCCAAAGAAGAGGAAGGCGTCGGCATATCGGCCGGCGCGCATCTCGCCGGCATCAAATCGGCCATGCTGATGCAAAACCACGGCTTTCTCGCCTCGATCAACGGCATCGTTTCGTGCGCGCAGCTCTATCGCATTCCGCTGCTCATGTTGATCAGCTATCGCGGCGAGTTTGGCGAGCGCGATCCGTGGCAAACGGAAGGAGGGGGTGTGACCGAGGATCTGCTGCGTGCACTGCGGATCCCGTTCGCCTCTCTCAACGATCCAAAGCATGTCGCGCGGCGTATCGCCAAGGCGGCGACGCTTGCGAGTTCGGCTAACAAACCGGTGGCGCTGCTTCTTGGCCGCGACCTGATGTGGGAAGACTGATGCGGCGGCTCGAAGCACTCACGTCGGTCTATGACCGCCTGCTCGATCGCGTTGTGGTGACCATCATGGGCGCCGTGGCGGCGGAACTGCAGTCGCTCGGGCATCGCGCGAACTTTTTCTATCTGCAGCACGCCATGGGACTGGCGTCTTCGCTCGGACTGGGAATTGCGCTGGCACAACCGGAACGGCAGGTTGTGGTGTTCGACGGCGATGGTTCGGTGCTGATGAATCTTGGCGGCCTCACGACGCTCGCGCGCTACCGGCCGCGCAATCTGGTTCACGTCGTGTTCGACAACGAAAGTCTTCTGTCAGTGGGCGGATTCCCGACGGCCACGTCGACCGGCAGCGATCTCGCCGGTATCGCCGCCGCGGCAGGAGTGCCGCGCACGGCGACAGTGCGGAGCCTCGACGCGTTTGTCCGCGCGTTTGACGAGGCGTTGTCCGCTGGCGATCTGACGACCCTCGTCGCAAAGGTCGACGCGGTCGGCCCGTCGGCGTACGTCACCGACCTCTCGCTGCTCGAGAACCGCTTTGCGTTTGCGCGCTATCTGCGTCAATCGCGGGAGCCGCGGTCATGACCTTATTGCTGCAGCTCGCTGATGCGCTGAATCGTGGCACGGTGCGCGTGATCGATCTGACGCAGCCGCTCGGCCCCGCGACGCCGGTCATCGGCTTGCCGCCGATGTTTGCCCCGTCGCCTGGTGTGACGATCGATGTGATTTCGCGGTATGACGCGCGCGGTCCGGCCTGGTATTGGAACACCCTTACCCTCGGAGAACATACCGGCACGCATTTCGACGCGCCGATCCACTGGGTGACCGGCAAGGATCTGCCGGACAATGCCTGCGACACCATTCCAGTGCAGCGCTTCATCGGGCCTGCCTGCGTCATCGACGTCAGCGAGGAGGTTGCAGCCAATCCCGACTTTCTTTTGACGTGCGACCGTATCGAAACCTGGGAAGCGCAGCACGGAGGCATTCCAGACAACGCCTGGGTACTGCTGCGCACCGGCTGGAGTCGTCGTCGGGATCCGGCTGCGTTTATCAACGCCGCGGCTGATGGACCCCACAGTCCCGGACTCGAGGCGCGCGCGTCCCGTATGCTGGCCACTGAGCGGAACATTCTCGGTGTTGGCGTCGAGACAATCGGCACGGACGCCGGTCAGGCGGCAACGTTCGATCCGCCGTTCCCCAACCACACGATCATGCACGGCGCCGGCAGATTCGGCCTGGCGAGTCTGTGTAATCTCGATCAACTGCCGGCCACTGGCGCTCTGGTGATCGCCGCGCCGCTCAAGATCGTCGATGGCAGCGGCAGCCCGCTGCGTGTCATCGCGCTGGCGCCGGTTTGACGAACTCCGGCGGCAGCGGTGTCCACGTCTCGCGTCCCCGCAGGTGGCGCCAGGGCTTCTGGTCGTTGTGCGTCGCGCGATATTCTTTGTAGTACTTCAGCAGCGCTCGGTATCGGCGGGTCGAGGTCTTGAATTTCTTGTGCGGCCAAGCGATCAAGAGATTCTCGACTTTCCAGATGTTCCTGGTGGAGAAGCGCCAGTCATACGTCGGCAGCGCTTCGTCCAGATTACACACGCCGTAACCGAGCAGCCGTCCCGTGTAGTCGACATAGCCCTCGACGTAGCTCATTGCGAGCGTGCGCGGCGAGCGAAACACCGCCTTTCGTCCATGCAGCCCTGGATCGCGCGAGCGCGCGATTGATCCCCAGCGCCCGTTGCGCTGATAGATGAAGATGACGTGATCGAGCCAGTCCTTGGATTCGAGGCTCATCACGATCGGCGGATAGCCATGTTGCTCGAGCACGACGGCGGCAAAGAGCGCGGCTTCCATGCAGTGTGCGCGCTGTCGGCGCACGACCTCGCGAAAGCTTCGCAGTGTGCCTCCGTATTTCTCGGTGTTGTACGGCAGGGCGTTGAGCCAGTTCTGCACTTTGCGCGGCGTGTCAAGACGCCGAATCAGCCGCCACTCGCGTTTGGTGAAGGCTGGGCGCGGCGGAATCATTTCGACGCGAGCGCGCGACCGAGGTCCGCCGCGATCTGATCGGCGGTCCATTCGGTGCCATCGTAGATCGTCAACACGCGGCCGTTCGGGTCGATTACGGCTGTGCGCATGTTGTGCGTGATGGTCTTGTCCTGCTCTCGTCTCACGTTGATGCCAAAGGCGGCAGCAAAGCGTGCCACGTCGTCTCGCGGCGCTGTCGCGAAGCGCCAGACGTGCGGATCGGCGTTCAGCTTTTTCGCGTGCGCGCGCAGGGCGGCGGGCGTGTCCGCGTCTGGATCGAAGCTCACCGACAGCAGACGTGCGCGTCCATTCAACGACGGATGGTTCTTGACGAGCCGCTGGACCGCGGCGAAGCGGCGGTCGAGTGCCGGGCAATATTGCGGCAGCGGGCAGCGCGTATAGATGAACGTCACGGCAATCGCGGAACCGCGCCACCTCATCAGCGAGAACGCGCGACCCTGTTCGTCGGTGAGCGGCGTGTCCGGTGCGAGATCGCCGGGGCGAAGGAGTGGAACGTCTCGCCCGGAACTCGTCCCTGTGTTCGTTTCGGGCAGAGGCGCCGCGCCTGTTTTCTCGATATCCGTTATCCAGGCATCGGTATCAGTCACAACCAGCGTCGCGCGAATGAGATCGCCCGCGGCGCGGCCTCGTCCGACCTGCGCGTCGCGCAGTTTGTAGGGCATTGTCATTGCCGGCATGAAGCCTTTGATGTCGTCGTGCTTGACCAGCAACTCGGTGTCGGACCGGACCTCGAGAATCTGTCCGCGCAGCTCGAATTGACGCTCGCTCGGCGCCGCTCGGACGCACGAGACAGTTGGCACGAGCAGCAGCAGGAGGCCTCCAATGATGCGTAAACGAACACGAACTGACCACATGACCATTTTGACTGTACTACGCGAGCCTCAAACGCCCGGACCTCGAACCTCGAACGTCGGATCTTGAACCAGTGAACGCGCAAACCTGCGCAGCTGCAAACGTGCAGACCTCCGAACCTTGCTATACTCGCCCCGCTACCGCAGTGGAAGCCCCGCAGATGCCGTGTCTCCGAGACCATATGAGTTCCCGCAGGCCCAGATTGCGAGCGCTTTCTGGATGTCGCGCGCTGCGCGCGTACGCGACTTCTGATCGTGACGGTGAGCGCGCGTGAGCCGGAGGAACGCTCGATGGGCCGCAGATTGTATGTTGGGAACCTGCCTTACAAGGCGACGGACGAAGAGTTGACGGAGTTGTTCAGCCGCGCGGGGGCGGTGGACAACGTGCGGGTGATGCGCGACCAGGCCACGGGTCGTGCGCGAGGCTTTGCGTTTGTAGAAATGGCGACGGACGAGGACGCGCAGAAGGCGATTGCCGAATTTCATCAGTACCAGATGGATGGCCGCGCACTGGTGGTCAACGAGGCGCGTCCGAAACCGGCGGGCGGCTTCGGCGGCGGCGGCGATCGCGGCGATCGCGGTTACGGCGGCGGAGGTGGGCGGCGCGAGCCGCGGTGGTGAACTCAGAAAGTTCAAAGTTCAAAGTTCAAAGTTCAAAGTGAAGTTGCAGCGTTCGAATTGCAAGTTCTCAACTTTGAACTTTGAACTTGTAACTTGTAACTTTCATGATTCTCATCGGCACGTCGGGCTACAACTACCCAGAGTGGAAGGGCAGCTTCTATCCTCCGGATCTTCCGGCGGCGAAGATGCTGCCTTACTACGCCGAACGCTTCAGCACGGTCGAAATCAACTACACGTTTTATCGCATGCCCAATGCCAAGCTGGTGACCAACTGGGCCGCGCAGGTCCCCGATCATTTCAAGTTCACGCTGAAGGCACCACGGCGGATCACGCACGATCGACGACTGCGTGATGTGGGCGATCCGGTGCGCGCGTTTTGCGAGGTGGCCGCCGAGCTCGGTCCCAAGCTCGGCGCGTTACTGTTTCAACTGCCGCCTAACTTCAAGAAAGACCTCGGGGTGTTCGACGCGTTTCTCGACATGCTGCCGCCGCGCCTGTGCGCAGCCTTCGAGTTTCGCAACGACTCGTGGTTGGACGACGACATTTACGAGCGGTTGCGAAAGCGGAACCTCGCGCTGTGCGTGGCCGACAGCGAAAAGCGGTCAACACCGCTAATGACGACGGCCGATTACGTGTATTTCCGCCTCCGTGACGAGGGTTATCAAGAGCAGGACATCACCCGCTGGACGGAGACAGCGCAGGAGCTCGCAAAAACGTGTAAGGACGTCTACGTTTACTTCAAGCACGAAGAGGAAGGGAAGGGCGCCGCGTTTGGACAGATGATGTTGGAGAGGTTGTCGCGGACCTGAAGGTCCGCGCTACATGTTTTCCTTGTTGTACCCGTAGCGCGGACCTTCAGGTCCGCGATTGAACTTCCACGAAATCTACGATCTTGCTTTCCGCCCAATAGCCATCGTACCCATTTGCTTCCGCGACGAATCCACAGTGTCCGCCATGCGACGTGATGATCGTCGTGATGTTCGGGTTGTTTGCGATCCGGGGATCGCGGAATGGTTCCGGCGGCACGAACGGATCGTCCTCCGCGGTGATGACCAGCGCCGGTACTCGAACCCGATCGATGACGCGCATCGCGCTGGCGCGATGGTAGTAGTCACTGGCGCCCGCAAAACCGTGGTGCGGCGCGGTGTAGTGCTCGTCGAACGCGCGAATGGTCCAGACGCGCCGGAGTTTGCTCAAGTCCCAATCGCTCGGAAACGCGCGCCATTTGCGGCGCAAGCGGCTTTTGAGATTGCGGACGAAGTTCCACTGGTACGCCAGATTCTGACGGCGCTCGATCGCGCGCACGCACGCATCGAGCTCGACAACCGGCGATACCGCGGCGACCGCCTTGAGTTCCGGCGGAGCATCAGGTCCCAATTCACCGGCGAGCTTCAGGGCAAGATTGCCGCCAAGCGAGTAGCCGGCAACCGCGATCCGCGGCAGGCCATCGCGCTCGATCAGCTCGCGCAACACGAAGAGCGGATCCGCCGTCAGACCGGAATGATACAGGCTGCGCGAGAGGTGCTCCGTGCCGCCGCAGTTGCGCTGATTCAGGCGGACGACATTGAAGCCGTGCGCCCAGGCCTTGGCCGCGACGCCGCGCATGTAATGCGCGTCGCTTGATCCCTCGAGGCCATGCAGCAGAATCAAGGTCGGATGGGCTGGGGCGCTCGCCTGCCAGTGGCACAGCGCCAGGACACGGGTATGGACGGCGACATCGAAATAGCGACCGACCGGATCAGGCAGGTCCGGAAAGCGCCGCGGACGCGCCCACGCATAGACGGTCATCTTGTGACCGCCTGCCCATCGCCGCAGCGGAATGTAATCCGACGACACCTTGTATAAACTCTAACGCATGCAGCACGCACGCGCCGCCGGTATGGCGGCTATTGGATTTCTGATCATCACGACCGCCGTTTCTGCGCAAACCGCAAAGCCAAAACTCGAGGCGTTGAAGAAGGACGCGGCGTCGAGGATCGACGCGCGCGCCAAGATGGCGCAGGAAATGGTCGACTCGGTGTTCAGCTTCGGCGAGCTCGGGTTCCAGGAGTTCGAGACGTCGCGCTATCTCACCGACATTCTCGAGAAAAACGGCTTCACCGTTGAGCGCGGTATCTCCGGTATTCCCACGGCCTGGTTCGCGCGCTGGGGATCAGGCAAACCAGTGATCGCGCTCGGCTCCGACATCGACGGCATTCCGCAGGCGTCGCAGAAGCCCGGTGTGGCGTACCACGATCCGATCATTGCGGGGGCGCCGGGACACGGCGAAGGACACAACTCGGGGGTGCCGGTCAACATCCTCGCCGCGCTCGCGGTGAAGGAGATTATGGAGCGCGAGAAGCTGCCGGGCACCTTGATGCTGTGGCCCGGCGTGGCCGAGGAGCTCGTGGCGTCGAAGGCGTGGTTCGTGCGCGACGGGTTATTCAAGGGCGTGGACATCTGCCTGTTTACGCACGTCGGAAATAACC
Source organism: Acidobacteriota bacterium (assembly GCA_046727855.1). Lineage (GTDB taxonomy): Bacteria > Acidobacteriota > Vicinamibacteria > Vicinamibacterales > UBA2999 > DASPWV01. The sequence continues at coordinate 29,894 of JBKPDL010000116.1, forward strand.
TTGAAGTGTCCTGGGGTGAAGGCGGCAACAACGGTCTGGTGTCGATTGAGTACACCTTTGAAGGCGAGTCGGCACACAGCGCCGGCGCGCCATGGCGCGGCCGTTCGGCGCTCGACGCTGTTGAATTGATGAACGCGGGCTGGAATTACCGGCGCGAACACCTGCGTCTGACGCAGCGCTCGCACTACGTCGTCACCAACGGCGGTGATCAGCCCAACGTGGTCCCGCGCAACGCAAGCGTGTGGTACTACTTCCGCGACACCGACTACCCGCACATCAAGGAGCTCTGGGACATCGGCAACAAGATGGCGGAAGGCGCCGCGCTGATGACCAACACCAAATGGAGCTCGCGCATCCTGGGCACCGCGTGGCCGCAGCATATGAACAAGATCACCGCCGAGACGGTGTACGAAAACATCAAGCGGGTTGGGCTGCCGACCTGGAGCGAGGCGGATCAGGCGCTTGCTCGCGGCATTCAGAAGGAGCTCGGCAACGCGCGGCAGGAAGGGCTTGCGATGTCACTTGCGCCGCTTGGAACGCCGGTGCGTGAAGAAGACAAACGCGGCGGCGGCTCGGACGACATCGGCGATATTTCGTGGAACGTGCCCACGGTGACGCTGCGCTATCCGTCGAACATTCCCGGGCTGCCAGGTCACAACTGGGCCAACGCGATCTCCATGGCGACACCCATCGCGCACAAGGGCGTGGTGGCCGGCGCAAAGGTGCAGGCGATGACGATTCTCGACTTCATCACGCGGCCGGAGCTGGTGTCGCAGGCGTGGGATTACTTCAACAACGTGCAAACGAAGGAGCAGAAGTACATCCCGTTCATCGCGAAGGACACGCCGCCGCCAGTGTGGTTGAACAAGGCGATTCTCGAGAAGTACCGGGAAGAGATGAAGAAGTACTACTACGACCCCAGTAAGTACTCGACTTACTTGGAACAGCTGGGCATTAAGTATCCGACGGTGAGAGCCACAACATCTTCGCAGCAGCAGTAGGTTCGCACGGCGGGCACGTGCGCTCGCTGATCATCTCCCTGCAGGAAGCGGCGCCGCTGCGGCGCCGCTTTGTCTTTGGCGGACGGAAAGGTCCGCGAAGACATGTTTCAACGTGATCAGCTGGTCGGAGTTGATGTAGTGTCGTTCGGTCGAGCGAGGAGTCGACTGACCGTGAAACGTCAAATACCGGCTGCTTGTCTGTGTTTCGCCACGAGTGTCGTCGTCAGCGGGCCGTCACCAACGCCTGAACGAATCACGGTCGACAACGTCGGGCGGCTGGGCGTCGCCTGGACGTACGACACGCACGAATCCATCGAAGCGTTCCAAAGAGGACGCAAGCGCCCCGCGTTCGAAGCGACACCTGTCTACGCCGCCGGCCGATTGTACCTGTCAACCCCGCGTGGTGCAGTCATCGCGCTGAACGCCGAGACAGGCGCCGAGGTCTGGCGGACCGAGCTTCGAGTGCGCGAGGACGCGAACTACAGCGAGTTCACCAGCCGCGGCGTCACCCTGCGTGGCGACCGCGTTTACACGGCGACCGTCGATGCGCGGCTCGCCTGCCTCGAGCGTCAAACCGGGCAGCGATGCGCCGATTTCGGGGAGAACGGGCAAATCGATCTCACGCGAGGCCTCAGGCGGCCGCCTCAGTACGCCGGCGAGTACGGCGTAAGCTCGCCACCGGCGGTCTTCCGCGATTTGCTGATCGTAGGTTCGTTCGTCGCAGACAACAGCCGCGCCGGAATGGCCTCCGGCGAGGTTCGCGCATTCGATAGCCGAACCGGCGCTCTTCGCTGGACCTTTCATCCGTTGCCGGCAGACAGCACGGCCGGCGGCGCCAATACGTGGTCGCAGATTGTTGTCGACGAACCGAACGGGCTCGTCTACCTTCCCACTGGCAGTGCAAGTCCCGACTACTTCGGCGGATTGCGTCCAGGCGCCGATGGGTACGCGAATTCGATCGTGACGCTGCGCGGGTCGTCCGGCGAGGTGGCCTGGTCCTTCCAGACCGTGCATCACGATCTGTGGGACTACGACGTCGCATCGCCTCCGCTCTTGTATCCAGCGAAATCGGGACCAGCGGTTGCGGTCGGATCCAAAACGGGTCACCTCTTCCTGTTCGATCGGCTGACCGGCAAGCCGATGTTCCGAATCGACGAGCGCGAAGTACCAGCCAGCGATGTCGAAGGAGAAGTCGCGTCTCGCACGCAGCCGTTCCCCGATGCGCCGGCGAGCCTAGTTCCGCAACGGGTGCGTGAAGAGGATTTGTGGGGAGCGACACCGGAAGACTTGGAGGCTTGCCGGGCATCGTTCAAAACGTTGAGAAGCGAAGGCGTCTTCACCCCGCCGAGTCTTCGCGGGACCATCGCCGTGCCGGGAAACATCGGCGGGCTGCACTGGGGCGGAGTTGCGTGGGACCCCGTGCACCGACTGCTCATCGCGCCAGTGAATCGCTTGCCTGCGGTCGTCAGGCTATTGCCACGCGCGCAGTTCGACGAGCAGAAGCGAGCCCATCCCGAGCGCGAAACGACGGAGCAGGATGGCACACCCTATGCGATGTCGCGTCAGTTCTTGCTATCGCCGGCCGGCCGCCCGTGCGTCGCGCCGCCCTGGGGAGAATTGGTTGCGATCGAGGCTGACAGAGGAACGATCGCGTGGCGGGTGATCCTGGGCGACACGCGGGATTTGCTCTCGGTCAAGCTGCCGGGCCCGACCGGCGCGCCCAACCTTGGCGGTCCGGTCACGAGCGAGACGGGCCTCGTTTTCATCGGCGCAACCATGGATGGATTCTTTCGCGCGTTCGACACACGCGACGGTCGGGGGGTCTGGTCGGCACGCTTGCCGACGAGCGCGCGTGCAACTCCGCTGCTCTACACGACCGAGGGCGGCCGTCAGATGGTCGTGATTGCGGCAGGCGGCCACGACTCGCCGCTCTCACGACTCGATACGAAGCTCGTCGCGTTCAGTGTGCGCTAAGAGCGCCGTTGCGCCTGACAAACACGACGTTCGCTCAGCGCTTGTCGTACTCGTCGTGACGGCGAAACCAGAGGCCCGTCTCGTTGCGCCCCTTGGGTGCGCGGTCGAGCCACTGGTACATGCCCCAGAGGCCGTCCAGTCCGCGCGCATAAGTGGAATAGGCGTGGTAGACGACGCCGTCCTCGAGTGCGAACGCGCTCATGCCGGGCCTCTCGCGCGTGTATGTGGCTACGTCGGTTCCGCTCATGGCCGCGAAGACCACGGACCCCTCGTCGCCACTTTCCGAACCCTCGCGCCTTTGCCACGCCGCCTCGCGCCGGTAGTTGTATTCGATGCCCCCCTCGCGCTGTTGCTCCTCGGTGAACCCGACGCTGAAGTCGAAGTTGAAGTCGCTGCCGAACGATGATCCCCAGGGGAAGCTCCACCCCATCCGCCGCTTGTACGCCTGCAGTTTGGCGAGCGGCGCCCGCGACACCGCGCACAGAGTGACGTCGTGATGCGCGAGGTGGACGACGGAGCCGTTGAAGCCGTCCGCGATCGCCGAACAGGCTGGACAGCCGGCCGTGTAGTCGGGCCCGAACATGAAGTGGTAGACGAGGAGCTGCGAGCGCCCTCGGAAGAGGTCTTTCAGCGAGGCGCTCCCCTCATCGGTCTGGAATCGATACTCCTTGTCGATCCGGACCCACGGCAGCTCCTGCCGCCGCCGCGCCAACTCGTCGCTGCGGCGCGTGAGTTCCTTCTCAGCCTCGAGCAGCTCGAGCCGCGCTGCAAGCCACTCGTTACGTGTCCCGGTCATGTGCTTCGTCATCGCTCTTCTCTCCTTCGGATAAAGCCATCCAACGAGACCTGAAGTGCAGCGATTATCGTTCTGGATGTGTTGGATGCCATGATTGTTCCTTTGCGAACCGGTGCGTGGGTCGATGTGGAACTCGTCGTTCGTTCCGTTCTCGATACGACGGGGTGGTTGCCCTTCGACTATCGCTCAGGGCACCCCGAGCAAAGTCGAGTGGTGTTGGTCATGAGATAGATTTAGCGGCGGCTATCGGAACGGTGGGAGTGACAAGTGTGACGGGATTCCGATGGACTCGCTGATCACTGCCGCGGCGCGTGCGCTCGCAGCGGGTGATCCCCTCGGCGCATTGAAGCGAGTCGCCCTGCGCGAGGACGCGCCGGCTCTTGCGCTTCGAGGCATCGCGATGGCGCAGCTCGGTGATCTCGTTCGAGCGAAGGCCCTCCTGAGACGTGCTGCGCGTGCGTTCGGTCCGAAAGAGGCCGTGGCCCGCGCGAGGTGCGTCGTCGCCGAGGCCGAGATCGCGATCGTCTCGCGCGACTTGGGCTGGCCTGCGAAGGCGCTCGACGCGGCACGGGCGACGCTCGAAGAGCACGGCGACCGGGTAAACGCCGCGCATGCGCGATATCTCGAGGTCCGGCGCCTCCTCCTGATCGGGCGCATCGACGAGGCCGAGCGTAGGCTCGCCGAGCTCGACCCCGCGCCCTTCCCTCCCGCATCGAGGACCGCCCACGAGCTGCTGGTGGCGGGGATCGCGATGCGGCGCCTCCGGACGAAAGCGGCGCGCTCAGCGCTCGCTCGGGCCGAGCGCGCCGCGCGTCACGCACGCATCCCTGCGCTGATGGCGGAGGTTGAAAGCGCGTTCCTCGTCCTGAACACGCCCGCTGCGCGCCTGATTGCGAGTGGCGAGGAGCGAATCCTCCTGCTCGAGGAGGTCGAAGCGTTGCTGGCGTCGAAAGCATTCGTCGTGGACGCTTGCCGTCATGTTGTGCGTGAGGAAAGCAGGGTGGTCTCGCTCGCAAAGCGTCCGGTGTTGTTCGGGCTCGCACGCGCGCTGGCCGAAGCGTGGCCGGGAGACGTACCAAGGGACACGCTCGTCGCGCGCGCATTCGGATCGAAGCTCGCCGATGAATCGCATCGCGCGCGGTTGCGAGTCGAGGTCGGGCGGCTTCGCACGGTGCTGCGGACGCTGGCCGCCGTGAGCGCGACGACGCGAGGGTTTGCGCTCGCGCCGCGCCGCGCACGCGAGGTCGTCGTGCTGGCGCGGCCCGTCGAAGAGGAGCATGCGGCGGTGCTCGCCTTCCTCGCCGACGGTGAGTCGTGGTCGAGCTCGGCCCTTGCGCTTGCGCTTGGAACGAGCCAGCGCACCGTGCAGCGGGCGCTCGATTCGCTTGCGGCCGCAGGCAAGGTGCAGTCGTTCGGTCGCGGGCGAGCTCGTCGTTGGATGACCCCGCCCGTTCCGGGATTCACTACGACCTTGTTACTCCCCGCTCCTCTGCCGATTGAGCAGTGAAGCTCCGCTCAAACCGCCAAGAACACCTACAGGCTCCGCTTCACTGCCATAAATGTTGTTTTGCCCCGCCTCCGGCGGGGCCTAGACATCTTCCAAG
>JBKPDL010000117.1:0-59496 GCA_046727855.1 Acidobacteriota bacterium
GAAGACGACCACCACCGAGCGGATCCTCTTCTACACCGGGATTACGTACAAAATCGGTGAAGTCCACGAAGGCACCGCCGTCATGGACTGGATGGAGCAGGAACAGGAACGCGGCATCACGATCACTTCGGCCGCGACGACGTGCTTCTGGCGCGATCACCGCATCAACATCATCGATACACCCGGGCACGTCGACTTCACCGTCGAAGTCGAGCGCTCGCTGCGCGTCCTCGATGGCGCGTGCGCCGTGTTCGATGCCGTTTCGGGTGTCGAGCCGCAGTCGGAAACCGTGTGGCGTCAGGCCGATAAATACCGCGTCCCGCGCATCTGCTTCGTCAACAAGATGGACCGCGTCGGCGCGGACTTCAAAGAAACCCTGTCGCAAATCGAAACCAAGCTGCAAGGCAACCCGGTGGCGATTCAGCTGCCGATCGGCGCAGAAGACAAGTTCATCGGCGTGGTCGATCTCGTCCGGATGAAGTCGATCACCTACAAAGACGAAACCATGGGCGCCGACTACATCGTCGGCGAAATTCCAGCCGATATGCTGGAAGAAGCCAAGCAATGCCGCGAGAAGCTGATCGAAAAGGTCAGCGAAGTCGACGACAAGCTGCTCGAGAAATACCTGCACGGCGAAGAGATCACTCAAAACGAAATCAAGGCTGCCCTCCGCAAGCGCACCATCGAATCCGTTCGTAAGGAAGATGCGCCCTTCGTGCCCGTGATTTGCGGCTCCGCGTTCAAGAACAAAGGCGTTCAGCCGCTGCTCGACGCCGTTGTGGATTACCTTCCGTCGCCGCTCGACGTCCCGCCGGTCACCGGCATCGATCTGAGCAAGAAGGGCGAAGAAGATGCGCTCGCTGAGCGCAAGGCGGAAGACCACGCGCCGTTTGCCGCGCTTGCCTTCAAGATCATGACCGACTCGTTTGTCGGTCAGCTCACGTTCTTCCGTGTCTACTCCGGCACATTGACCACTGGTTCCTCCGTGCTCAACGCCACCAAGGGTAAAACCGAACGCATCGGGCGCCTCTTGAAGATGCACGCCAACAAGCGTGAAGAAATCAAAGAGGTCAACGCTGGTGACATCGCGGCCGCGGTGGGTCTGAAATCCGTGACAACGGGCGACACGCTGTGCGACGAGAAGAAACCGATCCTGCTCGAGTCGATGGAATTCCCCGAGCCGGTGATCTCACTCGCCATCGAGCCGAAGACCAAGGCCGACCAGGAAAAGCTCGGACAGGGCATGGCCAAGTTGATGGCCGAGGACCCGACCTTCCGCGTCAACACCGACGAGCAGACCGGCCAGGTCGTGATCCGCGGCATGGGCGAGCTGCACCTCGAGATCATTGTCGATCGCTTGAAGCGCGAGTTCGGCGTCGGCGCCAGCGTCGGCAAGCCGCAGGTCGCGTACAAAGAAACGCTCACTGCACCGGCGGAAGGTGAAGGACGCTTCGTGCGTCAGACAGGCGGCCGCGGTCAGTACGGCCACGCGAAGATCCGGTTGCTGCCGCTTCCGCCGGGTACCGGCTACCAGTTCGAAAACCAGATCGTCGGCGGTGCGGTGCCGCGCGAATACATCAAGCCGATCGATCAGGGCATTCAGGAAGCGCTCACGCGCGGTGTGCTCGCGGGGTATCCGATCGACGACGTGCGCATCGAGCTGTACGACGGCTCGTATCACGAGGTCGACTCGTCGGAGATGGCGTTCAAGATCGCCGGTTCGATGGCGTTCCAGCATGCCGCGAAGAAAGCGCGTCCCGTGCTCATGGAGCCGGTGATGCGCGTCGAAGTCGTCGTGCCGAAGGATTATCTCGGCGACGTGATGGGCGATTTGGCGTCGCGCCGAGGCCGCATCCAGTCACAAGAGGATCGCGGCGGCACGCAGATCATCTCCGCGCGGGTTCCTCTGAGCGAGATGTTCGGCTACGCAACGGAGCTGCGTTCGCGCACGCAGGGCCGCGCGACCTACTCGATGCACTTCGATCGCTACGAGCAGGCGCCGTCGAATGTGAGCGAGGAAGTGATTGCCCGTGTACAAGGAACGAAGTAGCGCGGACCTTTAGGTCAGCGAGGAATCGATGATGCCGGGAGACAAGATCCGAATTCGCCTCAAGGCCTACGACGCGCGCGTGCTCGATCAGAGCACCGGCGAGATCGTGGAAACGGCCAAGCGCACTGGCGCGCGGCTCGCGGGACCGATTCCGCTGCCGACCGAAATCAACAAGTGGACGGTGCTGCGCTCGCCGCACGTGGACAAGAAGTCGCGCGAGCAGTTCGAAGTGCGCACGCACAAGCGCCTGATCGACATCTTCGAGCCGACACCGCAGACGGTGGACGCGTTGATGAAGCTCGATTTGCCCGCCGGCGTCGACGTGGAAATCAAAGCGTTCGGTAAGGATCACAAATAAACACGCGCCTGTAGCCGCGGACCTTTAGGTTCGCCTAGGCGCGACGATGGGAACCGCGAAATGGTGAACGGAATCATCGGCAAGAAAGTCGGCATGACGCAGCTGTTCCTCGAGGACGGCACCGTGGCCCCGGTCACGGTCCTTCAGGCAGGACCCTGCATCGTCGTGCAGCAGAAAACGGCGCAGACCGACGGATACGAGTCGGTGCAGATCGGCCTCGTGGAGAGCCGTGCGCCGCGCGCGAACAAGCCGACGGCCGGCCACTTCAAGAAAGCCAACGTGCCGCCGACGCGCGTGCGCCGCGAAGTGAAGGTGCAGAAAGGTGCCGAAGCGCCGAAGGCAGGCGACCAGGTGCTGTGCTCGATCTTCAATCAGGGCGAGCGCGTCGACGTCATCGGCACGAGCAAAGGCAAGGGCTTCCAGGGCAACGTCAAGCGCCACCACTTCCGTGGCGGCGACAAGACGCACGGCTCGATGTTCCACCGCGCGCCGGGCTCCATTGGGGCTTCGTCGTATCCGTCGCGTGTGTTCCCCGGTATGCGCATGCACGGGCACATGGGCTCTGATCGCGTCACCGTGCGCAACCTGAAGGTGCTGCGCGTGGATGCGGAGAACAACACGATTCTGCTGCGTGGCAACGTGCCGGGTGCCAATGGCGGCTATGTGCTGATTCGGAAGGCGGTGGCGGCGAAGCCTGAGCCGAAGCCGCAACTGCAGGAAAAGCCCAAGAAGGGGAAGAAGTAATTGGTCGCGGACCTAAAGGTGCGCGCTACATGTTGCTCTCTTGACGTGCGTAGCGCGGGCCTTCAGGCCCGCGGAGATGGTCATGACCGTTGATGTAGTAAATACGGAAAACCAAAAGATCGGCACCGCCGAAGTGAGCGATGAGCTCTTCGGCGGGCGCGTGAAGGTCGACCTGATCCACGAGTCGGTTGTTCGCGCCAATGCCGCCGAACGCCGCGGCACGCACGCAACGAAGAACCGCGCGCTGGTCAGCGGCTCCGGCAAGAAGCCGTGGCGGCAGAAGGGCACCGGCCGCGCGCGCGTGGGCGAGATTCGCAATCCGCTATGGCGCAAGGGTGGCACAGTGTTTGGCCCGCAGCCGCGCAGCTACGACTACCAGCTGCCAAAGAAGGTGGAGAAGGGCGCGCTGCGCTGCGCGCTCGCCGCCAAGTTCCAGGCAGGCGACGTGATCGTTGTCGAAGCCTTCGCCGCGGACGAGATCAAAACAAAAGCCGCGGTGAACGTGCTCAAAGCACTTGGTGTCACTGGGAAAGCGCTGCTGGTAGCGGTGAAACCGGAAGAGAAGTTCGCGATGTCAGTGCGCAACATCGCCGGTGTGCGGCTCATCCCGAGCAATCGCATCACCGCCCGCGACGTCATGGACACGCGCAAGGTGGTGCTGACGCAGGCCGCGCTCGAGAAGCTGCAGGAAGCATTGGCGTAGTGGCGAATGGCGAGCCACGTGTAGCGACGGTGTGATCCTCGCTACCCGCTCTCGATAGCCGCTACTACAGGGATGTAGTTATGAAGCTCACAGAAGTTATTCGCCGCCCGCTGGTCACCGAAAAGACCACCGTCATGCGCGAAGACGGGCGCACGGTGGTGTTCGAAGTGGCGCGCGACGCCAACAAGATCGAGATCAAACAGGCAGTGGAGAAGCTTCTCGGCGCGAAAGTGTCGGAGGTTCGCACCGCCAACGCGCACGGGAAGGTGAAGCGCCAGGGCCGCTTCCAGGGCCGCCGTTCCGATTGGAAGAAAGCCTATGTGAAGTTGCAGGAGGGGGCTAAGCTCCCGGATTTTCTGGAGGGAGCCTAGAGAGCTAGCCAAGGGCCCTGCCCTTGATATCCGGCTAACTCCGCGGCCCTTGGCTAGTTCTTGTTGTTGGCTTGGCGCGCTCCGCGCGCCGTAGACCGTTATGCGGGTCCACAACGCGTACAAAAGTCACGTCTGTGGCCGCATAACGGTCTAAGCACGGCTCGGGAGGTTTTGTTTGCGTTTCTCGTTCTTTAGTCTTTCGTTCCGCGAGGACTTATGCCTATCCGTAAATACAAGCCGACGTCACCCGGTCGCCGTCAGATGACGGTTCAGACCTTCGACGAGATCACGACCAACGAGCCGTACAAGCCGCTGACGGAGAATCTGCAGCGCTCTGGCGGCCGCAACAACACCGGCGAAGTCACCATGTGGTGGCGCGGCGGCGGTCATCGGCGTCTCTATCGCATCATCGACTTCAAGCGGGACAAGAAGAACATCCCCGGCAAAGTGTCGACGATCGAGTACGACCCGAATCGCTCAGCGCGGATTGCGCTCGTCACCTATGCGGATGGCGAGAAGCGCTACATCCTGCAGCCGCTCGGGTTGAAAGTCGGCGACACGGTAATCTCGGGCGACGCGGTCGACATCCTTCCCGGCAACGCGCTGCCGCTCAAGAACGTCCCGCTCGGCACGATGGTGCACAACGTGGAGTTGAAGCAGGGACGCGGCGGTCAGATGGCGCGCAGCGCCGGTGCTGCCGTCCAGGTTGTGGCCAAAGAAGGCGAGTACGTTTCGGTGAAAACACCATCGGGAGAGATTCGCAAAGTGCACATAGAGTGCATGGCCACCGTCGGCCAGGTCGGCAATCTCGATCACGAGAACGTGTCGGTCGGTAAAGCGGGGCGCAGCCGCTGGCTAGGTAAACGCCCACACGTGCGCGGCGTTGCGATGAACCCGGTGGATCACCCGCTGGGTGGGGGTGAAGGCAAGACCGCCGGTGGGCGTCATCCGGTGACGCCGTGGGGCGTGCCGACCAAGGGCTACAAAACACGTAGGCGGAAGCCGAGCGACAAGTTCATTGTGCAAAGGCGACCGAAATAAGAGTTTGCGAATTTGGAAATCTGGAAATCTGCTAATTGCCCAATCTCCAGATTTTCTCCAAATCCCCAAATCTCCAGATTCAGGGATCTTATGAGCCGTTCATTGAAAAAAGGCCCGTTCGTTGACACGCATCTTCTCGAGAAGGTCGAGGGGATGAATCGCGCGGGCGACAAGAAAGTCATCAAGACCTGGTCGCGCCGATCGACCGTGATTCCCGAGATGGTCGGGCACACGCTCGCGGTCCACAACGGCAAGAAATTCGTGCCGGTGTATGTAACCGAAAACATGGTCGGCCACAAACTCGGCGAGTTTTCGCCGACGCGCCAGTTCAAAGGTCACTCTGCAAGGTCGGACAAGGCGGCGGCAGCCGCTCCGGCGGCGGGCGGGCCCGGTGGCGCCGGCTCGGCGCCGGCGGCTGGAGGAAAGGCCTAAGCATGGTTCGCGCACAGGCGACAGCAAAATACGTCCGCACATCGGCGCAGAAGGCCGGGCTCGTGCTCGATCTCATTCGCGGCAAGGACGTGAACAAGGCGCTGACCGCGCTGCAGTTCAGCAACAAGTCGGTCGCGCGTGAGATCGCAAAGGTGCTCCGTTCAGCGGTGGCCAACGTGCAGAACAAGGACGGTTTCGGCGGCGACGTCGAGCGGCTCTTCGTTGCGAAGTGCCACGCCGACAACGGGCCGTCGATGAAGCGCGTGCGTCCGGCGCCGATGGGCCGCGCGTTCCGCGTCGTCAAGCGGACGACGCACTTGACCGTGGAAGTCGCCGAGAAGCCGCAAGTGATCAAAACCGTGGACGCCGGCGAGGCGGAAAAGAAACCTCGCGGTGCTGCAAAGAAAACCGGCCGGTCTAAAGACCGGGCGCCACAGGGGAAAAAATAGGAGTCACCTGTAGAGGCCGTCTGTAGAGACCGGCCGTGAAGGAATTTATGGGCCAGAAGGTTCACCCTTACGGATTTCGCATCGGGTTCAACAAGACCTGGAAGTCGCGCTGGTTCGCCGACAAGGAGTACGCGTCGCTGCTGCACGAAGATCTGTCGCTCAAACGCGATCTGAAAAAGCGGTTTCAGCACGCGGGCGTCTCGAAGGTCGAGATCGAGCGCGCGGCGAACAAGCTCAAGATCGACATTCACACCTCGCGTCCGGGGATCATCATCGGCCGCAAGGGACAGGAAGTCGACAAGTTGAAGCAGGAGATCCAGAAGCGGACCAGCCGCGAGGTCTTCATCAACATCCAGGAGATCCAGAAGCCCGAGCTCGACGCGCAGCTCATCGGCGAGTCGGTCGCGATGCAGCTCGAAAAGCGCGTCGCCTTTCGCCGTGCCATGCGCAAGGCGGTTGAATCGGCGCTGCGCTTCGGCGCGCGCGGCATCAAGGTGCGCGTGTCGGGTCGGTTGAACGGCGCAGAAATCGCGCGTTCGGAGTGGTATCTGCACGGCCAGTTGCCGCTGCAGACGCTGCGGGCCGACATCGACTACGGCTTTGCGGAAGCCAACACCACCTATGGCCAGATTGGCGTCAAGGTGTGGCTCTACAAAGGCGAGCGGTTGACGCCGCGAGTCGGCAGGGAAGAGGAAGGGTACGGCGGGCGCGCTGACCGCCAGGATCGTGACCGCGGCCCGCGCCGGCCGCGGCAGGAGATGCGGTAGGCGCCCGCGTGAATCTGGAGATTTCGTGATGTGGAGATTTGGAGTTGATTTGGTGATCTCCAAAGTGGCTCCAAATCTCCAGATCGCCAACTCTCCAAATTCGGGGATACAGCTATGTTGATGCCAAAAAAAGTGAAGTACCGCAAGCAGCAGCGCGGCCGCATGACTGGCAAAGCGTGGCGTGGAGGCGACGTGTCGTTCGGCGACTACGGCCTCAAGGCGATGGAGCCCTGCTGGTTGACGGATCGACAGATCGAAGCGGCGCGTGTCGCGATGACCCATTTCATCAAGCGCGGCGGCAAGATTTGGGTGCGGGTATTCCCCGATAAGCCGATCACGAAGAAACCGCAGGAAACACGTATGGGTAAGGGCAAGGGCGCGCCTGAAGGCTGGGTGGCCGTGATCAAGCCGGGCCGCGTCCTGTTCGAGATGGAAGGCGTCACGCCGGACGAAGCCAGGCGAGCCATGCAGTTGGCGTCGGCGAAGCTGCCGATCAAGACGAAGTTCGCGACGCGCTTCGCGCAGGAGAAGGTGTCATGAAGGCGGTTGAATTCAGAGACATGGACACCGAGTCACTCGAGGCGAAGGTCCGGGAGCTCGACGATCAGTTGTTCCGGATGCGAATCCAGAAGTCGATGGGGCAGCTCGAAGCGCCAGGCAAGATGCGGAACGTTCGCCGCGATCTCGCGCGCGTCCAGACGGTTCTCAGAGAGAAGGCGAAGTAGTCATGAGCACGAAAGCGGAACTGCAGGGCGTGGTCGTCAGCGACCGCATGCAGAAGAGCGTGGTCGTGGCCGTCGAGCGCAGGGTGCAACACGAGCTCTACGGCAAATTTCAGAAGCGGACGTCGAAGTTTCTTGCGCATGACGAGAACGACGAAGCGAAGGTGGGCGACAAGGTGGCCATAGCGGAAACGCGTCCCATGAGCCGCCGCAAGCGCTGGACGCTCACCCGGGTGATCGAACGCGCGCCGCAGGTATAGCAGGTAGAGCGTGTGTTGGTCGGCCGAGCTGAAGGTCGGTCGCCACAGGGGATTGGCCGACAGCCATCACCTGTAGCGGCCGCCTCTTCAGACCGGCCGAATCAGGAGACTGCAATGATTCAGATGCGATCGATCCTCGACGTCGCCGACAACTCCGGCGCGCGCCGGGTGTCGATGATCAATCCGCTCGGCGGGTCCACGGGTCGCTATGCCCGCCTTGGCGACATCATCACCGCCAACGTGAAGGAAGCCGCGCCCGAGTCGAACATCAAGAAGGGCCAGGTGGTCAAGGCGGTCGTCGTGCGCGTGCGCAAAGAGCAGCGGCGCAAGGACGGCAGCTATATCCGCTTCGACCGCAATGCGGTGGTGCTCATCAACGATCAGGGCGAGCCGATCGGCACCCGCGTGTTCGGGCCGGTCGCGCGCGAGCTGCGCGAGCGCAAGTTCATGAAGATCATCTCGCTCGCGCCCGAGGTGCTATAAGCGATGGCAAGACTGCAGACTCCGATTCGCAAGAACGACACGGTCATCGTGCGGACCGGCAAGGATCGCGGCAAGCGCGGACGCGTGCTGCGTGTGATCGCGGACAGCAATCGCCTGATCGTCGAAGGCGTAAACATGATCAAGCGCCACACGCGCCCGAACCCGCAGAAGAACATCAAGGGCGGGATCGTGGAGCGCGAGGCGTCGATTCACGCGTCCAATGTCATGCTGGTGGATCCCGATACCAACGAACCGACGCGTATTGGCAGCAAAACGCTCACCGACAACCGGCGTGTTCGAATGAGCCGCAAGAGCGGCACGGTGCTGGACAAATAATGGCGAAGGCGAAGACACCAAAAACGGAACAGGCTGAAGCCGCTCCGGCGAAAGCGACCAAACCGCAGCGCTCGGCAGGCCCCGCTCGCTTACGCGAACGCTATGTGAAGGACGTTGTGCCCGCGCTCAAGAAGGAGTTCGGCTACAAGAACGTCAATGCCGTCCCGAAGATCACCAAGGTGGTGGTCAACATGGGACTGGGCGAAGCCACGCAGAACGCGAAGGTGATCGACACGGGCGCTGACGAGCTCTCGCGCATCACCGGTCAGAAGGCGGCCGTGCGCCGCGCGAAGAAATCGATCGCGCAGTTCAAGGTGCGTCAGGGGATGCCGATCGGCGCCATGGTGACGCTACGCGGCGATCGAATGTACGAGTTCCTCGATCGTCTGATGAACATCAGCCTTCCGCGCGTTCGCGACTTCCGCGGCGTATCGCCGAAGGGCTTCGACGGTCGCGGCAACTTCACGGTCGGCCTGCGCGATCAGCTGATCTTCCTCGAGATCGATTACCTCAAGGTGGACAAAGCGCGCGGCATGAACGTGAACGTGGTGACGACGGCCAAGACAGACGAGGAAGCAAGGAAGCTTCTGCAGTTTTTGGGAATGCCGTTTAGACAATCGTAGCGCGGACCTTTAGGTCCGCGAATGGGAGTATCCGTGGCAACAACAGCCAAAGTGGCGCGTGAAAAGAAATCGCTCAAGTTCAAGGTCCGCCACCGCAACCGCTGCCGACGCTGCGGCCGGCCGCGCGCGTTTCTTCGGAAGTTCGCGCTCTGCCGTTTGTGTTTCCGCGAACTCGCGTTGAAGGGCGACGTGGCTGGGGTGACGAAAAGCAGCTGGTAGTGCGGGCAACGAGGAACGGGCAAGCGAGGGTGCCTCGCTGAAGTCTCGCTCCTTGACACACGCTACTCGCTACTAAGGCGAAGAGAGAACCATGACAGATCCGATTGCCGACATGCTCACCAGGATTCGCAACGCCGTGGGCTCGCGCCACACGCGCGTGGACCTTCCGGCGTCGAAGTTGAAGGTGGAAATCGCGCGCATCCTGCAGGACGAGGGTTACATCGCCGGCTACAAACTGGTGGACGAAGCCGCCGGCCGGCCCGGGAAGGCGCCGCGCCAGGTGGTTCGCCTGCAGTTGAAGTACGGGCCCGGCGGCGAGCGCGTCATCAGCGGGCTCGAGCGCGTGAGCCGGCCCGGGCGCCGTGTTTACGCCAGCCGCAACGAAGTGCCGCCGGTGCTCGGTGGGCTCGGTGTGAACATCCTGACTACTTCGCGAGGAGTGATGACGGGACGGGCGGCACAGAAGGCCGGTGTTGGTGGGGAGATCCTTTGTAACGTCTGGTGAAGGCTCGGCTTAAGCCGCGCCGACAGGAATTGATCATGTCTCGAGTTGGCAAGAAACCGATCGCAATTCCCAAGGGCGTCACCGTCAAAGTCGACGGCAACGTCGTGGACGTCAAGGGCCCGAAAGGACAGCTGCGTCAGCCGCTGCCGCCAGGTGTGAGCGCCGCCGTCGAAGACGGCAACCTCGTGACCCGGAAGGACAGCGAGGCGCGTGAGCTGAACAAGTTTCATGGTCTGGCGCGCAGCCTCGTCAACAACGCGGTGCAGGGCGTGACCTCGGGCTGGAAGAAGGAGCTCGACATCGTTGGCGTCGGCTATCGCGCCGAGGTCAAAGGCAGGCAGGTCGTGCTGTCGCTCGGCTACTCGCACCCGATCATGTTTGACGTGCCGCAGGGTATTGACATCGCGATTGACAAACAGACGCACCTGACCGTGACCGGGGTCGATCGGCAGCTGGTCGGCCAGGTCGCGGCGAATCTGCGACGCCTGCGCAAGCCCGATCCGTATCAGCAGAAGGGCGTGCGCTACACGGGTGAAGTGTTGAAGAAGAAGGCTGGAAAGACAGGAGCGTGATCGCGGAGCTAAAGCTCCGCGCTACATGGCAACACGTAGCGCGGACTGGTCCGCGACCGAGCGTGATCTATGCAGATCAAGACTAAGGAAGACCGCCGCGATCGCATCAAGTTTCGCATCCGCAAGCGGATGCGCGGCACCTCCGAGCGTCCGCGGTTGACGGTGTTTCGCAGCGTGTCCCACATCTACGTGCAGGTAGTCGACGACCTCGCGGGCACGACGCTCGCGTCGGCGTCCAGTGTCGAGCCGGCGGTCAAGGCCAAGCTCTCAGGCGATACCCGTGCGGGCAACAAGAAGGGCGCGGAGTTGATCGGGCGCACGATTGCCGAGCGGCTCAAGGAAAAGGGCATCAGCCGCGTCGTTTTCGATCGCAACGGGTTCCTCTATCACGGGCGCGTGCGCGCCGTCGCCGAAGCCGCGCGGCAAGCCGGCCTGGAGTTCTAGGCACGGAAGCACGGAAGCGTAGAAGGACGGAAGCACGGAGGCCGGGAGCCTCCGGAGGCACGGAGTAGAAACGAGATGATTCGCACTCGCGAAAAGATCGACGCGTCGCAACTCGAGATCAAGGACACCGTGGTGTCCATCAACCGCGTCACGAAAGTTGTGAAAGGCGGCAAGAACCTGAGCTTCAGCGCTCTGGTGGTGGTGGGGGATGGTCACGGCGTTGTCGGTTACGGCGTCGGCAAGGCGAAGGAGGTCCCCTCCGCAATCAAGAAGGGGATTGAGGCGGCGAAGAAGAACCTGATTCGCGTGCCGCTCAAGGGGTCGACGATCCCGCATCCTGTCACTGGCAACTTCGGCGCCGGTCGCGTGTTGTTGAAGCCGGCGCCGGACGGCACCGGCATCATCGCGGGTGGCGCCGTGCGCGCGGTGGTCGAATCCGCCGGTGTCACGAACGTGTTGACCAAATCGCTCGGCAGCGCGAACGCGCACAACGTGGTGCGCGCGGCGTTCACGGCCCTGCAGATGCTGCGCGATCCGAATCGCGTGGCACGTCTGCGTGGGAAGGATGCAGAGGAACTGTTCGTCACCGGTCGCGAGCGACAGGTAAAGGTTGAGGAACCGGTGACGCAGTAAAGTTACAAGTTCAAAGTTCAGAGTTCAAAATTGAGAACTCAGCAACTTTCAACGTCACTTTGAACTTTGAACTTTGAACTTTGAACTTTGAACTGGCAAACAGTTATGGCGAAGCAAAACAGTTCGGAAAAGAAGTTGAGGGTGACCCTGCTCCGAAGCCCGATTGGTTTCAACGAGAAGCAGGGCCGCGTCGTGCAGAGTCTCGGTCTGCGTCGGATCCGCCACACCGTGGAACTGAACGACACACCCGAAACGCGCGGCATGATTGACAAGGTGCGACACTTGGTTGAGGTAACAGAGTAACCGGGCACCTTCACCTGTCGACGAGACGCATATGGATTTGAGCAATTTGAAACCAGCCGCCGGGTCGAAACAGCCGCGCAAACGCGTGGGGCGTGGACCGGGCTCGGGCAATGGCAAAACCGCCGGCCGTGGCAACAAGGGCGCGCAGTCGCGTTCGGGCTACTCGTACAAGCGTGGCTTCGAGGGCGGTCAGATGCCGCTCCATCGCCGCGTGCCGAAGCGCGGCTTCAACAACAAGATGTTCCGCACCGAATACGCGGTGGTGAACCTCGATCAGCTCGAGGCGCAGTTCGAAAAGGGCGCGACGGTATCGCCCGAGGCGTTGCGCGAGGCTGGCGTGATTCGCGGCGGCAAGGGGCTGCCCATCAAGGTGCTCGGCCGCGGCGAGATCACCAAGGCGTTGACGGTGCAGGCGCACAAGTTCAGCGGCAAAGCAGCGGAGAAGTTGGCCGCAGCGGGCGGCAAGGCTGAAGCGATTTAGGAATGGAGGTCAGGGAGAGGGTCGGAGATTAGGGAGGAGAAGTAACGGGGAGATCAGGGAGGTCGGGGAGGAAAGAAAGGAATTTTTCTCCCTGATCTCCCTGATCTCCCAGTTAATCGTTCTCCCCGGTCTCCTCGATCTCCCCGATCTCCACGACTCGAAACAGAGGCAGTAACGTGATCGACTCGATCAGAAATCTCTTCGCGGTTTCGGACCTGCGCAACCGGGTGCTCTTCACCCTCGGGTTGCTCGCCGTGTACCGCATCGGAAGCCACATTCCGACACCGGGCGTCAACCCGGCGGCGCTGGCGGAACTGTCGCGCCAGCTGCAGGGCACGATGTTTGGTCTGTACGACATGTTCACGGGAGGCAGCCTCTCGCGGATTCAGATCTTTGCTCTCGGCGTGATGCCGTACATCAGCGCATCGATCATTCTGCAGCTGCTGACTGTGGTGTGGCCGTATCTCGAGCGGCTCTCGAAAGAGGGCGAGCTTGGACGCCGGAAGATCACGCAGTACACGCGCTACCTGACGCTGGTGCTGGCGGCGGTTCAGTCGCTCGGCATTGCCGTCTGGCTCGAGCGCAATACCCAGATTGCGGGCGGCCTGCCGCTCGTTTACGACCCGGGGTGGGGCTTCCGTCTGCTCTGCATGCTGACGCTCACAACCGGCACGATGTTCATCATGTGGCTCGGCGAGCAGATCACGGAGCGTGGCATCGGCAACGGCATGTCGCTCATCATCTATGCGGGCATCGTCGTGGGTCTGCCGCGTGCCTTTCTGCAGACGCTCGACATGATGCGGACAGGGCAGATCAACCTGTTTCAGCTGGCCATTCTCCTCGTGGTCATGGTCGGTGTTGTCGCCGCCATCATCTTCGTCGAGCGGGGACATCGGCGGATTACCGTGCAGTACGCCAAGCGCGTCGTGGGCCGCCGTCAGTACGGCGGCACGAGCACGCACATTCCGCTCAAGGTCAACACTGGCGGCGTCATTCCGGTGATCTTCGCGTCGTCCATCCTCGCGTTTCCGGCGACGTTTGCGCCGGCGTTTACGCCCGGCAGTTGGGGCGATCGCATCGTGCAGCAGCTTGACATTGGCATGCCCCTTTACAACCTGCTGTACGTCGTCGGGATCATCTTCTTTGCGTATTTCTATACCGCCATCATCTTCAATCCGGATGACGTGGCGGAGAACATGCGCAAGTACGGCGGCTTCATCCCCGGCATTCGCCCGGGCAAGCGAACGGCCGAATACATCGACACGATTCTGGCGCGTGTGACGCTGGTCGGTGCCGTCTATCTGGCCATCGTAGCGATTCTGCCGACGTTCTTGATTAGCGGCTTCCGCGTCGCGCCGATTCCGTTTATCGGGGAAACGCTCGAAGCGAATTTGCCGCAGTGGTTTACGCAGGGCCTTGGCGTGCCGTTTTACTTCGGCGGCACGTCGCTCCTGATTGTGGTCGGCGTGGCGATGGATACCGTCAACCAGGTCGAGTCGCAGCTGATCATGCGGCACTACGACGGCTTCATGAAGAAAACGCGGATCCGTGGACGGCGCGGGTGACGTGGCGTTGAATCTCGTCGTGATCGGGCCGCCGGGCGCGGGCAAAGGGACGCAGGCCGAGCGCTTCGCGCTGGATCACGGCATCCCGAAGATCTCGACCGGCGACATTCTCCGCGAGGCGGTGCACGAAGGCACGTCGCTCGGTCAGCAGGTGACCGCGCAGCTGAATAGCGGTCAGCTGGTGAGCGACGACGTAATCATCGGCATCGTCCGCGATCGGTTGTCGCGTCCCGACACCATGCGCGGCTTTGTCCTCGACGGGTTTCCGCGCACCGTGCGGCAGGCCGACGCGCTCGATGCGATCCTGGAAGGGCGCGGTCCGCTCATCGTCGTGGAGATCAACGTGCCGGACGACGAGCTCGTGCGGCGCGTGCGAAACCGCCGCATTTGCTCGAAGTGCGGACGCACGGTGTCGGCGTTCAGCGAGGATCCGGCGTATATCGCACGCTGTGAGCGGTGCGGTGGTGAGCTGGTCGCGCGATCGGACGACAGCGAAGCGGTCGTGCGCGATCGCCTGAAGGTGTACTGGCGCGAGACGCAGCCGATGATCACGCATTATCACGCGCGTCCGACGTATCGCGTAGTCGACGGCGCGCAGCCGCCGGAGCGCGTGCGCGAGGCGATCGTCGCGGCCGTCGCGTCGGCCCTGGGACGGCCGACCAAGGGTTCGGGCGGCGATGCCACACGCCCGGGGTCGAGCGCGTGATTGTCTGCCGTTCTGCGGGAGAGATCGAACGGCTCGCGCGAGTCAATGCGCTCGTCGCGCGGGTGCTGGCCGAACTCAAGTCGCTGGTGCGCCCGGGCGTGACAACAGCCGAGCTCGATGCGGTTGCGGAACGGCGCCTGCAAGAGGCGGGCGCGGAGCCGGCGTTCAAGGGGTATCACGGGTATCCCGCGACGATTTGCGCGTCGATCAACGAGCAGGTGGTGCACGGCATTCCGTCCTCGCGCCCCCTGATCGAAGGCGATGTGATCTCGATCGACATGGGCGCGAAGCTGGACGGCTTTTTCGGCGATTCAGCCGTGACGGTGCCGGTCGGCGCCATCGGTGCCGAGGCCGTGAAGCTGTTGACGGTGACCGAAGAGTCGTTGTATCGCGGCCTTGCCGCCGTTCGCCCCGGCGCGCGCGTGACCGACATCGGGGCCGCGGTGCAGCTGCACGTCGAGGCGCAGGGATTCTCGGTGGTGCGCGAATTCGTGGGGCATGGCATTGGCGCCAAGCTGCACGAGGAGCCGCAGATTCCGAATTACGGTCCGCCGGGACGCGGACCGCGATTGGCGGAAGGCATGGTGCTCGCGATTGAGCCGATGGTCAATGCGGGTAAGCCGGCGGTAAAGGTGCTCGGTGACGGGTGGACGGCGGTGACGAAGGACGGCAGCCTCTCGGCGCACTTTGAACATACGGTCGTCGTGACCGCGCAGGGATGCAGGATTCTGACCCAAGCCGCTGAAGGGGAAGAAACCGGACGAAGACCGGGTCCCAGTACTGCCGCTGCCAGTTATGGTGGTGGAGCACGGCTTTAGCCTTGCCACGCCATGAGGCGGAAGGAGTCGTCGTCGAGCTGCTGCCCCGTCAGTTGGTGAAGGTGCAGCTCGAAGGGCATCAGGTGATCGCGCATTTGAGCGAGCCGGTGCACCGCAACTTCATACGGGTGCTGGTTGGCGATCGGGTTCGGGTGGCGCTCCTGCCGGGAGATCGAAACCGCGGGAGAGTCGTGGAGAAGCTGTAACTTGGAAGGGTTTAGACCGTTATGCGGAGCGGGGCAAAAAAGACATATGGCAGCGAAGCCAACTGTTTGGTTTTCCCGGCGGTTTGAGTTCCAGTTCCGAAACGGTTTGCTGTGAACTGACAACTGGAAACTTCGCGAGCGAAGGTGAGCGGGTTATGAAGGTGAGAGCTTCAGTAAAGCGTATGTGCGACAAGTGCAAGATCGTCCGGCGGCGCGGAGTGGTGCGTGTGATCTGCACGAATCAGAAGCATAAGCAACGTCAGGGTTAGTAGCGAGACACGAGTAACGCGTAGCGAGGATGAGGATGAGCATTCTCGTTACCGCTACCCGCTACTCGCTCCATGAGGGCACAGAGAAATGGCACGAATTGCAGGCGTGGACCTCCCGCGAACTAAGCGGGTCGAGATTGGGCTGACCTATATCTACGGCATTGGCCGTCATCGCTCGAACCTGATTCTTCAGTCGGCGGGCGTGAGCTCCGATGTTCGCGTCAAGGACCTGAGCGAAGACGATGTCCGCAAGATCAGCCGGGTAATTGAGGAGCAGGGCGGGGTCGAGGGCGATCTGCGCAAGGAAATCTCGATGAACATCAAGCGGCTCATCGAGATCGGCAGCTATCGCGGCGCGCGTCACCGGCGCAATCTGCCGGTGCGAGGCCAGCGCACGCGCACGAACGCCCGGACGCGTAAGGGTCCGCGCAAGGGCGCAGTGGCGAAGAAGAAAACAGTGTAGTTCAAAGTTCAAAGTTCAAAGTTCAAAGATTCAACAACGCTTGCACCTTCACTTTGAACTTTGAACTTTGAACTTTGAACTTTGAACTTTGAACTGGAACCGACAGCGAGCGAACAAACATGGCGAAGACTGAGACGCAAGGCGGCGCGGATAAGCCGACCAAGAAAAAGAAGACGTTCAAGAAGCGCGGCGAAAAGCGCGTGGTGCACCATGGCTTCGTGCACGTCCAGGCGTCGTTCAACAACACGCTGGTGACGATCACCGATGCCGACGGGGCTGTGGTGGCGTGGTCGAGCGCTGGCGCGATCGGCTTCAAGGGATCGCGCAAGGGGACGCCTTTTGCCGCCACGCAGGCCGCGCTCAACGCAACCAATGCGGCCAAAGCGTTTGGCATGCGCTCGTGCGAAGTGCTGGTCAAGGGGCCGGGCTCCGGCCGCGAGTCGGCGATCCGTGCACTGTCAACCGCGGGTCTCGAAGTGAAGTCGATTCGCGACGTGACCCCGATTCCGCACAACGGCTGCCGCCCGCCAAAGCGGCGGCGGGTGTAGTTACAAGTTTCAAGTTCAAAGTTCAAAGTTCAAAGTTGAGAACTCACTCAACATTGCAACTTAACTTTGAACTTTGAACTTTGAACTTTGAACTTTGAACTTTGAACTGACAAGGATCAGAGAAAACGATGGCAAGATACAACGGACCCGTTTGCAGACTGTGCCGACGCGAGGGAATGAAACTGTTCCTCAAGGGCGAGCGCTGCTACACGGAAAAGTGCGCGATTGAGAAGCGCAACGTGCCGCCTGGCCAGCATGGCCGCTCACGCAAGGCCAAGCTTGTCGGCTACGGCGTGCAGCTGCGCGAGAAGCAGAAGGTCAAGCGTATCTACGGCGTGCTGGAAGACCAGTTCCGCCGCTACTTCGAACGGGCGGAGCGCACGCGCGGCATCACCGGCGAAACGCTCCTGCAACTGCTCGAGCGGCGGTTGGACAACGCGGTGTATCGCCTCGGCTTTGCGACCTCGCGTCCGCAGGCGCGCCAGCTCGTGCGCCACGGCCACTTCCAGGTAAACGGCCGCAAAGTCGACATCCCGTCCTATTCGGTGAAAGTGGGCGACGTCGTCACGGTGCGCGAGAGCAGCCGCATGAACGCGTCGATCCTGCACGCCGTTGAAGAGGTCAAGGGACGCGGCGTGCCGGAATGGCTCTCGCTCGATGGCGAGATGTCGGGCAAGGTCGTGTCTGTTCCCACGCGCGAGCAGATCAATCTGCCGGTGCAGGAACAGTTGATAGTCGAGCTCTATTCGAAGTAAGGCGCGTAAAAAAAGGGAAAAGGGGTCAGACCCCTTTTTCCCTTTTTCGCGTTCGCATCCACCGCTCCAGCAGCTTGTCAGGCCTGCAGCGAGCGAGCGGTGGCGGATCACCGAATTTGGAGATTTGGTGAGCTGGAGAAATGGAGCAGATTCGGAGATCGCCAAATCAGCTCCAAATCTCCAAATCTCCAGATCTCCAGATTCGGAGATCGGTACCCGCAGGTCTGGAGGCCGCGCTGGCGGCCCGTAAGCGAAAGGAAGATCCGATGCTCTGGAAAGGTTTTCAGCGTCCGAAGCGGCTCGAAGTGGAGCGTGAAACGCTCACTGATCGGTACGGCCGGTTTTACGCCCAGCCGTTCGAACGCGGCTTCGGCACCACCATTGGCAACGCGCTTCGCCGCGTGCTGCTCTCCTCGATCGAAGGAGCGGCGATTACTGCGGTGAAGATCGATGGCGTGCTGCACGAGTTCTCGCCCATTCCCGGCGTCGTAGAGGACGCCACCGACATCATTCTGAATCTCAAGCAGATCCCCCTAACTTGTCACGTCGATTACACGAAGACGCTCTATCTGCGTGTCGATAAGGGGGGCGAAGTACGCGCGCGCGACATCGAAGTCGATCAGGATGTTGAGATTCTCGAACCGGATGCGCACATTGCGACGGTCTCCGACGGCGGCAAACTGCACATGGAGCTTCGCATCAAGCGCGGACGCGGCTACGTGTCGGCGGACAAGAACTTCGACGAGGATCTTGGCATTGGCTGGATCCCGATCGATTCGGTTCACTCGCCGGTCAAGAAAGTGAACTATCTCGTCGAAGCCGCGCGTCTCGGCCAGACGACGGACTACGACAAGCTGACGCTGGATGTCTGGACCAACGGGTCGGAGACGCCGCGCGATGCGGTGTCGCTTGCCGCCAAGCTGGTGCGCGATCACTTGAACATCTTCATCAACCTGGATGAAGCCGACGATCAACCGAGCGAAGGCGGTGTCGAACCGACGCACGCCGGCGCGACCAACGAGCATCTCGACAAAAGCGTCGAGGAGCTCGAGCTCTCAGTGCGGTCGTACAACTGTCTGAAGAACGCAAACATCCGGACTATCCGTGAGCTGGTGCAGAAAACGGAAGCCGAGATGCTCAAAACCAAGAACTTCGGGCGCAAGTCGCTCAACGAGATCAAAGAGATTCTGTCGTCGATGGGGCTGGGGCTCGGTATGAAGCTCGATCAGCCCGCAAGCGCAAATCAGGACTAACAGAGCAGGGCTTCAGCCCCGCCGGAACACGCATATGAGACACAGAGTTGCCCACCGCAAGCTCGGTCGCGTCACTGAGCACCGTATCGCGCTGCTGCGCAATCAGGCAGAAGCGCTGCTGCGGCACGAACGCATCGAGACCACGGTGCCCAAAGCCAAGGAGCTGCGTCCGTTCGTGGAGCGCCTGATCACGATCGCCAAGCGCGGCGTGAAGGCCAACGAAGCCAACGGCCGGACCCTGACGGCACGCCGCCTCGTGATGCGCGACATCGTCAACGAGGACGTGGTCGCCAAGCTGTTCGACCAGCTTGCGCTCCGTTTCATGGAGCGTCCGGGCGGTTACACCCGCATCCTCAAGCTCGGTCATCGCCGCGGCGACGCTGCGGAGGTCGCCCAAATCGAACTCGTGGGCAGTGAGTTCGATCCGAAGAAGGCCGAAGCCGAAAAGGCGGCGAAGGAAGCGGAAGGCGAAGCGCCGAAGCAGCAGAAGAGTGTCGGGGAGCGTCTCAAGGCGGCCGCGCAGAGCATTCGCGGCGGCAAGAAAGACGCGGGGAAAACCGAGGACCGTGCCAAAGCCTCGAAGCCGGCGCGGAGAGCGGCGAAGAAGACCACGACACCACGGAAAGCCGGCGGGTCCTAGCTGAGTGTCAGTACCCGCTGTCAGACATCCAGGGGGTGGATCAGGCCTGGTACCCCTGAAGTCTGACGCCTGCCCCTGATACCTGATACTTAATATCCGTTACCCATAGGCGCCCGGCGTGGAACACCAGCGCCGGGCGTTCGTCTTGTACGGTAGGCTTTCCGACCATGATCCGCGTGCTTCTCGTCACGCTGTTGCTCCTCAATTCTGCGTTCAGCCTCGCGGCGCAGCCGCAGGTCGCGACGCAGCCGCAGGTCGCGACGCAGACACCTGCGCCGGCGCTCTCGCTGGCGGAACAAGAAGAATTCCTGCTGAAGGCGAAGGTCGTCCGCACCAAAGGCGTGAGCACCGGCGTTACCCACACCCTTCGCGCCACGCTGTCGGATGGCCGCATTACGCACGACGCGAGCATCCAGACGATTGACGAGTTCAAGCAGAAATTCGAAAGCGAGCGCGGGACCGAGTTCAACTTCCGCGACACCTGGCGCTTCAACGTTGCCGCCTATCGCCTCGATCGCCTGCTCGATCTCGGCATGATTCCGCCAAGTGTGGAGCGGGCGCATAACGGCAAGCACGGCTCGTTCACCTGGTGGGTGGACGATGTGATGATGGACGAAACCGCGCGCTTCAGGAAGAAGATCGAGGCGCCCGATTCCGAGCGCTGGAACGCGCAGATGTGGCACGTGCGGATGTTCGACCAGCTCATTTACAACGTCGATCGCAACCTTGGCAACCTGCTCATCGACACCGACTGGCGCATCTGGATGATCGATCACTCGCGATCGTTCCGATTGATGGACGCCCTGAAGGCGCCCGGCAATCTCGCCAAGTGCGATCGGAAGGTGATCGAGCGGCTCAAGGCGCTCGACAAGCCAACGCTGACGCAAACGATGAAGGATTATATCGGCCCGGCGGAGATCAACGCGGTGCTGAAGCGCCGAGACGCGATCGTGCAATGGTTCGAGGCGCGTAACGGAATCTTCGATTGGGATCGGCCGGCCAGGCCGGCGCAGTGAACATCGCGCGATGTCGCGACGTGGCGATGTCGCGACGTGGCGATGTCGCGATGTCATGTGGCGGGTTGGGATGTGGCGATGGCACATCGCCAGACACATCGCCGCATCGCCCCGTCGACCACATCACATCGCCACCTCCCCAAATCGCAACATCGTCACATGCTCCGCTTCTACGCCGGTTCCGCCGCTTCCTGCCCCCGCTCCGCCTTTGCGGCGGCGATGATCTTCGTCTGCTGGTGCTGTGGCACTTCGTCGTAGTGCGAGAACTCCATGTGATAGGAACCGCGTCCGCCGGTCACCGACGTGAGGTGCTGCTCGTAGGTGAGCATTTCCGCCATCGGCACCTGCGCTTTGATCACCGTCATCTGCCCGCGCGGATCCATGCCGCTGATGCGCCCGCGACGGCCGTTCAAGTCGCCCATCAGGTCGCCGGCGTAATCGCTGGGCGCGTACACTTCAACGTCCATTATCGGTTCGAGCAGCGTGGGCCGTGCCTTCGACATCCCATCCTTGAAGGCGAGCCAGCCGGCCGTCTTGAACGAGATCTCGTTGGAATCGACGTCGTGGTACTGGCCGTCGTACAGCACGACCCGGAAATCGACCACCGGATAGCCGGCAAGATAGCCGCGCATGCGCGACTCCTGGATGCCTTTCTCCACGGCTGGAATGAACTGCCGCGGAATGGCGCCGCCGAAGATCTCGTCGACGAACTCGAAGTCGCTGCCGCGCGGCAACGGTTCCATGCGGATCTTGCAGTCGCCGAACTGGCCGTGGCCGCCGCTCTGCTTCTTGTGGCGCCCGTGCGCTTCGGCGCGCGCCGTAATCGTTTCGCGATACGGAATCCGCGGCGGTTTCAGGTTGACCTCGACGCCGAAGCGCCGTTTCAGCTTCGCCACCGTGACCTCGATGTGCAGCTGGCCCTGCCCGGCCAGCAGCAGTTCGTGCGTCTGCGGATCGCGGGAATAGCGAATCGTCGGATCTTCCTCCTCGAGACGATGCATCGACGTGCTGATCTTGTCTTCGTCGCCGCGGCTCTTCGGCTCGATCGCATAAGCCAGGACCGGCTCGGGGAAGGTCATCGGCGCGAATTTGATTCCTGACGCTTTGTCCGCGATTGTGTCGTTCGTGCGTGTGTCCTTCAGTTTCGCCACCGCGCCAAGATCGCCGGCGTGAATTTCGGGCACGTTGGTCTGCGTCTTGCCCTGCATCACCACCAGGTGGCCGACGCGCTCCTGTGTGCCCTGCGTCGCGTTCTGCACGGTGGTATCCGACTTCAGAGACCCCTGATAGACGCGAAACATCGTGATACGCCCGGCGAATTGATCGGCGACCGTCTTCCACACGAATGCCGCGTAGGGTGCCTTGTCGTCGGCGAGTTTCGTGACCTCGTTTCCCGACGCCTCGAGCGCCTTGAACGGCCGATCGGCGGGCGAGGGGGCGTACGCGAGCACCGCGTCGAGCAGCGTCTGCGCGCCGATATTCGCCAGACCGGCCGTGCACACGAGCGGGAAGATCTTGGCGCTGTGCGTGGCGCTCCTGAGGCCGCTCACGAGCTCCTCCTGTGAGAGCGTGCCGGCGTCAAAGAACTTCTCCATCAGCGCTTCGTCGGCCTCGGCGACCATTTCGATCAACTGGTCGCGAGCCGCCGTGGCGGCGTCGGTCATATCGGCCGGCACCGGACCTTCGGTCATCTGTCCCGAGCCGTCGGCCGCAAACGTGTAGGCCTTCATCGCAACGAGATCGACCACGCCCTTGAAATCTCTCTCCTCGCCGATTGGTAACTGGATGGGGACGATCGCGCGGCCGAGCGCCTGATGCAGCGAGTCGAGGGATCGCGCGAGCGAGGCGCGCTCGCGATCGAGGCGGTTGAGCACGACGATGCGGGGCAGCTCGAGCTGCTGCGCGGCCTCCCAGGCCTTCTCCGTTTGCACCTCGACACCGGCGACGGCATCAATGACGACGAGCGCCGCATCGGCCACGTGCAACGCCGCGCGCGTGTCGCTGAAGAAATTGCCGAATCCCGGCGTGTCGATGAAATTGATCTTGGTCTTGTTCCACTCGGCGTACGCGAGCGCGGCGGAGAGGGTATGTTTGCGTGCGACTTCTTCTTCGTCGTAATCGGTCGTTGTCGTCCCATCGTCCACTCTGCCCAGCCGGTTCACCATGCCGGAGGTGACGAGCAGTGCGGATACCAATTGGGTTTTGCCGCTGCCGCTGTGGCCGACGAATGCCACGTTGCGGATGCTGGGCCCGTCATAAACCTTCATAGCGCTATCCCTCCCGCGCGCCCGCCGCCGCCAACGCTATGGCGGGTCTCGCCGAAGCTTCGCGAAGGCGGGGCAAATTCGCGTTCTATCGCGCATCATATACACGCTGGCGCGGGAGTTCCAAGTTCCAAGTTCCAAGTTCAAAGTTCAAAGTGGAGTTTGGCAGTTTCAACTTTGAACTTTGAACTAGGAACTACTCGTAGCGCAGCGCCTCGATCGGATCCAGACGAGCCGCGCGCCAGGCCGGGAACATCCCGAAGAAAATGCCGACGCCGGCGGAGAATCCCAGTCCCAGGGCGAAGGACCACCATGGCAGCGAGATCGGGAAGCCGGACGCGAGATTGACAAGCAGACCGATGCCGCTCCCGAGCGCAATACCGATGACACCGCCAACGCTCGTGAGCACGGCCGCCTCGATCAGAAACTGGACGAGGATTTCGCGCCGGCGCGCGCCAATCGCCATGCGCACACCGATCTCGCGCGTGCGCTCGGTCACCGAGATCGTCATGATCGCCATGACCCCGATGCCGCCGACCATCAAGGCAATCGACGAGATCACCACGAGCGACAGCAGCACCGCCTGAGACACGCGTTCCCACACCTTGAGGGCGGCGTCCTGCGTCACGATATCGAAGTCGTTGGGCTTGTCGAGCGTCAGGCCATGGCGGATGCGCATGATCTCCTCGACCTCGGCCATCGCTTCGGCCTGCGTCGCCCATTCGTGCGGAACCACGGCCACCATCACGCTGCGACCGCCAAACGGACCGGTGCGCTGTTTCTCGGAGCCGAACTGCTTGCGCCAACTAGTGAACGGAATGATGACGAAGTCATCGGAGCTCGGTCCGAATCCGAGACCAGGACGCTTGCCGATGACGCCAGCGACGGTGTACTCGAGGGCTCCGATCCTGATTTTTTTCCCGACGGGGTCCATGCCTTTCTTCTCGAACAACGCTTCGTACGGCCCGTAGCCGAGGACGGCGAGATTGCGTCGGTGCTGCACCTCCTGCTCGGTGAACGAGCGCCCCGCGACGATTTTCGCGAAGTTGATGTCGACGAAGAGCTCGCTCGTGCCCATGATTGGGACGGGCGCCGTCCTCTCGTTGCGATAGAAAATGCGTTCCGTCGTCGGCTGCCCGCCGCCGGCGCCGAGCCACGTGTCGACGAGCGCGATCTTGGTCGACAACCGCTTGATCGCTTCACCGTCGTCGACGGTGACGGCAGGACGCCGGAGCAACTCGACAAACGACGACCCGGACGACAAGCTGATCGCGCTGAAGCGCGCCACGAACATCGTCTTCGGTCCCAGCGCCATGATGGTGGTGCGCAGCGACTGATCGAAGCCGCGAATGAGCGACGTCATGCCGACAATCGAGGTGATGCCGATGACGACGCCGAGGATCGTGAGCGCGGATCGCATCTTGTTGGCGCGCAGCGTGTCGAGCGCCATGACCGCCGTCTCTCTGAACAGGGCGATTTGCGCAGTGAAGCGGCCCATTACTCTCGCCTCAGCGCCTCGATCGGGTCGAGCATGGCGGCACGGCGCGCCGGATACCAGCCGAAGAACAATCCGACCAATCCGGTAATCAGCACGCCGAGCGCCACCGACCACATCTCGAGCGTCGCTGGCAGTGGCGTTACTGCCGACAGGCCACGCGCGAACAGCGTGCCAATGACGATGCCGATCACGCCGCCGGTCAGCGAGAGCGTGATCGATTCGGTGAGGACCTGCGACATGATGTCGCGGCGCTTGGCGCCGAGCGCTTTGCGCAACCCGATCTCGCGGGTACGCTCGCTCACCACCATCAACATGATGTTCATGATGACGATGCCGCCCACCACCAGCGACAACGCGACGACGCCCACGAGCACCGCGAAAATCCCGGCCGTTGCCTGGTTGTAAATATCGAGCACGGAATCTAACGCCACGAGTCCGAAGTTATCGTCGTCACGCGGCTTCAGGCGGCGTTCGATGCGCAACGCCATCCGAGCCTGGTCGCGCGCCTCGCTGACGACCGCCGCGCTGCGCGGCTTCACCATCAGCGCGAGCGACTGCCGGTAACCGAACAGCTTCTGATACTCGCCGAGAGGAATCACCACGAACTCGTCGAGCGAGTTGCCGAAGAACGCCCCCTTTTTCTTGCTGACGCCGACCACCGTGAACGGGATGCCCGCGATCTTGATCAACTTGTCGAGCGGATCCTCCGAGGCAAACAGGCGATCGGCGGTTTGCCAGCCGAGCAGCGCGACCGGCCGGCCCCGCTCGATCTCGATTGGGCTGATCATGCGCCCGCGTTCGGCGTCGAAAGTGGAAAACTCGATGTAGTCCTCACTCACCCCTTGCACTTGGATGGACTGCAACTCGTCGTCGCGGTAAGCGACCCTCGTTGACGTCTGGGCCTGCGCCATCACCGCATCAATGGAGGTGGCGAACTTGCGAATGGCCTGTGCGTCGGCAAGCGTCACACGCGGATTGTTGCGTTGCTTGTCGGCTTCGTCCTGATTGCGTACGATGCCAGTCCGCTGAATGGTGAACGAGTCGGCGCCGAGATCGGACACGATCGCGTTGGTCACCGCGCTGTTGACGCCCTGAATGAGCGACACCACGGTGATGATCGACGACACCGCGACGATGTTGCCGAGAAGGGTCAACAGCGAGCGCAGTTTGTTGGCCCAGATAGAGGCGAGGGCGAGTTTGACTGATTCAAGAATCTGCGACATGACTCGTTAGGACCCTTCGGGTCCGACCCGCGCTTCGCGCGGGTCGGACCGCTCGCCTTCGGCTCGCGGTAGGACCGGCCTTCGGCCGGTAGGGAATTCCAACCCGAAGGGTCCCCACCCGTAGGATCCCACCGCGGAGGGGTCCTGCCGCCGTTCGACCGCGCAGCGGTCCTACGGCGGTCCTACCGCGAAGCGGTCCCAGTGTTCACCTTCACCAGATCGCCGTCGTACATGTTTCGCACGGTATCGAAGGGGCCCGTGATCACGCGATCACCTTCCTTGAGCCCCGACGTCACCTCGAAGTAGCGCTCGCCGGCAATGCCGACTTTCACCGGCACGAACACGGCCTTGTTGTCGCGAATTACGAACACGCCCTCGGTTTCTTCGCGCTTTTGACCGGGCTTCAGTTCCGTGTTCGTCGAGGCCGAGACCGGCGGTGTCACGCTGGGTCCAAAACGGAAACGCGATGGCTTCGGCGGACGCGGCTCGTGAATGACGTTGCCCTTCTCGTCGTAGAGGAGCTCGCGCACCGTGAGCGCCTGGATCGGCACGGCCACGGCCTGCGGTCGCTTCTCCGTGGTGATTTCGGCGGTGCAAGTGAATCCGGGACGCACTTCGGAAATCTCGCCCTCGAGCGTCACCACGACCTTGAAATTCGTCGCCGTGCGCGCGCCCGGCTGCGCGCCGGCGGCGGCTTGAATCGGGCTGTTGCCAATTTCCGAGACATGACCGGTAAACGTCTTGCCGTCGATCGCGTCGATCGTCACCTTTGCGGATTGGCCGATGCGTACGAGCGGAATGTCGGTTTCATCTACTTCGACCTCGGCTTCGATCACCGACATGTCGGCAACCGTCAGCAGCACGGTTCCCGCATTGTTCATCGTGCCGACGACGACGTTTTCGCCTTCTTCGACGTTACGGCGCGTGACGATCCCGTCAAACGGCGATTCGAAACGCGACTGCGCAAGCGAGTGGCGGCTGCTTGACAGTCCTGCCTGCTGCTGGCGCACCTGCTCCTGACGCGTGCGGATTTCCTGTTCGCGCGCGCGCAATTCGCTTTCGCGCACATCCACTTCCGCCTGCGCGCGCTCGAGCGTCTCCCGCGTCGTCAGCCCGCTCTCCCACAGTTCCTGCTGCCGCTTGAGCGTCTGCCGCGCCAGCTCCAGATTTGCCTGCGCGCTTTGTAGCTGCACGCGAGTCTGCTCGAGACCCGTGACCGCGCCTGCCACGGCGGCTTCATCGCGGCGCACCGCGCTCTCAGCAACAATCGGATCGATTTGCAGCAGGAACTGGCCCGCCTTCACGCGATCGCCTTCTTTCACGGCGAGCCGGGTGACGCGGCCCATGGATTGCGCGCTGATGTTGACGGTCTTCTTGGGGTCGATCTTGCCCGACGCCGTTACGATGGCTTCGAGATCGCGCTTGTAGATGCTTTCGGACGAAACGGTGGCACCTTCATCACGGCGCCGCGCGAGTATGGCGGCCGCGATCCCGCCGATGATAACGAGAGCAATCACGGCCAGGAGCCATTTCCTGCGAAACACGGTTAGCTTCCTCCCAGCGCCGCACTCACGCCTGCCATGACCGCGGCGAACACGAGATAGACCGCTGCCGCCGATACGGCGTAGCGCCGGGTGCCGCGGCGCGTCAGCACGGCCAGGCCGATGACGATGAGCGCCAGCCACCAAACCGCGAAGAGATCCATCGAGCCAAAGAAGCGGGCCGGCAGCGTGCCTTCGTCCATGCCGGGCAGAACAGTCGCGAAATTCAGTGGGCTCGTCAACGATTCACGCACATAGTGGAGCGGCGTGGCAATCAGCTGCCCGATGACGAGCACGACGCTTGCGTGCACCACGACGGCAAGCGCCTGCGTGAAGCGCGCCTCAATGCCTTCCGCGCGCGCCACCGCCCAGCAGGTCGTCGCCACGAGCAACGTCACCGCGGGCGTCAACAGCAGGCGGCCGCCGCTGGTGAAGTACACCCACCAGGGTGGGCGCGCTTGAAGCGTCGCGTAGTCCGCATCGGTCACCGCGCCGCCCAACGTTTCGATGACGCGCACGCGCTCGTCGATCACGGCTTGTCGTCCGATGTCGGTGCGCAGAAATACACCGGCGCAGACACCCACAACGATCAGGATAAACAACCAGGTATCCACCCAGACAGGCCGATGGACGAGCTCAGCCAGAGTGGATCGCGGGCGCAGGACGACGCCCGCGACACGACGGATCAACGTTTCCCCCCAACAAAGAACATACGACGATTGACCACAGTTCAGTTCCTTGACACTCGTTCAAATCGCTGAATACGATGGCTTTCCAATCGCTCGCCTTATTTTAGCTCAGTCAAAATTTAATCTTATGGCTAAGAAAATCACGACAGCCGTGTTCGCGGTTCTGCTCGCGTTTGCTTTTTCACCGGCTTATCTGGCAGCCCAACCGCTGGACCAGGTTGGGAATCGCGCCGCTGCACTCAGCGCCTTTGTTGCCGTCGCCGATGATGCGTCGGCAGTCGCATGGAATCCTGCTGGCTTGGTCAATGGACCAATCTTCAACATTCTCGTCGACTTAGGGCGTGGAGGCGCCGAGCCTCCGTCCATTCTTACTGCCACAGAACCGGCCGGACAGACGGGGACCGTCCTCATAGCGGCTGGCGTCCCGCCGCTCGGAATTTCCTATTACCGCAGTCGCCAGACCAAGCTAAGCCCTGCAGTTGGGGACCCTCCCGGCCGAGAAGATCGGCAAGTCTCTGTCCGCTCGCTGGTTACGAGCCAGCTGGGGATCAGCGTGCTGCAGTCGCTGACGGACAACTTCACGGTGGGAGCGACGGCAAAGCTCGTGCGTGGCGAACTCGCCGCCACGGGCGACATCGCGATTCGCTCCTGGGACGAAGGATTCGATGCTGCCGAATCGCTCGAAGGACACGCTCGCACCACGGGGGATGTGGACGTCGGCGCCCTCGCGTCAGCAGGCCGCATGCGGTTCGGCGTCGTCGCGCGCAACCTGGCGGCGCCGACGTTTGACGATGGGCGCGAAAACGGCGAGGCGGTGACGGTCGAGCGGCACGTCCGCGTCGGCGTGGCGTGGGCCGATGGCTGGCCCGGCAATTCGAGTTTGATTGTGGCGGTTGATGCCGATGTGACGCGCGTCGATTACCCGCAAGGTGAGCGTCGCGACGTCGCGGGAGGAGTGGAACGCTGGTTCCGGGGACGAACGGTCGCGATCCGCGGCGGCTTGCGTGCGAGCACCGCCGCCGGTGCGCGGCCGATTGCGAGCGCAGGCGCGTCGCTGGCGTTGCGCGCGGGTACCTACGTCGAGGTGTACGGAGCGAGTGGCGATCGGGATCGGCGATGGGGCATCGCCGGCCGATTGACGTATTGACGTTTTCGAGATCGAAGCCAAATGCCAGTTCGTATGGGTGAGCTGCTTCTCAAAGAGAGGCGCATCGCTCCCGCACAACTCCAGGAGGCGCTGAACTATCAGCGCATGCACGGGGGAAAGCTTGGCGCCAACCTCGTGAAGCTGGGGTATGTGAAGGACGAGGAGATCACGGCGCTGCTCTCCAAGCAGTACGGGGTGCCCTCGATCGCGCTGGGCCAATTCGAGATTGATCCGGCCGTCATCAAGCTCGTGCCGGCGGAAGCCGTTCGCAAATACCAGATCGTGCCGTTGAGCCGCAACGGTGCCGCCTTGACGATCGCGATGACCGATCCCACTAACGTGTTCGCGATGGACGACGTGAAGTTCATGACGGGCTACAACGTCGAGCCCGTGGTCGCATCGGAAACGGCCGTCATTGATTCGATCGACAAGTATTACGGCGGCGGGACGCCGGCCGGCAAAGTCTCGCAAGGCGGCGGAGCCGGCGAAAGCGCCCTCGAACTTGCCGTACGAACGCTCGGCGAGATGGAGGCCGCCGAAGAAGACGACGTTGAAGTCATCGAGGACCTCGAGGAGATCAGCGCCGAGACGCTCGCGAAACAGGGCGAGGAAGCACCGGTCATCAAGTTGGTGAACGTCATTCTGATGTCCGCCATTTCCAAGGGCGCGAGCGACATTCATATCGAGCCGTACGAAAAGGAGTACCGCATCCGCTATCGCATCGACGGCATCCTCTACA
Organism: Acidobacteriota bacterium; assembly: GCA_046727855.1. Taxonomy (GTDB): domain Bacteria; phylum Acidobacteriota; class Vicinamibacteria; order Vicinamibacterales; family UBA2999; genus DASPWV01. The sequence goes on from JBKPDL010000117.1 coordinate 29,837, forward strand.
ACATCATGTCGCCGTCGTTGAAGATGCGCGACGCGATCACGTCGCGCGTGAAGATCATGGCGAAGCTCGACATCGCGGAAAAGCGCCTTCCCCAGGACGGCCGCATCAAGATCCGCTTCTCCGACAACGGCTCCAGCAAGGACATCGACTTCCGCGTCTCGTGTTTGCCCACGCTCTTCGGCGAAAAAATCGTCATGCGTCTGCTCGACAAATCGAAGCTGATGCTCGACATGACGAAGCTGGGGTTCGAGGACGAATCGCTCAGAAAGCTGGAAGTCGCGATCAACAAGCCATGGGGCATGGTGCTCGTCACCGGTCCGACGGGAAGCGGCAAGACGACCACGCTCTACTCGTCGATTTCGAGGATCAATACACCCGAGACGAACATCATGACGGCCGAAGACCCGGTCGAGTTCAACCTGCAGGGCGTCAATCAGGTGCAGGTGCGAGAGAACATCGGCCTCAATTTCGCCGCCGCGCTGCGAAGCTTTCTGCGTCAGGACCCCAACATCATTCTGGTCGGCGAAATCCGTGATTTCGAGACCGCCGAAATCGCGGTGAAGGCGGCGCTCACCGGCCACCTGGTGCTCTCTACGCTGCACACCAACGATGCGCCCAGCACAATCAACCGCTTGATGAACATGGGCATTGAGCCGTTTCTGGTCGCGAGCTCGCTCAACCTGGTGTGCGCGCAGCGCCTTGTGCGCCGCGTTTGTCAAAGCTGCAAGGTGGCGGAAGACCTGCCGGCGCAGGCCCTCGAGCAAATCGGGTTCACCACCGAAGAAGCGAGGAAGGTGAAAGCGTTCAAGGGCTCCGGCTGCGAGAAGTGCAACAAGACTGGCTACAAGGGCCGTGTGGGTCTCTACGAAGTGATGGAAATCACGGACGAACTGCGCGAGCTGATCCTGGTGGGTGCGTCTGCGCTCGAGCTCAGTCGCAAGGCGATCGAGGAGGGGATGATCACGCTGCGCGGGAGCGGCCTGCGCAAGATTTCCGCGGGAATGACGTCGATCGAAGAGGTCTTACGAGAAACGGTGAGATAGCGCGATGCCAACACTTCCTGAACTGCTGAAAACAACCGTCGACATGGAGGGATCCGACCTCCACTTGAGCATCGGAACGCCCCCGCAGGTTCGCGTGCATGGGCATCTCAAGCGGCTCTCGTTCCCTGACCTGGCGCCCGCCGATACCAAAGCGCTCGCGTACAGCGTGTTGACCGATGCGCAGAAGAAGCGCTTCGAAGAAACCATGGAGCTGGACTTCTCATTCGGCATCCGCGGGATCGCGCGCTTCCGCTGCAATATGTTCAACCAGAAGGGCGCGGTCGGCGCGGTCTACCGGCAGATCCCTGAGCGCATTCGGCCGTTCGAGGAACTCGGTCTGCCGATGGTGATTTCGAAGCTGGCCGAGCGTCCGCGCGGCCTCGTGCTCGTGACCGGACCCACCGGCAGCGGCAAGTCGACGACGCTTGCCGCCATGCTCGACAAGATCAACACCGAACGCCACGATCACATCCTCACGATCGAGGATCCGATCGAATACCTGCATCAGCACAAGGGCTGTCTGGTCAACCAGCGCGAGGTGCACAGTGACACGCAGAGCTTCTCGAACGCGCTGCGCGCCGCGCTCCGCGAAGACCCCGACATCGTGTTGATCGGAGAAATGCGCGACCTCGAGACGGTGGAGTCGGCGCTCAAGATCGCCGAAACCGGCCACCTCACCTTCGGCACGCTGCACACGAACTCGGCGGCGCAGACGATCAACCGCATCATCGACGTCTTTCCCGCACACCAGCAGTCGCAGATTCGTACGCAGCTGTCGCTAGTGCTCGAAGGGATCGTCTGTCAGGCGCTGCTGCCGAAGGCCAACGGTCAGGGGCGCGTGGTCGCGCTCGAGATCATGGTGCCGACTTCGGGCATCCGCAACCTGGTTCGCGAAGACAAGGTTCACCAGATCTACTCGGCCATGCAGACCGGTCAGGAAAAGATCGGCATGCAGACGATGAACCAGTCGCTCGCGACCTTGTATTTCAAAAAGCTGATCACGCACGAGACCGCGATGGGTACGTCATCGCATCGCGACGAGCTGCAGGAAATGATCAATCGCGGCGTCGGCGTCGTCGCCGGCGCTGGTATGGGCCGCCCCGGTGGACCCCCTCCCGGCGGGCGCCCGACTATGCAGAGGTAACGAGTCATGCCTACGTTTGCATTTTCCGGACGAACACGGGGTGGCGAAAGCGTCAGCGGCGAGCGTGTCGGCGACACGATGGACGCCGTCGTTGCCATGCTGAGACGAGAGCAGATTCTCGTCACTCGCATTACGCCGGCGCAGGCCGCGAAGGCGGCCCGCCCGGTCAAGCTCCGCCAGAAGGCGCCGCCGGCGAAGAATCTGGCGGTCTTCACGCGTCAGTTCTCCGTGATGATCGACGCGGGTCTGCCGCTCGTGCAGTGCCTCGAGATCCTGGGCACGCAGGAGGAGGACAAGAACTTCGGCGCGGTGATTCTCCAGACGCGCGCCGAGGTCGAGGGCGGCGCGTCGCTCGCCGATGCGATGAAGAAACATCCGAAAGCGTTCGATCCGCTCTACACCAACATGGTTGCCGCGGGCGAGGCTGGCGGCATCCTCGACGGCATTCTCAAGCGCCTGGCGCAGTACATCGAGAAGGCCGTCAAGCTGAAGAGTCAGGTCAAGTCGGCGATGATTTATCCCATCGCCGTCATCGTCATCGCCACCGCAGTGGTTGCCGCGATCATGATGTTCGTCATTCCGACGTTCAAGAGCCTGTTCGAAGGCCTTGGCGCCGAGCTGCCGCTGCCCACCGTGATCGTGATGAAGATCAGCGAGTACATGGTGCGCTTCTCGTGGCTGCTGGGCATCGCGATTGGCGCCGGCATCTACGCGTTCAAGCGCTACTACGCCACCGACGGGGGGCAGCACGTCATCGACAAGATGATTCTCGGGCTGCCGGTGCTCGGGCCGATCATGCGCAAGATCGCGGTCGCACGTTTCTGCCGCACGTTGAGCACGTTGATCGCCTCGGGCGTGCCGATTCTCGACGGTCTCGACATCACCGCGAGGACCGCCGGCAACATCATCGTGCAGGACGCGATCATGAGCACGCGCAAGAGCATCGAGCGCGGCGAAACCATCGCGGCGCCGCTCAAGCAGACCGGCGTGTTTCCGCCAATGGTGGTGCAGATGATCGGCGTCGGTGAAGCGACCGGCGCGCTCGACGCAATGCTGTCGAAGATTGCCGACTTCTACGAAGACGAAGTCGATACGGCGGTGGCGGGCATGCTGACGCTGCTCGAGCCCGTGATGATCGCGTTTCTCGGCGTGGTCGTCGGCGGTATCGTCATCGCGATGTACCTGCCGATCTTCGGTCTCATCTCCGAACTGGCGGGGTAATGATTGAAACGCTCGGACGCCGGCTCCTGACGCACGTCGCGCTGCGCCTCATCGCAGCCGACTGTGCTTCTGGGGTCGGCGATCGTCGTGCAGCGCGCGGGCCCGACACGTTCGCGGTCAATTCCTTTGCGCCATGCCGAGTACGCCCTTCGCGGTTAGGTGGTTCCTCGCAGAATCTGGAGATTTGGGTGAGTTGGAGATTTGGAGTTTCGAATCTCGAAATCTCCCAAATCTCCAAATTTTCTCCAAATCTCCAGATCTCGAGATCTCCAAATTCTGCGAAGTACCATTTGTTACACTGAACAGACTCCTGGGAGATACGCTATGTCGATTCGTCACACCAAGGGCTTTACGCTGATCGAATTGCTGATCGTGGTGGCGATTATCGGGATCATCGCGGCCATCGCGGTTCCCGGTCTTCTCCGCGCCCGTATGTCGGGCAATGAAGCGTCGGCGATCGGTTCGCTGCGCGCCATCAACTCGGCCGAAGCCGATTACAACTCGCTCAATCGTGCGTATTCGCCCGACTTAGCGACGCTCGGCGCGACTTGCGCGACGGTGACGGTGCCGTTCCTTGCGGCCGACCTCACGGGGCCGATGCCGGTTCTGAAGAGCGGCTACAACATCTCACTCGCCGGTGCGACCAACCCCGCTTCGACGGCCGGTCCGAACGATGTGTGCGGCGCCGCGACGGTGACCGGCTACTACGCGACGGCCGTTCCGCAGACGCCCCAGACGACCGGCAATCGCGCGTTCTCGACGAATACCTTAATGGCGATCTGGCAGAACCTCGGCGCCTCCACGGCGCCGACCGAGGCCGACATGCTGGCTGCGCCAACCGCGACGGTTTCGCCCCTCGGCCGTTAAAACGGGCGTTCCGGAGTTCCAAACTTCCGGCGTGCCGAGGTTCCAGGTTCGACGTTCAGAACCTGTGAACCCAAGATTCTGAAGAGCGGCTACCTGTTCACGCTGGCCGGCGCGACCAACCCCGCCTCGGCGGCAGCGGGGCCGAACGACGTGTGTGGCGCGGCGACGGTGACGGGCTTCTAATCTCCCTGTTCGCTTTCTCCCTTCGCGGCCGCATGTCGGGCAATGATGCCGCTCGGTCGCTAAGTAAAATCGCCTTAAATGCCCTGGCGGCTCGTCGCGATCATCACCATTGCATGCATCGGCACGACCGGAGTGGTGTTGGTGCCCGTGTTCACCTACGCGCGGATGGATCGTGCGGAACACGTGGCGAGCGAGCGCTTGATCGCCCTTCGAGAAGCGCAGCGCGCGTTCCGGCGCGCGGGTGGCGCCGGCGGTTACGCCACGGACCTCGCAAGCCTCACGACACCTTGCCCTGGTGAGTCACCCCCCGCGTTGCCGGCCGATACCCAGACAACACACGACTATATCTTTGTGCTCCGCGCAGCGCGTAATGCGCGCGATGTCGGGCTTGATTGTCACGGGCGCGCAACGGCCACCGACTTTTATGCCGCAGCGACACCGGGCAACGAGCTCGCCGGCCGTGAAGCGATGGCGATGACGTCGTGGGGCCGCATCTACGTGTTTTTCGATGGCATCGCGCCGCTTGAATCCGACATGGCTGCCGGCGGACTCGCCGTCCCGCTCGATACGTTGGAGCAGTTTAAAATCCCGTAGAATCCACGTATGGCCCGTCACCGCAGAGCAATTTCCACTGCGACCGCTCCCTCGCCGAGCTTTACCGGGCTCATCGTCGCGGCGCTCGTCGGACTCGCATTTGCGGGCGCCTCCACGTGGGTGCACTACCGCATTCTCAGTGACCCGTTCTATTCGAGCTTTTGTGACGTCAACGCGACGTTCAATTGCACCGAGGCGTACACCAGTCGGTTCGGATCGATCGGGGGAGTGCCTGTGGCGCTCATCGGCATCGTGTATTTCGCCTTTATTGTCGCGCTCATCGCCATCTGCCGGCGATCGCCCACCGCTGCACAGAATGTCGCCGGCTACGTCTTTGCCCTCGCGACGCTCGGTCTCGCCGGTGTGCTTTATCTCGCATATGCGTCGTTTTTCGTTCTCAAAGCGGTTTGCCTCCTGTGCGTGGGAAGTTACGCCGCCATCATCGCGTTGTTCCTGCTCTCAGGGGCAGCGACCAGGTACCCAATGACAAGTCTTCCCGGCCGACTCTCCCGCGATCTGCGCACCCTGGTGCGAACGCCTGCGGCGCTCACTGCGGCGCTTGCCTTTGTCGGCGCAGCCGTTCTTGCGATCGTGTTTTTCCCCAGCGAGCCAATCGCCGCCTCTGCATCACCGAGTTCGTCGCCGAGCGTCGCCACTGCAGTCACGACCGCGCCGCCGGCCCAGGTCACACCGCCCATCGAGCAGAAGCTTCAGGAGCTTCTGGCGACCCCGCGTGTGCCCGTCATGGTGCCGACGATGGGCGCAGAAGTCGTGATCGTGAAGTTCAACGACTACATGTGTCCACCGTGCCGGCAGACGTATTTGGAATACAAACCGATCATCACGAAGCTCCAGCAGCAGAACCCCGGCAAGATTCTCTTCATTACGCGTGATTTCCCGTTAGATCCCGAATGCAACACCGTGGGCGGGTCACATCTCGCTGCCTGCGAGGCTGCAGTTGCCGTCCGACTCGCCCGAGAAAAGGGAAAGGCGGAGGCGATGGAGGATTGGCTCTTCGCGAACCAGCCGCAGTTGACGCCGGCGCTCGTCAAAACCGGATTGCAAACGGTCGCCGGGATCAGCGATTTCGACGCGCGGTACGCGAACACACTTCAACTCGTCAAGGGTGACATCAATCAGGGGATGCAGTTGAAGGTGAATGGCACGCCGACGTTCTTCATGAACGGCTTGCGACTGCCGAATTTTCGGGCGGAGATTTTCGAGGCCGCCGTGTTGATGGAGCTGAGGCGAGTCGAGGCCGCCAAATGACCTCGCCCTATGGTTGCGATTGAGACCGAGGAGTTAAGCAAGGACTATTACGTCGGGTTCTGGCGCCCGAAGCCCTATCGCGCACTCGATCGATTGACGATGTCGGTCGACCAGGGCGAGGTATTTGGATTTCTTGGCCCCAACGGCGCCGGCAAAAGCACAACCCTCAAGCTGCTCATGGGTCTCATTTTCCCCACGAGCGGCAGCGCGCGCATTCTCGGCAAGCCGGTCGGCGACGTCGACGTGCGCAAGCAGTTCGGATTTCTTCCTGAGAATCCGTATTTCTACGATTACCTCACCGCCGAAGAGTTGCTCACCTACTTCGGCAGCTTGTACGGACTCCGCGGCGGCGAACGGAACAAACGCATTGCCCGCGTGCTCGACGAGGTCGGTCTCGGCGCCGAGCGAAGGCTGAAACTGCGTTCGTATTCGAAGGGCATGATTCAGCGCGTTGGCGTGGCGCAGGCGCTCCTCAACGAACCCAGAATCGTGTTCTTCGACGAGCCGATGTCCGGCCTCGATCCGCTCGGCCGCCGCGATCTGCGCCAGCTGATGTTGCGGCTGCGCGAGCGCGGCTGCACCGTGTTTTTCAGCTCGCACATTCTCTCCGACGCGGAGGCGCTCTGCAGCCGCGTGGCCATTCTCGCGCAGGGCAAACTCGTCGCCGAGGGCCGCCTTGCCGACATCGTGGCCTTCGAGTTGCGCGGCTGGGAGCTTGTGGTGGCGAACGTGCCGCAGAACGTCCTGCAGACGCTGCACTCGCGGGTCACTGCCATCACCGAGCTGTCGCCCGGGCGCTACACATTGGAGCTCTCACGAGCCGACCCGCCCGAAAAACTCATCCATGAGCTGACCGGTCACGGCGTCCACGTCGTGTCGCTCAATCCGCTGCGTACGACACTCGAAGACTATTTCGTGTCGACAGTGGGAGCCGTGGCGCCGCGCGACACGACGTTTCTCGAGGGGCGATCATGAAAGCGATCGGTCGCGTCGCGCTTGCCGCCTACAAGGAGTCGGTTCGCGATCGCGTTCCGCTGATGATCGTGGGCTTCGGCGTGCTCCTCGTCGCAGCGTCGTACTTGATCAGCCAGATGACGGCTGGCCAGGACATCAAGATCATCAAGGACCTCGGGCTCGCCGCATTGTCGATCTTCGGCCTGTTGATTGCCGTGTTCATCGGCATCGGCCTCGTCGCCAAGGAGGTGGAGCGCAAAAGCATCTACAGCGTGCTCAGCAAACCCGTTACCCGCGAGCAGTTCCTCCTCGGAAAATATCTTGGGCTGGTGATGACACTCGCCGTCAACCTGAGTGCGATGTGCGTGGCGTATTACGCCGTGCTCGGGTATCAGCATCTGTTCGCCACTCAAGGCATCCGCGGGGCGGCGGAAGCTCCGGTGCTCGATCCGCGACTGATGATTGCCGTGGTGCTGATTTTCGGCGAGTTGATGCTGATTACCGCGGTGGCGTTGTTCTTTTCCACGTTTTCGAGCCCGTTCCTCTCTGCCACGCTCACGCTCGCGTTGTGGGTGGCAGGGCACTTCAACGCCGATTTGCGGCATTTCGAGGAGGTCGTCAACTCTCCGGCCGCCGCCGGCGCGGCGCGGGTGTTTTATTACATGCTGCCCAACCTGGCGCCATTTGACGTGAAAGCCGAAATCGTGCACGGCGTGCCGGTATCGCCGTCGCATGTCGCGCTGACGCTCGCGTACGCCATGGTCTATATCGTCATCTTGCTGATCGCATCGATCGCGATCTTCCGACGCCGGGACTTCAAGTAATGCGGACTTGGCAGCTCGCCGGCGTCATTGCTGTCTTGATGGCCGTCTCGGTCGGTCTTCAGGTGCGGCGCGACGCGGGATGGCAGGCCTACGACCCAAAAACACCTGTCATGTGGCTGCAGGCTGGTCCTGCCATGGAGCGCGCCACGCTCGGGTACGACGCGTTGGCGGCTGACATCTACTGGATGCGCACGGTGGTCTATTTTGGGCGTCAACGCCTCTCCCAAGTCGAAGGGAAGACGTACGACCTCTTGTATCCCTATCTGAATCTCGTCACGTCGCTTGATCCGCAGTTCACCGTCGCGTATCGCTTTGGCGCCATCTTCCTTTCCGAGCGGTATCCCGATGGTCCGCACCGGCCCGATCAGGCCATCGAGCTGCTGCAGCGCGGCATCGAACACGATCCGCACAAGTGGGAGTATCTCCACGACATCGCCTTTGTTCACTACTTCAGTTATCAGAACTTTCCGGAGGCCGCCGCATGGTTTCAGCGCGCAAGCGAGCTGCCGGGCGCACCCGTGTGGCTGCGGACGATGGCGGCAGTAACGCTGGTCCGCGGAGGCGAGCGCGACGCCTCGCGCCTGCTCTGGCGCGAATTGTACGAAGGCGCGGAAAACGAGTCGATCAGGGAAAACGCGCTCGTCCGACTGGCGCAGCTCGACACGTTCGACATTCTCGACGAGCTCAATCCCCTACTGTGGCACTACGAAGCGCGCAGCGGAAAATTCCCCGCGAGCTGGGACGAGCTGATCTCGGCGGGTGTGTTGCGCGGCGTGCCGGCCGACACCACCGGCGAACCGTTCATTCTGCACACCATCAACGAGGATGCGCGCATTTCGCGAAAGTCGAAGCTGTGGCCGGTGCCTGATGGCATGGAGCGCTACGGACAGTGATTCCGCAACCCGCGTTGATCATCGTCACGGCCCTGCTCGGCCTCGCGGTCGGAAGTTTCCTCAACGTTTGCATCTACCGCATTCCCCGCGGTCTGTCGCTCGTCTATCCGCCTTCGCGGTGTCCCGCGTGCAGCAACGAAATCGCGTGGTACGACAACGTGCCGGTGTTCGGCTGGCTGTGGCTGCGCGGACGATGCCGCACCTGCAGTGAACCGATTTCGATTCAGTACCCGGTCATCGAATTGATCACGGCGATGGCGGCCGTGACGGTCGTGCTGCTCACGCCGCCCGGCCCGCTCATGGCAAGCCGCCTCACGCTCACGGCCATGCTGATCGTGCTCTTCGTCATCGATCTCCAGCTGCAGATTCTTCCCAACGTGATTACGTTGCCGGGCATCGCCGTGGGCTTCCTCTTCAGCTTGATCGCACCACCAGGGCCGACGGCGTCGATCGCCGGAATCCTGCTCGGCGCGGGCGTGCTTTACGGCATCGCCGCGGTCTATTACTTGATCCGCAAGGAAGAAGGCATGGGCATGGGCGATGTCAAGATGCTGGCGATGATTGGCGCCTTTCTGGGCTGGCGCGCCGTACTCCTCACACTCGTCATATCGTCGTTTGCGGGCGCACTCATCGGCGTCGTGCTGATGAGAGTCGCGCACAAGGGCCTGCGCTATGCGCTCCCGTTTGGTACGTTCCTCGCCCTCGGCGCGTTTGTCACCATGCTTGCCGGTGACGCGTTGCTCGACTGGTATCTCGGCTTCTTCGACTTCCCGCGATGAACCCCACGCCTTCGCACCGTGGCGCCGGTCGATCTGCGCGCGCTCGTGGAGCGCGCAAGAGAAGACGTGCCGGCGGCGCGGATCGACCTGCACGGCGACTTCGCGACGATCGGGCCGCGCCCGGTCAATCCGCAGCTGCTGGCGCAGCATCAGAGTCAGGACGCGCGGCGGGCCGGCTACGCGGCGTACGCGAGCGGCAATTTACCTCCGCTCTCGCACGCTTCCAGGCCGCCGTCGACGCGCATCCCGACGACCCGGAGGCGCGCAACAATCTCGGTCAGGTCCTGGTGCGCGAGAATCGCGCCGGGGATGCATTGCCGCCCCGGGAAGTGGACCTATCACTTCAATCGTGCGCGCGCGCTTGCGCAACTCGAACGATGGGCCGACGCGTTCGCGGAGTATCGTAGCGCCGCGCAGATTTTTCCCGACGACTCCGTGACGCAGTACAACCTTGGCCTCGCGCTCATGCGCACCAGGCAATACCCCGATTCGATGACGGCGCTCGAACGGGCGGTAGCGCTGGCGCCGAGCGAACCGAGCTTTTTGATTACGCTCGGCTCGGCGTATATCGCCGTGGAGAAAACCGATCGCGCGAAAGACGCGTTCCAGCGCTTCTTGACCGAAGCGCGGAACGATCAGGAAGTGCCGCGCGTCAAGGCGCTCCTCGAGGCGCGGAGCCTGATCACGTGACAACCTCGAACTGAATCTCTAAGCGGGGCCTCAGCCCTGCCCCCCCGACCGTCCGAGCTTCGTCCCCTTGTCAGATCGCAAAAGCGCGCGCAGAGAGCCCACGCGCGTTCGCAGTTTCTGCCTCTGACCAACTCCATGCCAGCGACGATCGACGTCGCCGTTCGATAAATTGCGAAAAGCCCGTCTTCGACGCCCCGGCGCACGGGTTGCACTGAGGCCCGTCGCCCATGACAGCCTCACCACGTAAGAACGGATTCACCCTGGTCGAAACCATCGTGGCGACCGCGATCATCGCCACGACGCTGGTTGCGCTCGCGCACCTCTTTACCATCGGCGCCGCGCAAACGCTCAACAACCGGTACGCGTTGCCCGCCATCACCGCGGCGCAGGGCAAACTGCGTGAACTTCAAGCGTTGGCCTGGAGCTACGGCACTGAGGCGCCGGAGCTCGCGTTGTCCCCTCCGCGGACGCTGCTCGAAGATGTGACCGGCTACGTCGAGTATCTCGACACCAACACCGGCGTGATGACTGCCGGCGGACGTCAGTCCGCTGCGTTCATTCGCCGCTGGGCCATCAGGCCGCGCACTTCAACTGACCCTGATACGCTCGTGCTGCAGGTGTGCGTGTCCCGCGGGCCCAAGGCTGACCTGGCCGGCACATGTGTGGCATCGATCCGGACGCGACGGCCATGAACGATCGCGGCTTTACCCTCTTGGAACTCCTCGTCGCGAGCGCGGTTTTGGTGGTCGTCGTTGCTGCCGTCGCGACGCTCGCGTCCCCGATTCACCACGCCACTAATCGCAGTCTTGCCGACGGCGATCTCCTGGCAAGAGCGCGGATGGTGCTGGCCGCTGTTGTTGACGACCTGCAGGGGGCGGGCAATGGCGTCGCCGTAGGCGGACTGCCCGGCACGTTGCACGATGCAGTCTCCGCTGTGGTGCTGCAACGTTCTCTCGATGACCCGACTGTGCAGGCGCCTTTTACAGCGGTGTCGATCACGCGCGTGTCGCCGCTTGCCCAAGGCGTGCTGGCCGACTCAGTTACGGAGGAATCGGCCATGCTACGGCTTGATCTGGCCGCGCCCTGCGCGCTGCAGCACGCCACCTGTGGTTTCGGCGCCGGCAACCGCGCCATCGTTGTCGCGCCGCTGACCGCCAGAGGCGTTCTCATCAACGGCGCCGACCCGGCGACGAACACGATTGCCCTGGCGGCGCCGGTGGGATTCGCTTTCGCTCGGGGCTCAGCGCTGATCGGTGTCGAACATGTGTCCTATGGCCTCCGTACGGCCGCCGACGGCAGCAACAGACTGGTGCGTCTGACATCGGCGGGCGCCGAACAGCCCGTTGCGGATCACGTCGTTGATTTTGAACTGGCAATCGCTGATCCAGTGGCACGGGTGTCAGGTGTGCAGCGTATCGACCTCCGGCTGCGCGTAGAAGCGCTGTCGGTCGATCTGCGCGGGCCGGCAGGGACGCTCTTCCGTCATGGAGGCACCGCGCGCTTGCCGCGTGCCTGGGTGCCCGATATCGAGCTGCGGACATCGGTCGCGCTCCGCATGAGGTGATCGCTGTGCCGCACAAACGAAAACCCGATGTCGCGGTCGGATGGTGGCATCGTCAGCAGTGCGGAGTGGCGCTGGTCATCACGCTCATCGCTGTTGCGTTCTTCTCCGCGCTCGGCCTCGCCCTCGTCCTCACGACGACGACCGAGCGGCTGACGACTGGTAATTACAACGACAGCGTGGATGCGCTGGATGCGGCCGAGGCCGCCCTGGAGTTGGCTGCGGGTGAGCTCGCCGGCATCGATGATTGGAACGCGGTTCTGGCCGGGGCGCGTCAGTCGCGATTGACCGACGGGGCGCCGTCGGGACTGCGATCGCTGCCGCCGCTTTCGATTGATCTGACGGCCCTGGCCAGTCAGGTCACATGCGGCAGCCGCAGCAGCTGTACGGACGCGGCGATTCGTACCAGCACCGCGGAGCGGCCGTGGGGCAACAACAACGCTCGCTGGCAGCCGTTCGTGTACGGTCCGCTCGCGGCGTTCACGGATGTGCCAAACGTGTTCAGGGGCGCCTATGTCGTGGTGTTGATTGGAGACGATGCCCGCGAGACGGACGGCGATCCGCTCGTGGATGGCGGCGGCGCCGGGCAAGAGGGACGCAACGTCGTGCGCGCCAGGGCAGAAGCGTTCGTGCGCGGCGGATCGCGGCGCACGGTCGAAGCGGACTTCGTGCGGCCGTGTGAAATTGTGAGCGGCGCGATGGTATGTAGATCCGGTATTCATGTGCAGTCGTGGCGCGTTTCGCCGAGTGCGATTCCTTGAACCTCTCTACGCATGAGGTCGTGCGATCGTGCCGATACTTCCGTGTAGGTATGACCATGAGAAAAGTGGCCTTCGTGATTGTTGCGCTGCTGGCTGCAGTGACGTTCCGTGTGGCGGCGCAGTCCACGCCCAGCCTGGTGGACGTGGCAAAAACGGAAGAGGCGCGCCGCAAGGCGATCAAGCGGCCGGCCAAGACGTACACCAACGAAGATCTGCGCGCCGATATCACCGCGTCGCGCGCGATAAACGCGTCGCCGTCCGAACCCACACGCGTGCCCTCGCTCAACCTGCCTGCCGGCAAGGCGGAAGAGGAGCCAGCGAAGGATCACGCGTACTGGAGCGCGCGCATCAACGCCGCGCGCGCCGCGCTCGATCGCAGCAAGGTGTTTGCCGACGCCCTGCAAAGCCGTATCAACGCGCTGACGACCGATTTCGTCAATCGCGACGACCCGGTACAACGCCAGCAACTGTCGCTCGAGCGTCAGCGCGCCATGGCGGAGCTCGATCGCCTCAACAAGGAGATCGCGGAGCAGACGAGGGCGATCGCCGATATACGGGAAGAAGCTCGGAAGGCCGGTGTTCCTCCGGGGTGGTTGCGGTGACGCTTCGCTGCGGGAACTAGTTCATCCGAGCCACCTCAATCTCGCTGCCGAACGTGTGCCGGCCGCCAGCGAATCGCCGCTTGCGAGCGTGGATTATTCGGGAAGCCTCGCCGACGTCACGCGCCGCGTGATCGAAGCGCCGAGCGCGAAGCAATAGCGCGGGCGCTGCAGGAAGCAAACGGAGACGCCGCCCGCGCCGCCGATCGCCTGCAGATCGGGTTCAAAGCGTTAACAGCGAAGATGAAGCAGTACGGCCTCTAAAGCAAGTTTTCCAGTTTCGCATCGCCAGCGCGCGAAAAGAGATCTGACCCCTTTTTTCAGTTCCCAGTTTCCAGGTCCCAGTTCAAGTTCAGTTATCATGGGTTCAACTGGGAACTGGCAACTCGAAACTTACGGTTTCTTCACTCCGATCGCCTTCACCGCCGCCTTCAACTCCTTCTCCGTCACATCCTTGATCGTCGTCGTCCGCCCGATATCGGTGGCCGCAACGAAATGAAGCGTTCCCGCAACGATCTTCTTGTCGTGTGCGATTGCGGCGACGATTTCTTTGCACGACAGATCGGCGACAGGCGGAAGGGGACCGAGCGTGGCGATCATCTCGCTCAGCCGGTCGCGCGCACCGGCCGGCGTGACACCCCGGGCCACACCGAGGTGTACGGCAGCGAGCATGCCGTAGGCCACAGCCTCGCCGTGACGGAAGCGGCGGTATTTCGTGGCCGCTTCGAGTGCGTGCCCGATCGTGTGGCCGAAGTTCAGCACGCGGCGCAGTCCCGACTCGCGTTCGTCGGCCGAGACGATATCGGCCTTGATGCGGCACGACTCGGCCACGATGGAGGCGACGGCGATTTCGTCGCGCGCGAAGAGCGCTGGCAGCGTGCGCGCAACCTGATCGAAGAGCGCCGGGCTTGCAATCACCCCGTACTTCACAACTTCGTACAAGCCGGCGCGAAACTCGCGCCGAGGCAGCGTGACCAGCACCGATGGATCGGCGACAACGAGGCGTGGGGCGTGGAATGCGCCGATCAGGTTCTTGCCGAGTGGGTGATTGATCCCGACTTTGCCGCCGATGGCGCTGTCTACCTGCGCCATGACTGTCGTCGGAACCTGCACGAGACGCACACCGCGAAGATAGGTGGCAGCGGCGAATCCCACGAGATCACCGATCACGCCGCCACCGACGGCGACGATCACCGCTGATCGATCGGCGCCTAATGAAATCAGCGCTTCGTAGACACGCCCAACAGTGACGCTGTTCTTGAAGCGTTCGCCGTCAGGAACGAGAATCGGTTGAGGTTCGGTCGACGCGCGCTGGATCGCGTCGCTGTGCAGGTTCCAGACAACCGGACTCGAGACGATGATGCGGCGCGGCCCGAGGCCAGATTGATCGAGCAGCCGAGGCAGCGACGCGAGCGTGCCTGATCCGATCACGACAGGATACGCGCCTGCGCCGGCAGCCACCTCGATCCGAGTAGGCGGCATTTATGCGAATGGTAGGATAGCACCCTGCGCGTCCAGACCGATTTCCTCATCATCGGCAGCGGCATCGCCGGTCTTCGCGCTGCGATCGACCTTGCGCCGCACGGCCGCGTGCTCATTCTCACGAAGGCCGATCCCACCGAGAGCAACACCGGTTATGCGCAGGGCGGCATCGCGGCTGCGATCGGTCCCGAGGATTCTCCAGAAGAGCACTTCGCTGACACCATGGCGGCGGGCGACGGCTTGTGCGAAGAGCGCGCGGTGCGGGTGCTCGTCGAAGAGGGGATCGGCTATGTCGAGGAGCTGGTGTCGTGGGGCGTGCAGTTCGATCGCGACCACCACGGCGCGATCGCGATGGGCCGCGAAGCCGCCCATCGCGTGCGCCGCGTGTTGCACGCGCGTGACGCCACCGGGCGCGAGATCGCGCGGCTGCTCTGGTCGAAGGTGTCGGCCAATCCGGCAGTGAGCGTCTGTAATCACACCCGCGCCATCGCACTGGATGTCGCCGGTGGCCACTGCACGGGCGCTCGGTTTGTCGACGGCGCCGACGAGAAGCAGGTCGCCGCGCGCGCAACGTTGCTGGCAACTGGCGGAGCCGGACAGGTCTTCAGCGAAACGACGAACCCGCCCATTGCGACAGGCGACGGCGTCGCCCTCGCCTGGCGGGCCGGTGCGCGAGTGGCCGATCTCGAGTTCGTGCAGTTTCATCCGACGGCGCTGAACGTTCCTGGTGCGCCGCGGTTCCTCCTGTCGGAGGCCTTGCGTGGTGAGGGGGCCTGGTTGGTCAACGACGCAGGTGAGCGGTTCATGACGTGCTATGCGGCCGGCGGCGATCTCGCGCCGCGCGATGTCGTGTCGCGCGCCATCGTGCGCGAAGCCGCGGTTTCGGGCGGGCGGGTCTATCTTTCGCTGCAGCATCTCGACCCCGATTTTGTGCACGCGCGGTTCCCAACGATCGCCGCGGTGTGCCGCTCCGCGGGCCTGGATCTCGCGCGCGATCTGATCCCGGTTGGTCCGGCTGCGCACTACATGATGGGCGGCGTCGAAACTGACATCTGGGCGAGAACGACACTCCCGGCTCTCTTCGCCGCCGGCGAGGTTGCGTGCACAGGCGTGCACGGTGCCAACCGGCTGGCGAGTAATTCACTGCTTGAAGGTTTGGTCTTCGGCGCGCGCGCCGTGAAGGCGATGCTCGAACCTCCGAAAACTGGCGGAATGGAGAATTGCAGACTGGCTCGCGACCTCCGTCCCTCCCAGGAACCTCCGTCCCTGCTAGCGGGGACGGAGGTCGCGAGCGGGGACGGAGGTCGCTGGGACATCGGAATTCGCACACTGATGTGGAATCAGGTGGGGTTGCTGCGCGCGGCGGATTCGCTGCGCCGCGCAGTCGATCAACTCGAAGAGTGGCGCGACGCCTCGCCGCTCGCCACCGTCGGATGGCTGATCGCCCGCGCCGCGCTCCGCCGCGAGGAATCGCGCGGCGGGCATCACCGCGAGGATTTCCCTGCAAAAGACGATGTAAACTGGAAGTTTCACATTGCAGAAAGAAGGCAGACCTGAGGGTCCGCGGCTCCGCGTGTCCAGACATCATGGCCGATAAATCCAAGACTGCCGACGCATTTGTGACCGAGATCACGCCTCAATCCGAAGACTTCTCCCGCTGGTATCTCGACGTCGTCCGACGCGCGGAGCTCTCTGACTATTCACCGGTCAAGGGTTGCATGGTGATTCGGCCCTATGGCTACGCCATGTGGGAGCACATCCAGCGCGAGCTGGACACGCGCATCAAGGCCACCGGGCACGTCAACGCGTACTTTCCGCTCTTCATCCCCGAGAGCCTGCTGATGCGCGAAGCGGAGCATGTTGAAGGCTTCGCCCCCCAAGTGGCCTGGGTCACCAAAGGCGGTACCGAAGAACTCGAGGAAAAACTGGTCGTCCGTCCGACGTCTGAAACCATCATCGGCGTGATGTACCAGAAGTGGATTCAGTCGTGGCGCGATCTGCCGGTCCTGATTAATCAGTGGGTCAACGTCGTTCGCTGGGAGAAGGTGACGCGGCCGTTCCTCCGAACCACAGAGTTTCTCTGGCAGGAAGGACACACGGCGCACGAGACGGCCGAGGAGGCGCAGGAGGAGACGCTCAAGATCCTCGCGCTCTACAAGGACGTTTGCGAAAACGTGCTCGCCATTCCTGTTGTCGACGGTCAAAAGAGCGAAAGCGAGAAATTCGCCGGCGCGTCGACCACCTATTCCATCGAGGCGCTGATGGGCGACGGCCGCGCGCTGCAGGCCGGTACCTCACACAATCTCGGGCAGAATTTCGCGAAAGCGTTCGAGATCCAGTTCCAAGGACGCGACAAGACGCTGCAGTATGCGTGGACGACGTCGTGGGGCGTGACCACGCGCCTTATTGGCGCCGTTATCATGACGCACGGCGACGACAGCGGGCTGGTCGTTCCGCCCAAGATCGCCCCGTGGCAAGTCGTGATTGTGCCCATCCCCCGCGGTAACTGGAAGGAAACCGTGCTGCCCAAGTGCGAGGAGATTCGCGATCAGCTGGTTGCGGCAGGCATTCGTGTGCGCCTTGACGCCGATGAGACGCAAACGCCCGGGTGGAAATTCGCCGAATACGAAATGCGCGGCGTGCCGTTGCGCCTCGAAATCGGGCCCAAGGACATCGAAAAGAACGCCGTCTTCGCCGCGCGTCGCGATACCCGCGAGAAGCAGTCGATCCCGATGGATGGACTCGCCGGACGTGTTCGCGGAGTCCTGGACGAGATTCAAGCCTCGCTCCTCGCACGCGCGCGCACGTTCCGTGAAGAGCACACGAGCCGCGCGACGAGCTACGACGAGTTCAAGCAGATCATGGAGGGTCGTCCCGGCTTCGTGATCGCCCCCTGGTGCGAGTCGGCGCAATGCGAGGCCGAGATCAAGGCCGAGACGCAGGCGACGGTCCGCAACATTCCGTTCGGACAGAGCAAGCCCACCGGGCTGTGCATCAAGTGCAACAGACCAGCGCAAGTGTACGCGTGGTTCGCGAAAGCGTACTGAGCGCGATCACGTGGGTTCGTCACGAACGTTCCTGACGTCGGTTCCGCACGTGGGTTCACGCAGGTTCCTGACGTCGGTTCCGTCCGGGGGTTTAGGAAGGTTCCTGACGTCGGTTCCGTCCGGGGGTTCAGGGAGGTTCCTGACGTCGGTTCCGTCCGGGGGGTTCAGGGAGGTTCCTGACGTCGGTTCCACACGCGGGTTCCTTGCGAAGGTTCCTGACGTCGGTTCCGCGCGTGGGTTCACGGAGGTTGGTTACGTCGGTTCCGCCCGTGGGTTCACGGAGGTTCCATACGTCGGTTCCGCCCATGGGTTCACGGAGGTTCCTGACGCACGTCCGCTCACGTGAGCTCACGAGAGCGTCAGCTACGCGATGGTTACGGCCCGCCAAGGGCGAACGCGGTTGAACTGCGTCGTCGCGTTCCCACACCCTTCCCAGACGCGGTAACTACCGGCAACCCCGAAGCACGTCGATGGCGCCACAGCGGCGAGCATCACCGCCGTGTTATGGAACGACAATCGTCTGCACTGGAGTCGCGGCACTCGTGCCGCAGCCGTTCGTCGATGCCACACTCAGGTGATAAGGGCCCGGACCAACGGCTCCGCTCAGCGATCGCTGCACGGTCGGCAAGCTGAGCGCCACCGTTCCAGTGAGAGTTCAACACGCATCCGCTCGGTGCGGGTCCGTTTGAAGGGGTCCCATACGACCGAGACTGTGTTGCCAGCTTTATAGGCAAGGAAGCGCGTTGGCGGCTGTGGCGCGCCGGAACAGGGAGCGGGCACGCTCACCGTGACTGCGTTGCCGTCGGTCCGCTTTACCGTGGCTTGCAGAACACGGAATTTACCTAAACTTCTGTAAGCAACTTGCCTGAGGAACTCACGAAGAGAAATTCATGTAAGGGAACTCACCTAACGAACTCGCGTAAAGAGCCACGCGGGTCGCCGGTGCGCTCCGTTCGCTGGCGGCGGAGAAACAAAAAGGGCGGGTCCACCCAACGGTGGCCCGCCCTCTGCTGTTTTAACTCTGGCGCGGTGCTACTGCAACCGCACCGTCAACGCCGCACGACGATTGAGACGCCGTGTCTCTTCGCGCGAGTTGTCGTGCTTCGGCCGCTCCTCACCGTAGCTGACGGTGTTGAAGCGATCGCCGCCGATGCCGCGGCTCGCGAGGTAATCGCGCACCGCGTTGGCACGACGCTCGCCGAGCGCCAGGTTGTATTCGGCCGTGCCGATGTTGCAGGTGTGCCCTTCGATCGTCAGACGCAGCGTGGCGTCTTTCTGCATCGCGGCCACCGCTTCGTCGAGGAGGCGCGTCGCTTCGGGCCGCAGCGTATAGCGGTCGAAATCGAAGTGCACGTCCTCGAACTTGTACTCGACCTTCGCCGGCGGCACGCACTGGATCGTGATCGTGTCGCTCGCCGTGCCGCCCTTGCCATCGTTTACCGTGACGGTGACCGGGATCGAGCCGGGCGTCGTCGGGCATGTAAAGATCGTCTGCCGCTCCGCCGGGTTCGCAAACGTGCCCGATGGCGCGCTCCACTTGTACGTGAGCGTGTCGCCATCCGGGTCGTTGGCGTCTGCCGTGACCGTTGACGTTCTGCCGACTTCAACCACGCACGGTTCGCAGCGCGCCTTGACCGTTGGCGGGCGGTTCGCCGGAGCGGCCGGTGGCGGCGGTGGAGGCGGCGGCGGTGGCGGCGGCACGTAGATCCGTACGCCGGGGTGCCAACCAATGCGGACCTGGTTGCCCCACGTGTCGTACCACTCCTCCTGCGTGAAGCTGATGCCGGGGATGTCTTCGCGGTTCTTCGTGTTTAAGCCGACGCTGAAACCCCAGCCCACGAAGAATCCATTGGGTGCCTGGTAGGTGAAGCCCGCGATGAAGTCCACCGGGTTCTTCACCGGCCAGGATGATGGCTCGCCGAGAACCCGTTGCGACGCGGAGAGATTCGAGACGATCTCGTCGTCCATGTAGAACTCGCCGACGAGCTCGGTGGTGACGCGGAAAGGCCCCCGGCTTGGGAAGCCGGCGCCGATGCCCCAGCGGATCCCGTTGCTCAACTCGAACTCATCGGGATCCTGGCGGTAGATATAGCCGCCGTACCCGGAGAGCTCGATCGCGTTCGCGGCCTCGCCGCTGATGATCCCGTCGATGTAGAAGTCGGTCTTTCCCGTGCCGAGCCCCTTGTCCGTGTCGGACGTGGGCAACTTGAGGACACCGCGAACGGCGAATGCCGCCGGGTTCTGCCGCCACGGCGACGTGAAGTTGTACTTCGCGCCGACGCGCACGTCCCCGAAACCGTTCGACCAGGCTTCGTTGAGGAAGGGGTCGTCCATCGGCGCGCCCGTCGAGCGAATCGAGCTGAACGGCCGTAGATCAGAGTCGATGCGGCGCTGCACGTCGATCGAGCCGAAGATCTCGAGTTGATCCGTCGCCCCGGCGCCAAACGTGACGCGAAGGTCGGAAATGTCCGAGATCGCCTCGGTACGGTCCATGTTTGTCCGATAGAAACTGAAGGACCATTTGGCTCTGGGCAGGACTTCTCCGGTCGGAACGAACCAAAGACCGGTATCGCCGATGACGGTTGGAGTGGCTGGGCGCGTCGATTCGTCGGACGCCGGGCTCTGGGTACCTTGGGTCTGCGCCCATGCGGGGGACGAGATCAAGGCGCAAAGCACCATGCCCGTGGCCAGCTGGCGAAGGGCTCTCATATTGGGCCAACCTCCACAGGAAAACGGGCGGAGCGATTGCACAGTGCACCATGGTAGGACCGCTACCGCCAGCAAGTCAAACTTAGCCGTAGCTGTGCTGTGCAAAGGTGTGAAGGTAAAAACCGTGCGACCTCAGCCGTTCGTCTCGGCGTCGGCGTCGCGGCTTTTGCCGAAGATCCATGCCACGCCAATGCTCACCGCATATAACGCGGTCATCGATCCGGCCATGATCACCTGCGGCACCATGCTGCCATCAGGTGTGACGATGGCGGAAACAACGAAGAAGATCAGAAAGGCGTATTTGAAGTTCTTGATCAGGAAGGATGAGGTGACGATGCCGAAGCGCGCCAGCACGAAGATCAGCATCGGCAGCTGAAAAACGAGCCCCATCGCGAGCATCAATTTCACGTACAAACTGAAAATCGGCTCGACCCGCGGCATGAACACGAGCACGCCGCTCGAGAAGCTCGCAAAAAATTTCCATGCAAAGGGAAACAGGATGTAGTGGGAGAACGCGGCACCCGCGATAAAGAGCGCCGACGCAAAAAAAGCAAACGGCAGCGCAAACTTCTTTTCGTTGGCATAGAGGCCGGGCGCGATGAACAACCACACCTGCCACATGATGTACGGCGACGAGATCAAAAGACCCGACAGCGCAGCCATCTTGAGATAGATGAAGAAAGCTTCGCCGGGTTCCGTGTAAATGAGATGGTGATCGGGAACGTCCGCAGCCAGCCGCGCGTACACGAAGTTGAAAATCTGATTGACGAAGGCAAACGCAATGATAAAGCCGACGAGCAATCCGACGACGGCATGCGTAATTCGTTTACGCAGCTCGTCGAGATGCTCGAGAAAGGTCATTCGCCCTTCGGACGATTCCTCTTCCTCAGGCGGCTCACCGGGAAACGGCGATCGCGGCGCTTCTTCGCCGCGCGCTTCGAGATCGTCGTCGGTCCTCGACTGGGTTCCGGGAAACGGCACCAATGCCATCGCGAGAAAACGATGGAACTACTGACGACCGTCCACGCCGCGTGAGACGGTCTGCGTGTCCTCCACCGTCGGGTCAGGCGCGGGCGGCGAGGCGGCGCGGTCCTTCTCTTTCTCCTTTTGCTCTTCCAGCTTGATCTCCTGCTCGAGCGTGTTCTGCAGGTCGGCCGACGCACGCTTGAACTCGTTGATGCTCTTGCCGAGCGATTTTCCGAGCTCCGGCAGCTTGCGCGGACCAAAGATGATGAGCGCGATCACCAGGATGATGATCAGCTCTGGCATGCCAATGGAACCAAACATTGTTGCTCTCCTGGCCCGCACCTTCGCTCGCCACCTGCATTTGCGGGCCGTCCCGAGCCGCGTCGAGGGACGTCGGGCAGGCAGTCGGGCGTGGTGTGGTCTAAATGTCAAGTATAGGAACCGCTTTATCCGACGGTCAAGGCGTTCGACCCAGAAAAATGCCCGGAAATCGTTGCGATTGCGGGCTTTAGTCTGTTAGCATCCAAACATGCGCAAGTACCAGTCCCTGACCGCTGCCGCGCTCGCGATTCTGCTGTCCGCCCTGGCGGGCGGCGTCTTCGGACGAAGTGCGCTGGCGACGGAGGATCGCCTTCCCGAACACTATCGCGCGTTCACGGCGGCGCTCACCGCCATCCAGACCAACTACGCCGAGCCGATCGAATCGGATCGGCTGGTTTACGGCGCGATCAACGGGATGCTCCAGACCCTGGATCCGCATTCGAGCTTCATGGATCCCAAGTCGTACGCGCGCATGCGCGAACAGCAGGAGGGCCGGTATTACGGCCTCGGGCTTTCCATCGTGTCCATTGACGGCGATATTACGATCTCGCGCGTGTTCGAAGGCTCGCCCGCGTATCAGCAGGGGGTACGCCGCGGCGACGTGATCGCGCAAATCGAAGGCGATACCGCCAAAGGTGTGACCACCGACGAAGCCGTGCGCAAACTGCGCGGCCCGAGAGGCACGTTCGTCAACATCGCGATTCGTCGCAAGGGTCTCGACGAGTTGATTCCAATGCGCGTGATGCGCGACGAAATCAGCATCCCAAGCATTAAAGCCGCCTTCATGGTCGATCCGCAGACCGGATACGTGAAAGTGGAGGATTTTGCCGAACACACCGACGAGGACCTGGGCAAGGCGCTCGAGGAAATGACGGCGAAAGGGATGAAGCGCCTTGTTCTGGACTTGCGAGGAAATCCCGGCGGGCAACTCGATCAGGCCATTCGCATTGTCAATCGCTTCGTGCCGAAGAACTCGATGATCGTCTACACGCGCGGCCGTACGTCCAACTCGGATCAGGACTACCGCGCCACCGAACCGGGTGAGTATCTCGACTTGCCGATGGTGGTGCTCGTCAGTCGCAACAGCGCCAGCGCGTCGGAAATCGTGTCTGGGGCTCTGCAGGATCACGATCGCGGCTACGTCGTTGGCGAAATCACCTTTGGTAAGGCGCTCGTGCAGTCGGTCTATCGCGTCAGCCAGGGCGCCGGTCTTGCGCTCACGACGGCGCGCTACTTCACGCCGAGCGGACGCATGATTCAGCGTCCCTGGGACGGCACCTTCGACGAGTACCTCACTTACACGCTGCGCGATCAGGGGGAGCGTCAGCATACGCCCGACCAGATGAAGACCACGCTCGGCGGCCGCAAGGTCTACAGCGGCGGCGGCATCGAGCCGGATAAGCGATACGACGGACCGATCGAGGGCTTCAATCCTACGCGCTTCGGCCGCACACTGTACGCGCGGCAGCTGTTTGCCAGCTACGCCGAACAGTTCACTGCGGAAGGCGATACACGGCCAGGCGCGCAAGGAAAGAATCGCCGCGTCGTCAGGCGCAATTTCGTGGTGGACGATGCGATGCTCGACGACTTCAAGCAGTTCGCGATCGGCCGCAAGATGACGATCGACGAAGAAGCCTGGAACAAGGACAAGGAGTTCATCCGTGCGATGATCCGCTACGAGATCGACGTGCCGCTGTTCTCGATGGCTGTCGCGCAGCAGCACCTGATCGAAGCCGATCCACAGGCGAAGTTCGCGTTCACGCAGTTCCCCGAGGCGCTCAAGTTGACGGAGCTGACTCGCAACCGGACCACGAAGGTTGGAGCACCGCAGTAGGTAGGCGAAAAGGGGTCAGACCCCTTTTTCGCGGGCTGGCGATCAAAATAGGGTCTGACCCCGTTTCCACCCTTTTCGCTGTTTAGGGCACCTCGCCCCTAAATGTAGCGCTGCTATTCCACCTTGCCACAACGGGCTGCGCTTGCTAGACTGCCTGCCGAACTAACCGAACGGAAACCGGGCATCAAGAAATCAGGTTATCGACCCGAAATAAAGGAGGAGCGGCCCCCGTTTTCGTTCCTCGTTCCTTAGACCGTTATGCGGCCACAGACGTGAATTTTGTACGCGTTATGGACCCCGTATAACGGTCTACGGCGCGCGGAGCGCGCCAAGGCAACAACAAGGACTAGCCAAGGGCCCCGAGTTAGCCGGCTATCAAGGGCAGGGCCCTTGGCTAGTTTCCCAGGTCCTCTGCCGCTATGCGCCTTGAACGACTCGAAATCGCCGGTTTCAAATCCTTCTCCGATCGAGCCGAACTCTCATTCGACCGTGGAGTAACGGCCATCGTCGGCCCCAACGGGTGCGGCAAGAGCAATGTGGCTGACGCCATCACCTGGGTCATGGGCGAACAAAGCGCAAAGAGCCTGCGCGGAGAGCGGATGGAGGACGTCATCTTCAGCGGCTCCGACGCGCGCAAGCCGACCGGCGCCGCCGAAGTTCGCCTCCGTTTGAGCGGCGTGGCGACCGCCCCCGACGCCAACGGCAACGGGAACGGCAACGGCAACCGCCGCTACCCGCCTTCGCTCGCCGCCACGCGCGTTCTCGAGGCAGGCTCGGATCTTCTTCAAGCCGTTCGCGAAGTCGAGGTCACGCGCCGCCTGTATCGATCGGGCGAGAGCGAGTACCTGATCGACGGGCATATCTGCCGCCTCAAGGACATTCACGAGCTCCTGATGGATACGGGGCTCGGCGCGAAGGCGTACTCGATCATCGAGCAGGGCAAGATCGGCATGATCCTCAGCTCGCGGCCGACCGATCGGCGGCAGCTGATTGAAGAAGCCGCGGGCATCACCAAATACAAAGCGCGGCGCCGCGCCGCCGAGCTCAAGCTCGAAGCGGCGCAGCAGAACCTCACGCGCATCGACGACATTGTGTTCGAGGTCGAGAAGCAGCGTGGGTCGTTGAAGCGCCAGGCTGCCAAGGCGCGGCGCTACACCCGCTTGCGCGACGAGATGCGCCGCTGGGAAAAGGTGCTCTTTGCGCGCCGCTATCGCGCGCTTGGCGAGCTGATCGAATGCGCGCGTGCGCGGCTGGCGAGCGCGCGCGAGCAGGAGGCGGGCGCCGCCGGCCGGTTGGCCGAAGTCGAGAACGGGCTTGGCCGTCTCCGCATCGAGCTGGCCGAGGCCGAAGCGGCAGCGTCGCGCGTGCGCGAAGCGGCGCACGCGCGCGAACTCGAAATCAACCGGCAGCAGCAGCAGATCGCGCTCGACGGTCAGCAGGCCGACATGCTGCAGGCGCGCAGCGCGGAGCTCGAGGCCGAGCGGACCACGCTCGAAGCGCGCCGCGAGCCCGAACGCGTCGCGCTCGAAGAGCGTCGTCGCACGGCGATCGAGGCCGAACGGGCACGCGACGAGGCGGCTGCGATTGCGGGTGACGCCGCCGCAGAGTACACGCGCGCTCAACACATCATCGACGGTGGCGAACAGGACGTGGAGGGCGCGCGCGGCGAGGTCTACGCGGTGATGAACACCGTGACGGCGCTCAAAGCCGCGCTCGACTCGGCATCGGCCCAGCGCGAACGCGCCGCCGAAACGCTCGGCCGGCTCGAAATTGAAGCCGGCGATCTGCGCACGGCGCACGAGCGCGCGATGACTGCGCGCAAATCGGCGAGCAATGCGCTGACGCACGCGCTCGAATCGCTCGATGCAACCAGGATCGCGCGCGCGGCGCGCGAGTCGGAACTGGCCGCCGTACGCAGCGAACACGAGTGGCGCGCGCGCGCGGTCCGGTCCCGCGAACACGAACTCGCCGCACTCATGGCGCGGCTGCGTTCGCTCGAGGAGCTGGACGCGCATCGCGCCGGTTTCAGCGATGCTGCTCGCACGGTGCTGGTGCAGGCGAATGGTCATGTTGGTCAGATGGGCGCGCTCGCGGACGTCATCGAAGTGGAGCCGCGCTACGAACGTGCCGTGGAAGCCTGTCTCGGCGAGCTGCTGCAGCACGTGTTCGTCCGTCGTCACGAGCACGCGGCGGCAGGTCTTGCGCTTGTCCGCCAGGAAGACGCTGGTCGCTGTGGATTTGTGATCGTCGAGTCGGGCCCGCCTTCGCGGCCATTAGGCCGCTTCGGCGAAGTCTCGCCGCAGCTCGCCGGAAATTCGGCGCGAGCGGAGGCTGATGCGGCGAGGGCGGAGGGTGTGCCAGGTGCGATAGCTGCGCTACGGTTCCCGAGTGCGCAAAGTGCACCGCCGGGTGGCGTGCTGTTGTCGAACATCATTCGGATCGAGAGTGAGTTCGAGCCTGTCGTCAGAAGCGCAATCGGCGAGGCGGTGATTGTGGACAGTTTTGATGTAGCGCGCGATCTCGCCCCGCGGCTCGACATCGCGGTTGCCACACTCGACGGAGACGTTCTGCGCGGCGCGCACTTGGTGGCCGGCGGCAGTAAGAGTGACTCACGCGGGATTCTCGCCACCAAGCGCGAAATCAAAGAGTTGCGCGAGCGCGGCGCCGATGATCGGATGACGCTCGAACGGATCGTCGGCGAGACCGCGCAATTCGCGGAGGCCATCGCACAGTCGACAGCCGCAATCGCGGCGTTGTCTGCGGAGCTCCACCGGCAGGAGAAGGCGATTGTGGCAGTGGAAGGCCAACTCCAGCGCGCGAGCGAGGACGAATCGCGCTTGTCGCAGCGTGCAGGCGTCGTTGCCACTGAGATGGCGCGCACGCGCGAAGAGATCGCGGCTCTCGATGCGCGACAGGCCGAAGCGCACGAATCCGTCGCGCGTCTCGATGAGCAAAAGCAGATCGCCGACCAGCTGCTCGCAGACGCGCAGCGGACGCTACAGGCGGCACGCGAAACCGCTGAATCGCTCGCGCAGCGCGCGGCCGAAGCGCGTGCGAGGCACGCGGCGCTCGTTGAGCGGAGCGCATCCGCGGCTGCGGATGTGGAGCGCCTTGTCGAGGCCGCGAAGGAGCTGGAACGCCACGTCGAGAGCTGCGTTACGGATCTCGCGGTTATGCGCGATCAGCGCGAGCGCCTACACGCGGCCGTCGCCGAAGGCCAGCGCCTGATGGACGACGACGTGCGCGCGCTCGAGAGCTTGCGCGAGGATATGCGCTCCGCTGACGCGACGGCGGCCGAGCTCAGAGCGCAGACCGAGCAACAGGAAGAAGTCATCCGGGACGCCCGTCGCGGGCTCGATGCGGTGCGCGCGCTGGCAGCGGAGCTCGACGTCACGCGCGCCACCGCGGAATCGGATCTCGGTCACCTCGCGCAGCAGTGTCTCGACGCAGTCGCCGTTCCACTCGATGACGTCTGCGCCGAAGTGGAGCGAATGGAAGCGGCCGGCGAAGTGGAGCCGGATGTTGCGTCTATCCGCGCGGCGGAAGCTCCTGATGTCGATGAAGAGGAAGATTTCGCCTCACCTGCAGGCGACGGCGGATCTTTCTTGCCCGCCGAAGCCTTGGCGGGAGGTCCGCCCCTTGGGGCGGCAGCCGAAAAGATGACTGCCGAGGAAGCCATCGCCGAGCTCAAGGCCAAGATCGACAAACTCGGCCCGGTCAACATGATGGCCATCGAGCAGTTCGACGAGCTCGAAACGCGCCACACGTTCCTCACTACCCAGCGCAAGGATCTGGTCGATTCGATCGCGCAGACCAACGAGGCCATCAAGCGGATCGACGAAACCACACACGTGCGATTCAAAGAGGCCTTCTCCGCAATCAACAGCAACTTCCAGCAAACGTTCTCCACGCTATTCGGCGGCGGCCGCGCCGGACTCACGTTGCTCGACGAAAACGATCCGCTCGAAAGCGGCATCGACATCGTGGCTTCACCGCCTGGCAAGCGTCTGCAGAACGTGCAGCTTCTGTCCGGCGGCGAGAAGGCGCTGACCGCCATCGCGCTGATGTTCGCGATCTTCCGCTACAAGCCGAGTCCGTTCTGCCTGCTCGACGAAATCGACGCGCCGCTGGATGATGCCAATATCGGACGGTTTGTCGAGATGCTGCGCGGGATGATGGACCGCACGCAGTTCATCATCATCACGCACAATCGCAAGACCATGGAGATCGCCGATTGCCTGTACGGCGTGACCATGGAGGAGCCGGGGGTTTCCAAGCTGATCTCGATCCAACTAAACTAGTTTCGTGCGTTTGCACCATCGACCCGCGGATCTGCAAACCTGCGCACTTCAATCCTGCTTGCTCTGAGCGATCGTCAGCCAGTAAGGCCGAACCCCGGTGTTGACCATTCGCACAGCGACTCTCGACGATGTCCGGCTGCTCTCCGACTTCGCGCGCCGCACGTTCCGCGACACGTTTGCGTCGCAGAACACGCCGCAAGACATGGAGGCGTATCTCTTTTACGCCTTCAGCGTCGCGCGCCAGCTTGCTGAAATCGAGGACCCAAACACCATCACGCTGCTAGCCGAGGACGGCGACGTGCTCGTGGGCTACGCGCAGCTGAGCATGCGCCTGCCGCCGTTGTGCGTGCCGGATCGCAGCGCCATCGAGTTGATCCGGTTCTATGTCGATCGCGACCGGCACGGCCGCGGCATCGCGGGGCACTTAATGGACGAAGTAAAGAACGCCGCTGCCGCACGCGCGCAGGCGATATGGCTGGGCGTGTGGGAGCATAACCTTCGCGCGATAGCGTTCTATCAGAAGTGCGGCTTCGCTGACGTCGGCAGTCACGAGTTCCTTCTCGGTTCCGACCGTCAGACGGATCGCATCATGTGGCGCACAATTCGCGCCGTCAGGGACTAAGAACTAGGAACTAAGAACGAAGAACCAAGAACAAAGAGCAAGAACGACGAACAAAGAACGGACGGCTGGCGCTCGCTCGGCGGGCGACGGAATGAAGCTGGGCAACATCATCTCCGAACATCGGGACTCACGACCACGACGCCCGTGCGCTGCGGCAGCGACATCAGCAACTTGATCTCGGGTCGCGGTGCGGCGGCGAACCACCAGACGATCACCACCACGACGACGACGCCCACGAGCGCTTTTCATTGCGCCAGCGCCCGCGGTTCTCCCCCAGGTTCGGTCGCCGTTCCACCGCCACTTTGCACACGCGCGAGAGTTACCGCCGGATCACGAAGCCACTGAATGGTGTCGTCGAGCGTGTGGCGGAGCGGACGCGGCCGCCAATGCAGCTCGGCGCGCGCTTTCGCTGTGTGGTACCACGCGTAACGTCCGATGATCTGGAGCACATCGCGTGTGACCGGCGCCGGCTTGCGGCGGATTGCGCACCAGAACTCGAGCGCGCCAACCAGCGTGTAGAGGAGAAACGTGGGCGGCTTGAATCGCGGTGCACGAACGCCAGCGATTGCGGACGCGCGCTCGAGAAGCTGGTTGGTCGTGACGTTATCGCCGCTCAGGAGATACCGTTCGCCTGAACGTCCGCATTTGGCTGCGAGCACCATGCCGTGCGCAAAGTCGCGCACGTCGAGGCAGCCGAAGCCCACTGGCAGGGTGAACCGGAGCTTTCCCGAAATCAGCGCCTGGAGCAGCTTGTTAGCGGGCGCGCATTGCCGACAGCCGGCCGATCGCCGCCGGCACGCTTGTGTTTGCGTCGCACGGCTGGGCGATGAAGGAAGTGCCGCAGCCCAACGCGTTCATCCTCGATCGCCCGCGCGAGCATTACCTCCATTACGGATGGAATCGACACAGCTGTCTGGGTCAGCACGTCTCGCCCGTGATCATCGTCGAGTCTGTCATCGCGCTGCTCGGGCTCGAGAACCTGTCGCGCCCGGAGCC
>JBKPDL010000118.1:0-21027 GCA_046727855.1 Acidobacteriota bacterium
TACACCAAGCGTCCTCGCCCAAACCATCGTACTCGAAGTAGAAACTCAATCCTGTACGATCCGTCTCGCGAACCATGAGATGTGTCACGTATTCGAAACTCCATGCACTTCCGCGTGGATCGAAGACGCGCACAAGATCGCCTTCCGAGTTGTACTCGTACCGGCGGTGGATATACCAACCGGGTTCATAGGGATGAGGAAGCTTGAGGGCGACGATTCGATCATGCTCGTCTTGTTCTATCCCGATCAGCCGACCGGCCGAATCGCGTACCCATTCGAGGCGCCCGCGGGCATCATATCTGAACGTGATTTCGTGATTCTTACAGAACGAGACGATGCGTTGAATGCGTGCCCGGCCGTCGATCGTCCCCGGCACGATCGCAAATTCCCGTGATACTCCATAAGTCGATGTTACGCGCCACTTATCTCTCGCTTCGCACTTTAGCGTCAATCGGTTAATCGGATTCCAGACTTGGTCGCCGATTCGCATACGGTGATCCGGAAGATCGAATGTATCGAACTCGATCTCGCGGCCGTCCTCTAACAGCAGGACCATCTTGCCACGTTCTTCCCAAACTGCCTGATCCAGCGAGCAGCTCCAGCCATTGCCCAGAGGCCCGCTCCGCGATGCGAAATTCGACAGGTAAAACCGTTCGATCCTAAGCGGAAGTATTCCGGGCAATTCGATGTCAAGAGCGCGTGTCATCATCTTCCCGGTCGCCACATCGACAGGATGTCCTGTCAGTTTGCAAGCGATCCAACTCAACACGGCACGGCCGCGAGCTCCGATAGGGAGACGGCTAATCCCAGCATGCAACGAGTCGCTGATAAAGCGCGTACGCAAGGAAGCAAATATCGCCGCCATAATGTCGAGGGACATCGGCCCACCAATGAGGATTGGTGCGCCTTTCGGCACTGCCACAACCGCCGTCGAAGGAAGGCGAATTGGTTCCGAGCAACTCATCGCGAGATCGCCCATGCGTACCGCATTCGTCCCCATCACTGATACGGTCTTGCTGCCAAAGACGATGATGGCGTCGTTGTCCGGGCTTACCGGCTTAGGAGGCTTGGGCGTTTCATTAGGGCGAACGACAGGCTTCGGTGTCTTGGGCACGGGCGCCCAACCAGTCCCGGGAGGAATCAGAATGTGTCCAGGGATATGCTCGCCATTTGTGCCGGTGTTGGTGGCAGGAATCGCACCCCAGTAGAGGACTGGTCCCTTGAAGGAACCTCCCATTACCATGCCGATCGCGTTGCTGAGTGCGATCCCTATTGCAAGCCCCGAGAAGTCCTTCACGATTCCAGTGAAGGGATTTGGAATTGGCGTGGGGACTGGGGCAGGCATGGGTACCAGTTCCCAATGGATGTCAATGCCCAGCATTGGATCGAAGAAACTACTGGCGAGCATGGCTCAAACCTCCGCCAAGACCGGATTCTTGATCCCGATTTCGCCCTGCTCCATTGCTTCGGCCTCTGCGCGCAGGGAGTTCGCTTGTTCGGGCATGCCGAGTTGATCACAGATCTCGGCGAGCCTTCGCGCAGCCTCGCTTGCGGTCGAGTCCTGTACCATTTCCACTTCGCTGGCCTCGGCAACGCGTATCGCTTCACGAAAACTCTGGCAGGCTTTCTCACGGTTAGGAGCCTGAAGAGAAACCTGTCCTGCCATGCGCCACGCTTCAATGGCCAGCACGGACACATTGGCTACTTCCGAGCACCGGGCGGACGCACTGTACGCGTCCGCTGATTCTTCGTATCGTTTCGCCAAAGCCAGAAGTAATCCGATTCCCAGGCGCGCCTGCGCTTCCTGCAGCGCGAAACCGCGCTCGTGGGCCAATTCGGCTGTACTCTGCAACACACCCAGAGCCTCGTCGCGGCGTCCGGATGCCGTGAGATAGCTGCTCAAAGCCACGCGGCACAACACGGTCAGATCAAACAACTCCAGCGAGAGCGCGAGATCACCCGCTGCCTCCTGCTCACGGACGGCTTTCGCATTGTCTCCATTCTTCATCGCCACTGCTGCACTCAAGATCAGATGCTGAAGTTCGGGAGCTTTTTCACAGTATTCCGGATTAATGCCGGCACTGCGTAAGGTCGCGGCACGTTCTTCCGGTGGCATTGGAGGTGGGTCGTTAAGGCGGCGAGGCGGCTTGATGCCTCGAGGTCCAGCGCGGCCCATCATCGTGGGCGCGGCAGCCAAAATCGCAGCGAAGTCTTTTTTCTGCTGCTCCAGATCCGGCATACATGGAGTGCTGAGACCACGATCGCCGAAACGATCTAGGACGTCGGGCCATGGGCTTTCGGCATCCAAAACCAAAATCCAACGACAGGCTGTCAGCGCCGGATCATTTGCCAGCGCCTCAATTTCTGAGCCTATGGCATTGACATCGGTGACAGTCGCAGGCGTCAGCACGATGACGATGCCATCCAACGGCGGACGGACTGCAGTGATGACGGCTGCACAGGCGTCCCGCATAGGAGACATGGGCAATGGGCTACGAAACCGAGAACCTTTCGCGACAACCATGGGGTCGAGGCTGGCTTCCGGCATCTCGATCCCTTCTCGCTCAAGAAATGCCTTACGCCGGTCGGACCAGTGGGCAATCAGACGGTTCGCTCTCACTTGCCAAGCAGGATCCGCTGTCGTGTGTGCATCAGGCAGAACGACCCAGGCGCTGCGATTATCCTGGAGAAACTCGAGTCCCGTGACGACTTGAAGCGCAGTCTTCCGGATGTCGCCGCTCACACGCACTACCCAAAGCTTAATTTCACGCGCTCGAACGAACCATGCGCCTGATTCAAAGAGTTGGTTGACAGCCGTCGATAGCGCCTGCATCTACTCTTCTCCTGACCTCAATTGATCTTCACAACGCCGCCGGCGATTTCATGGGAACCGCTGGCCGATGAGTTGATACTGCCGCCACTGATCGTTATCGATGCCCCGCCGATCTTGTGGGATCCTTCAGCAGTGGATTGGATACTGCCTCCATTGACCTTGATCTCCGCCGAACTGATTTCGATCGAGCCCGGCAGGATCTTCACCGTTGATCCACCTACCTTCAGTGTCATGCTTGCTGTTGCTGTGATTTCGAGAGGTCCCGTGATGTTGTGATTGGTAGCCCCCGTAATTTTCACGTTTTCTCCCGCCGTGACTGTTTCGTCGCGAGCGCCGTTGATTGTGATCTTTTCAGTACCATTGACTGTCTCGGTCCGTCCTCCGGTGATCGTGAGTTTTTCTCCGGCAGTGACGGTTTCGTCGCGATTACCGGTGATGGTGATCTTTTCAGTACCCGTAACGTCTTCGGTCCGCCCGCCGGTAATCGTGATCTTTTCGCCCGAGTTGACTGTCTCCTCGCGGCCACCGAGAATCGTGATGGTTTCCTTGACGTCGACGTTCACCGTGCGATTGTTGTGCACGGTGAGCGTCTGGTCATGCTCCACCGTCGTGTTCATGTCGTACTGACCATGGATGGTAACCTTCTCCTTCCCCGCAGTGTCGTCCATCGACAGCTCGTTGTAGCCATGTCCCTTGTGCGTGTTCGATTTGATACCGCTTAAAACAGCACCCGTGGGGAATCCGAACGGCGGCTGGTTTTCTTCGTTGTACACGCGACCAGTGATGATCGGCTGATCGGGATCGCCCTCGAGAAAGTCGACAATCACTTCCTGGCCAATCCGCGGCGTTGCCACCGCGCCCCAGCCTTTACCGGCCCACGGATGCGACACGCGCACCCAGCACGAGCTGTTTTCGTCCTTCTTGCCGCGACGATCCCAGTGAAACTGCACCTTCACGCGACCGTATTTGTCCGTGTAAATCTGGTCGCCCGCGGGACCGACCACCACCGCCGTCTGCGGTCCCTGCACAAACGGCTTGGGCGTGACCCGCCGCGGCCGGAATTGCTGATCGCACGACAACGCCATGAAACTGCAGCGGAACGCCCCGCCGCCCGTGTCGATGGACTCATACTGCGTGCCCTCGAGCGACTGGGTCGCGCCGATCACCAGATACTTGCCGTTGAAATGTTCGTACTCCTGGTCCTGCGCTTCGAGCGTGAACATCGAGCCGACGCTCACGCCACGATAGTTCGTTGTCGCCTGCGCGACTTCGAATTGCGCGCCGTATTCGTCGATGCGCACGTGCGCGTAGTGCTCGCCGTGCGGTTTCTGCATGTAGAAGCCCGGGTAGTCGTAGACCTCGTAGTTGCTCGGCGTGTACTTCCGCGGCAACGTCTTCGTGGTCGTGAGATCGACGCTCGGACGTTCGAAATCGTAGTCGTCATGCACGTAGACGCCCGGCTGCACTTGTCGTGTGATCTCCCAGGAATCGATGTGCTCCACTCCAGGCTTCACGAAGACCTGCGGGGGGATGAACTTCAGCGTTTCATAACCGGGATAGGGATCGTGTTTGTCCACACAGTCGGTCAGCACCATCGTGTGATGACCGTCGGTGTGGCGAAAGTAGTAATAGATGCCTTCGTGTTCCAGTAAGCGGCTCACGAAGTTGAAATCGGTCTCGCGATACTGGACGCAGTATTGATACGTGCGGTAGTCCTCGGCCAGCTCGAACACGAAATCGGCCACTTCTGCGTGATCCGCGAACACTTCCTCGACGATCTGCCTGACGTTCTTATCCTGAAAGATGCGGCAGTCGGACGTACGCGTCAAAAACCAGAGCCACGGTTTGACGACGGCGTAGTAGCGAGAGTAGCGACCGAGCGCAGCTGCCTTGCTGAAACGACTCACAAAGCCGTTGAAATAACGAACCTCGTCGTTTTCAAGCATCACCTTGATCGAAACCTTTGCACCGAGGATGCTGTCGCGATCGACGTTCTTGTTGTTGCTCAGGAGATCAAGGTGGTATTCGCCGACCCGACTCAACTCTTCCTGTGCGTGCATGCCATGGAAGAGCAGCTCGTCGCCGAGCGGGGTGATCAGTTCGATGCGTTCAGACGTAGTCAGCATCATCGTGTCCAGTCGTTTTCGTTACTGGCAGGTGTCGTTTGCGTACTGCCCGCAACCGAGCACCGTGTGGGCGCTCTTTCTTGGACGCATGGTCGATTACGTCCAGCCCC
The DNA here is from genome assembly GCA_046727855.1 of Acidobacteriota bacterium. GTDB lineage: Bacteria > Acidobacteriota > Vicinamibacteria > Vicinamibacterales > UBA2999 > DASPWV01. The sequence goes on from JBKPDL010000118.1 coordinate 5,070, forward strand.
ACGTTGATGCGCGCTCCTGTACTTCTATTGGACGAGCGCGACGGCGTGAAGGATCCGAGTGAGGAATTGCTCCACACATATATGGAGTAGACGGCCAAAGCTGGATGTTCGTCGCAAGTGCACGCTCGAATACCGGCTGAGCCCTGCATGCTGAGCCCAGCATGGTGACGTCGACGCGCTTTGACCGACGGTTCAAAGGTTGTCCGCGGGGCCGACTCTTCGATCGTCGCGTATCAGCTGTCAGCCGTCGGTTCCCGGCGATCAGCTCGCGGCGATCAGCGGTCCGTCACTGTGATGGTCACGCGCGCGACCACAACCAGACGCTCACGAGCGTAAAGATGATTGCGATGAGGAGCCACGCGCGGCTTTGCGGCTGGAGTGTGCCGCGGTCGCGGGTTAGGCGGATGATCGCGGCGGTGAGGAACACGACTGCGAAGGCGGCGAGGATGTGCTGCGCGGTCACGGGATCTAGGCCATCTGCGCGAGCAGTCGTTGCTGGCGCCACGCGGGGGCGCTGGTGTTGAAAAGCGGCGTGCCGGGTTCGAGGAGACAGAGGTAGCGTGCGGCCAGGATCCGTTGTCGCTGGTAGCCGTTCTTCAAAACAGCGACACAGTGTGCCGGCGTGACAGGCTGGCCCATGAAGTAACGCGTGCCTTGTTGGAAGCGCGCAGCGTTCGCCTGCCACCACTGTTGCACGCGGTCTGGATCCGGCCATGACAGACCGTCGTCCGGGTCCATTTCCACGTTCGGATTATTGGGATCATCGGTCGGCACCAGCCCGAGGTCGGCCGGGGCTGGTCGATCGAGCGCCTCGGCCCCGAGATCGACACCTGTAATGAGCGCAAACGCTTCCCCGGCTATTCTGGCTGTTCCGACATCGTTCATCTGCTTGAGGAGCCACGGGATGTAAGCTGGATCGCCCGCAACACCGCTGCCTTGAATCAGTAACCGCCTGTTCTTCGGATCGGTGGCGAGGCCTTGCAGCGTGTCGTGCGCCGCGCCCGGACCCATCGCCTGAATGGCGAGACGGAAAACGCGACTCAGGCGGACGATGGCCGACCGTGCCATTTCAATCAGGATCCGAATCGCGGACTTATGATCGCCCAGGTGCACCGCAGACGACGCCGCCCAACGCGCGACTTCCGGATCGGCGTCGCGACGGGCAGCGACGCTGCACGCCGTGAGCAGATCACTCCGTCCGAGCTCGCCCGCGGCGCGAAACGCGCGAGCCCGCACGACCGCGTCCGGATCCTGGACGAGGCGCGACAGAACACCTCCTGGATCGACGCGGTGCATCGCGCACGCCGCGACGCCGATCATGCGTTTGAACGGATTGCGATCCCTTAGAAGGTCGGCGACGAATCCTCGCAGCGTTCGAGCATTCACCCATCCGAAGGCCGAGAGCATGCCTTTGAGTGTTTGCGGCTGCGCCTCAACGAGCGCAAGGAGCTCGCGGAGCGTGGCCTCGTTTTTCTGATCGAGCGCGTGCACAGTGACAGTGAAGATGGCACCGGGCGACGGGTTCTCACGCATCGCGGCGTGGAACGAGGAGGCGGCGCGCCCCGCCAGGGCGAGACCCTCGAGGTGCGCCATCAACCGTTGATCAGCACGGACAAGGCGTCCGAACTTCGCGTACGGTGCGCTGGTGAGCGTCAGGCGGTTCGTAGCGAGCAAAGCCGCATCATCAGCGTGCTGCTGGATAACGTGAGGGACAATCATTCAGGCTCCCAGTGGCGAGTTACGGGCCCTGTACGTGGCTGCCGGAAATCCAAGCAGTAATTGATCAACGACGACCGAAAGCGCACGCGCATCGTCACTCCAGAAGTTGAGCGCAACGCCGCGGCCCCCCACGTGCACGCTGGCAACCGCCCACAACCCCGGACGACGAAGACAACTCACCCGCGGAAGGGACGGCAGGACAACCTCGAAATTCATATTGGCGAGGACTGTGACGATAGCTGCGAAGGAATGCTCGTCCGTCGGAACCGCCACCATCGCGCGCTGCACAAAACGCTGCTCTGCCACAAATGTAAACAGGCGGCGATACGTTTGTTCTAAAAACGTAAAGCCCTTCTCCTGAACCTCCTCGCGGTTGAATTCCCCGCCGCTCTCGAACATGACGATCGGGGCATCGATGCCGTCGCTGCGCGTGAGATCGAGAAAATGGTCCGGTGGATTCACCCTCGAGTCATCGCCGGCAAATGCGATCTTGAAGTACTCCTGCACCGGGGACGATTCTTCCGGAAGCTGCGCCACGACGTCACGAAACCTCTGATTCTGATTTGGCCCGAACAGATGAAATCCTCCGCTCCCGTCTCCCATGAGCACCAGGAACTGCTTGTAGTTCGCGGGTAGACGAACGTCGTACTGGTGTTCGACCGCGACGATTTCATCCAGTGGCACGCCGACCAGCGAGGCGACGAACGACGGCGCCTCGAGTTCGGCGAAACCGATCAGGCGATCCCAGCTCACTAGCAGTTCCTCTCAGGACACATGGTCATGAACAGAATGTCTTGGCACGTGTTGCACGAGCCGATCTCCCCCGCGCTGGAGTACGCGCGATCGTCGATCCGCAGTCCGTTCGAGCGGGCCCGGTAGGGGCCGATCGTCGAGGGTCCTGGACGGTTCTTCGGCTGAAACCACATTTCGGTCATCGAGGCAGGCCGGTGCCCAGTGTTCGCCAGCAACTTGGCGCCCGCACAACTGCCGGGATAGTTGTAACCTTGAACTCCGTCCTCGAAGTTGAACTCGGCGTTGAGCCATGCGCCGAGAATGCTTCCGAAAATGTTCTCAGCGGTTTGGGAAGTATTGGCGTTCACCATCTGCACAAACGACGCCTCGGCCGCGGGCGCAACCGGCGTTGCCCCAGCTTCTCGAACGACCGCGTCAAAACCATCTGATGGCCCGCCAGACTTGGCGGCATATTTCTTGTCACACGCGGTTACCATCGCGCCAACCATGTATCCCTTTTTTTTCGGACTCACCCGTTTCACCGGCTGTTCGCGAAGTCTTTGGATGATTTCGGCACAAAGCGCAGCGCTGTTGGAGAGGCTCGGTATCGCGTGGACGTCTGGCGATTGATTGCAAAGAGGGCAGGGCCCATCGAAATCGTTGGCATAGCCCAGTCCCATGCCACCCTGGGCGATGAATGCCACGTTGAAGGCGTTCCCGTTGTGAAAGGTCGCGTCCGCAAAGCGAACGACGCTCTGGCCCTCCGCCTTGACGTTCAGGCTTCCCATCTTCCACGTGCAGGTGCCTTTGATCACGTTCGACATGATTCCGCCGACTGATCCCGGCTCGTCGCCAGTACTCGTCGCGATCTTCGCTTTGACGTTCGCGACCGGGTTGCCTTCGATTTTTACCGAGTCGGCACCGTCTGTAAGGTTGCTGTCCATCGCCATGTTTGGATAAGGCAGCGGGACTGGTCCGCCAGGCGACGGTGTCTTGCAAACATCCGGAACAGCCGACGCGTGAGTCATGCCGTGACCCTTGTGAAGCACGCTGCGACCATTAGCATCGACCGGAGTTCCCATCGTTATCCTCTCTCTCGAACTGGACTACCTGCGGGTAAACGCCGCCAGGAGGTCGGTGACCCATGGACAATCGCGGCCCCGACGTGGCCTGAATCTGATTCGCTGTACGTGAGCGAGCGGCTTGGACCGTCGCGGCGATCCTCGACCATCAGATAGACGCCGAACGCGATCCCGAGAATGCCTGCGGCCGCGCCGACATCACCAACGCGATCGGCAATCAGTTCGACGATCAGCGGTTCCGGCATCATCTCGACCTCGCGCAAATACGCGTGCGCAAAACTCCGACCGAAATATCCTTCACCGCTATGTGCAGCGACGATGCGATGAACACGACTGGCCCCAGCGTTCCGCATGCTGCGGAAGGCTGCCGTCAGCGCGTCCGCAGAGACGGCTTGCGCTTGCGTGAATGGGATGCTTCCGCGCTCCGCCGCGATTGCCTCCAGCCGCACCGCTCGATTGACATCCACGATCGGATCGTCAGTTCGCGCAAGCAGCGCGAGCGCGCCGGCCTCGCCTGGAATCGTTCCTTCGTTGATAGGGCTGAGGACTCGCCCGGCGTGCACGAGCGACGAGATCTGCGCAGGGGCACACAAACTGTCGACGCCCGCAATAAGAGCAAATCGATGAATGCCATTTGCGACGATGTCCATGCCGGCCGCCAACGCCGCAAACGTGCTTGCCCGTCCATACGGGAACCAGCGCGTCTCACCAATCATCGATCCGCGTTCCTCGACGGCCGTTTGCATGAGACCGCGCTCAGTGCGAGTCAGATCGGATGGGACTCCGACCAACAACGGGATCCCTGACAGGACGTGAGGTGGCGCGAGGGAGCTCGCGTCATCGAGGCCGTGACCGATGAGAGCGGCGAGACGCTCTCCGCGCGAGGCGCCTTCGACCACGGACGCCGCCACTGTCGGGTGACCGAATTCATTCGGCACGTCGGTGTCGGTGAAGTTGGTCAGCCCTGCGCCCATTGCCACCAGGGTCGACTCGAGCGAGTAGCCGAGCGACGAGCATGCCGCGAATCCGACGATGCTGACAGGAGTCCCGGTAGTCATCGATCCGTGACCCGTTCCCATGGCTCGAGCAGCCTCAGGAGCGTCTCGCGGTGCCGCAGCAGGCTCAAAGGGGCCGGCACCGAAGCGCGGAAATACATCGTCAATTCAAGCGAATCGGTGTCGATGACAACTCCGTCGAGCACGGGTTTGGTGCGCACCGTCCGATCGACAAAGCGGCTTCGCACAACCAGTCTGACGACCGGCAGATGAAAGCGGATTGCACCTGCCGGGTGCAAGCCGTCAAGGGAGACGCGCTCACCGCCGTGCAAGTGTGGGCGCGCCTGCAGCTGGCTCGGGGCTGAGCAAAAGAAGCGTTCGTCAAAGTCTTCGGGCCAAAGAGGCGCGCGCCGCCGGCGCCATGCTTCGTCGTAGGTACCCGCGTAGCGCACGCGAGGCTGCCATTGGCGCGCGATCGGCGCGAGGCCGACCGGGCGGGGCCGATCAGTCAATCCTCTGATCGGCTGTCCAGGATCTTCGATATTCGGAACTGGCTTGTCGATCGCATTGTCAGCATCGGTTTCCAGTCCACATCCCACAGGATTACGCGGCTCGTAAACGGGTTTCTTCTCGGTCGAATTTGCGGCCACTCCACCGTAGGCGCGCTCCCAAACCAAAGCGATGCGCTCGAAGGGTTCGGCCGGCGACGGCCTCGCACCGACTGCGCCTCGCTGCCACACGCGATCACCGGAGACGTCCAGAGTCGCCGAGCACGGACCGACTTCGACGTTGACGCTCATACGCCGTACCAGTTTTCCTTCAGGAGCGCACGCGTGTCCGAGGATCGACACGTCCGTCGCCGGCCGCGTATACGCCATCTGTCCTTCGTTTCGGAGACTGCTTCGGCCTGGCGCGCCGACGTATTCATCGCCAAGCGGCGGGGGAGACTGGGTCTCCAACGTGTGAACGTGAGTGCCCGAGCTCCGGGGAGGCGGCACAGTGAACCGCGCCGCCACTATTACCAGCAGGAGATCACGGCCATCGCGATCGCAAGAGGGCAGCGTGCGGGCGCCGAATGGAGCTGCGTTCTCGAAATCCGCCATACGTCTCTATCGCCTTCGCTCGGCAACGCCGTCGCTCAGTTGATCTCGACCGAGCCACCTTTGAGCCGCAATACCCCGGATGAGTGATTGGATACGTAGGCTCCGCGAACAATGACCTTGCCCTCTTTAGTGAGGGTGATGCTCGCCTGACCGCAACGGAAAACGATCTGTTCCCTGGCCGATACGACCAAACGCTGGCCATCGGCGTCCATAGCAAAGTGGTCCGGCAGCTCAGGAAGTGATGCGGTGTGATCGCGCAGACAACCGACGATAATCGGCTGGTAGACTTTACCTTCCTCGAACATCAACACTGCCTGTCTGCCGATATGCACTGCGTGCAGGTCGAGTGTCGCGCGTGCCGGTTGCGCGGCTGTCGTCGGCTGGCCTGGAAAACACACCAGCGGCGTCGCACCGTTGTCGGCGAACCCGACGAGCGTGCCAATGACCACACCGTTGAGTCGGTCGTCGTCTCGAAGCGTGGCTGACCTCAATGGTTCGGCAAGCAGTGAACGGAGCTCCGGGCGATCGCTGCTGTCGCGATTGGCGAGATCGCTGCTGTCGAGGGTGGCGAGTTCGAGCGTCATCAGATGTGGATCCTTCATGGCCGGTTCCCTAGTTCTGGAGGATGTTCGAACCCTTCATCACGATGTCGCTTGACGCCTTGAGGTTGATCTTTCCGCTGCCTTCGACGGCGAGGTTCTTGCCCTTGAGCACAATCGTGCCGTCTTTTTTCATCGTGAGGCTCGCGTCACCGGTGGTGATCGAAACGGAATCGGTGGCGCGAATCACCAGGTTCTTCCCTACATTGAGAGTGTCGTCCTTGTTGATCGTGGTCTCGCGCTTGCCATTGACGGTTCGGCTCTCATCTCCCGCGGCAGTGAGAGAGACATTCTTTCCGACATTCGTCGCGTGATTCTTCGCGGCGTTGAACGATTGGCTTGAACCTGCACTGAGCGTCTGGTTTGCACCGGCGCTCAGGATCTGTGCTGCGCCGACAGTGATCGCCTGCACACCCCCCACCGTGATTTCCTGCGCCGCCCCGACCGTGATTGTCTCGTTGACGCCAACGGTGTGCGTCCGCTGCAGCATTACGGTCAGAGTCTCGCTCCTGCTGATCTCGGCGTCCCGATTGCCGCCGATCGCGATTCGTTCGTCGGCGTCGACGGTCTTCGTGCGATTCGCCATCACGTGTAACGTCTGGTTGTTCCCGATCGATTCCGAATCGTCAACGTCGATCCGATCGGTCCGGCAGTTATGCACTGTCGTCGTCTGATCGTGCTCGACGACGGTGTCCATGTTGTACTGGCCGTGAATGAACACCCGCTCTTTGCCGGCGGTGTCGTCGAGCGACACTTCGTTGTAGCCGGCCCCCTTGTGCGTGTCAGACTTGACGCCGCTGATGACCGCGCCGGCAGGGAAGCCGAACGGCGGCTGATTCTCTTCGTTGTAGACGCGGCCGGTGATGATCGGCTGATCGGGATCGCCTTCGAGAAAATCGACAATCACTTCCTGCCCGATCCGCGGCGTCGCCACCGACCCCCAGCCCTTGCCCGCCCACGGGTGCGACACGCGGATCCAGCACGAACTGTTCTCGTCCTTCCTGCCGCGGCGATCCCAGTGAAACTGCACTTTCACGCGCCCGTATTTGTCGGTGTAGATCTCGTCACTGGCCGGCCCGACCACGACCGCAGTCTGCGGGCCTTGCACGAACGGCTTCGGTGTGAGCCGCCGCGGGCGGAACTGCTGACCGCACGACAGCGCCGTGAAACTGCACCGGAACGCGGCGCCGCCCGTATCGCCCGACTCGTATTGCGTGCTTTCGAGTGAATGGGTGGCGTTGATCACCAGATATCTGCCATTGAAATGATCGTTCTCCTCCGGTTGCGCCTCGAGGGCGAACGTCGAGCCGACGCTCACGCCCCGGTAATTCGTCGTGGCCCGCGCAATTTCGAATTGCGCGCCGAATTCGTCGATGCGCACGTGCGCGTAGTGTTCGCCGTGTGGCTTCTGAACGTAGGCGCCGGGGTAGTCGTAGACCTCGTAGTTGCTCGGTGCGTACCGGCGCGGCAACGTTTTGATCGTCGTGAGATCAACACTCGGCCGTTCGAAGTCGTAATCGTCATGCGCGTACACGCCCGGCTGCACTTCTCGAGTGATCTCCCACGACTCGATGTGCTCGACCCCAGGCTTGACCAGGATCTGCGGTGGGATGAACTTCAGCCTTTCATAGCCCGGATATGGATTATGTTTGTCCACTGAGTCGGTGAGCACGAGCGTTTGGTGACCGTCGGTTTGACGGAAGTAGTAATAGATGCCTTCGTGTTCGAGCAGCCGGCTCACGAAATTGAAATCCGTCTCGCGATACTGCACGCAGTATTTATACGTGCGGTAACTCTCGCTCAGCTCGAACACGACATCGGCCAACTTCTCGTGATCGGCGAAGACGTCCTCGATAATCTGCTTGACGTTCTTGTCCTGGAAGATGCGACAGTCGGACGTGCGCGTCAAAAACCAGAGCCACGGCTTGACGACGGCGTAATAGCGGGAGTAGCGGCCGAGCGCAGCTGCCTTCGTGAAACGGCTGACGAAACCATTGAAGTAACGAACCTCCTCGTTCTCCAGCATCACCCTAATCGAAACCTTCGCACCGAGAATCCTGTCGCGATCGACGTTGTTGTTCTTGCTGAGCAAATCAAGGTGGTATTCACCCAGGCGGCTCAACTCTTCCTGCGCATGCATACCGTGGAAGAGCAGCTCGTCGCCGAGTGGTGTGATGAGTTCGATCCGTTCAGACGCGGTCAGCATCATCGTGTCCAGTTGTTCTCGCGCGCGCAGCACCAGGCCGGCCACGGATAATCTTCGTCCGCGTACGCCGTTCGGCGTCCTGTTGAACGACGCCTGTCGAGCGCATTCACCCTCTATTCCTACTGATCGAAAACGGCGCGAGCACGACGACAGGAGGCGTGTAAGCAGTTCGACGCCTATGACCGGGGATCTCACCTGGCTCGATCGCGTGAAGTCACGTGCAATTTCGGACCGTTGTTCGATTAGGACGCGGACGTCACGAAGGATGCGAGTGAGGAGTTACTCCGCCGGTAGACGTGGGAACGTCGAGCGGTCCATCAGCGCCGACGGCTCTCGTTCAAGTGCCGTGGCGACGGACTGGAACTGCTCTCGCGCGGCGGCGCAGTCGGGACACGCCACCGCCACGCACGACGTCACCACGATCGCGAGCAGAAGCACGATAATGAGGCGCGTTGCAGAGACTCTCATCATGGGTGAATGGGTACGTCCAACCGACCGCCCGCCGCGCGAGATTCGCGCCGCGCGGTCGACGGACGCCATCGAGGTGTATCAAGCGTATCCCGAATCCATCGCCTCGGCGGCCCTCGAGGCGCAACGCTTCGTCCCCCCGTTTCGCGTCGAGCGCATGACGTGGATCAAGCCTTCGTTCCTCTGGATGATGTACCGATCCGGGTGGGGACAGAAGCCCGGGCAGGAACGCATCCTGCGCGTCACGCTGCGTCGTGACGCGTTCGACTGGATGCTCGAACACGCCGTCCTCAGTCACTTCGTGGGCGACGTCCATGGCACGAGGGACGAATGGGCCGCGGCGGTGCGATCGACACCGGTGGTCGTGCAATGGGATCCCGAGCGCGACACGAGCCTCACAGCCTTGCCCTGGCGCACGATTCAGATCGGGTTGCGCGGCGAAGCCGTTCGCCGGTACACCACCGAGGCCATCGTCACGATCACCGATGTGACGGCGATCGCTCGAGCGCTGAAAGACGCCGTCGCGTCCGGCGACCCCGATGCCGTGACACCCCTCCTTCCGGACGAACAGCCGTACCCTGTGGCACCTGACGTGGCACGCCGTCTACGGATGAGCACGTGAATCCCCTCCCCTGCGCATCAGATCGCGCACGTTCTCGTCGACCACCGTTGTGGCGCCGGCCGCACGGAGCAGCCAGTCGAGCGCCTCGTGCGGAAAGCTCGGCTCGTTGACCGCGAGGCAGATCCGGAGCCGATCGCGATCGATCACATCGGCTCCCCACCACCACCACTCGCGCACCTCGAGCCGGAACCAGTAAACGAACGCACTGACCGGCCACGGGCCGTCGTCGTCCGCCGGCGACGGGGCGTCGTCCGCCGCGCTCGCCTGGACGAACCATGCGGGAAGCCGCGTTGGCCATTCCTCATCTTCCGGCCACCCTTCCCCCGCAACCGCCACAATCCGCGCGAGAACCTCCTTCGTTCGAGCGAGAACCGCGTCCGCCGCCCCTGGGGCGTCGACGTCCACTTCGAACCGTGTGAAGCCTGGCGGCGCCGGGTCTGCGCATGCCCCGCTTCGCAGGCGTAACAACTCCGCGGCCGGATCGAGCCCTTTACTCATAGCGTTCTCCCACTGCCCGGAATCGCGTTCTCCTCGAGCTTGGCGATGTCCGATCCGGTGACGCCGAGCACGTCCTTGGGATCCATTCCCAGTTTCTTGGCCACCGTCGGGTCCGAGATCTGTGGCGCCCCCGGGAACTTGGCCGCATCTCGCTGCTTCACGGCCTTGTCCTGAATCTCCTTGACCACGTCGTCGGGAACGTCGAACGCTTTGATCGTGGAATCGGGGAACTCGGCGCGCTTCTTCGCGAGGAAGTAGTCGGCATGCGCCTGGTCCCGAAAGCTGAGATAGAGGTACGCGTCCTTGTTGGGAATGGTGACGTTCCCCTTCCCGTCGATGTGTACGCGCGCGTTGCCGACCCCTTCCACGCGATATACCGTGCACGACAGGCCGAAGACGTCGACCCATCCCCACACGTTGTCGGCGTAGCTGTACGGATTCGGCCCCGCCCGCTGTCCCAGGGGATCCTGCGAGACAAACGATCCGGTGTGACCGTCGTAGTAGCGGAAGCGGTTGTACGCGAGATCCGTCTCGCTGTCGAAGTACTGGCCCTGCAATCGCAGCGGCTGTTCGACCTCGTTCACCGGCGCGTCGACCAGCTGGCCGAGCGCGTCGAATCGGCCGCGCCAGATCGCCGACCCGTCCTCCCGGAGCACGGCATGCGGCAGCCCTGACGCACCGGTCTCGTAGTAGTGGACGCTTTCGGCGGCGATCGCGAGCGGTTCGAACGTCGACGGCCGGAACACGAACTCGCGTCCACCGCCGCCCTCGGGCAGCTCGCCGGCTAGATGGTGCTCGTCCCAGGCGAAGCGTACAGCACGGCCATCGACGCGCTTGGTCGTGCGCCGGCCGAGCGGATCGTATGCGAACTCGATCTGCTGCCCCGACTCGTTCGTGCAGCTGACGAGACGATCGAGCGCATCCCACCGGAACCGCGCCGTGCCCGTGTCGCGCACACGACGCACCAGTCGTCCCGCTCCATCGTAGACGTGGAGCGAGCCATTCCACGCGGCCGCCCGCCGTTCGGAGTCGTAGAGGCTTGCCTGGATCGGTTTCAGCAGGTCGCCGGCCGGATCATAGTCGAGCTCCTGAACGCCGACGGCGCCGCTCACCAGTCGTCGAACACGGCCGGCGGGATCGTATTCGAACGCGGCGTCGTCGTCCTCGGCGCCGCTCGCCCTGACCATCTGTCCCGCGGCGTCATACTGGAAGGTCTGCCGAGCGACGATGATGTCGCGATGCGAGCACGTCTGCCCCCTCAGACGTCCGCTCGCGTCGTACTCGTAGGCACGCTCCAGCCGCTCGCCGAGTCGCTCACGGTGCAGGCGACCGCGTGCGTCGTACTGCATTGCCGCGAGCGGCCGCTCGTTCAGCGTCATGGCGTCCAGACGCCCGCTCGCATCGTAGCGGATCGCCAGCTCGTTGCCGAACGACGTCGTTCTGGCGATGCGCCGCCCCGCCAGATCGTAGGCGCTGAGAACCTTGAATCCGTTCGCCGTTTCCGCCGTGAGGTTGCCGTCGTCGTCGTACGACCGCTCGACGCGGCCGCCAGGGCCGTCCGCTGCCAGCAACTTGCCCGATGCGTCGTACTCGAATGTTTCCGCGATGTCGTCCGGCAGCAGACGGCGGACCAGGCGATCCATCGAGTCGAACTGCATCTCGACACGCTCGCCGAGTGCGTTGGTCGTCGCGACCAGGCGGCCCGCAAGATCGTACTGGCACGTCTTGCGTTGACCCCAGTAGTCGACTTCCGCCGTCACCCGACCGAGAGCGTCGCGCTCGAACCGATGCCGCTCGCCGCGCTCGTTCGTGACGCCGACCAGCCGCTCTTCTGTGTCGTACTCATAGCGCAGACGCGAACCATCTGCGCCGATCCGTTCGACGACTTCGCCGAGACCGCCGTAGGCCAGCCGGGTCGTGCGGTTGTTCTCGTCGGTATAGGCAACCAGGTTGCCGTCGGCATCGTAGCGGCACGCGATCGTGGAACCGTCGGCGTGGAGCACGCCGACGACGCGTCGCCTGGTGTCGCGAGCGTAGCTCGAGTGCTGCCCGTCCGCCGTCGACCGCGCGATGATGTCGCCGAGCGCATCGCGCTCGAGCCGGATGTTCGTTCCCGACGACGCGCGGACGGCCACGACGTTCCCGAAGCCATCGTTCTCCCAACGTCGGACAAGCCCCGTCGGATCGGTCGCCGACGCGAGATCTCCCAGCGCGTTGTACTCGTAGACCCACGTACCGCCGCGCGGCGCGACCCGGGCGACGACGCGGCCCCTGTCGTACGCGAAGCGCATCGTCCGGCCGCCCGGTTCGGTCAAGGTCGTGACGTGATTGTCCGCGTCGTATTCCGCACCCAGGGCACTGCCATCGGGACGGATCAACTCGAGCAGGTTGCCCGACGCATCGAAGCGAAACTCGGTGCGGCGTCCGGCGGGATCGACGACCGCCGTCGTACGGCCGGCCTCGTCGTATTCGTAGATGGTGATCCCACCGAGCGGATCGACCTCGTTGATCGGCAGTCCCCGGTCGTCCAGCGTGACCACCGACACGCCACCGAGCGAATCGGTGATTCGCCGTTCGCGGAGAAGATCGAGGTAGTCGAAGCGATAGTCATAGAGCCCACCATCACCCCACGCCCGGCGCACGCGCCACTCGCCTTCGGCGCCGACGTCGTATTCGTAATGGAACGAGAGGCCGTTCCGGCTGGTGTGGCGCACCAGCCGGTGCGCCTCGTAAGCGAACAGAATCGCGGCCCCGAGCGGATCGATGGCGGCGGCGAGATCGCCGTCGCCGTCGTACTCGTAGTGCGCGAGCGCGCGGGGAGTGGTGGCCCCCGCGGTGCTCACACCCAGCGAGGTCACCCGTCCGTCTTCAATGGCGGCCACGATCCGGCGCCCACTGGATTCGATGAGGCCGGTAAACAGGCCGCGTTGGCGCTCGAACTCGAGCCAGTTGCCGAACAGGTCCGAGATGCGTGCGAGGGGAATCTCGCGAACGCCGTCCGGACGCTCGGTCGCGAGCGCCGTCGGAAAATGATAGATGCGGTCTTCCTTGGTGCGGACGCGCAGCTCACCCTCATGACGAGTCAGTCGCGCACCATCCATCATCTCGAGCTCGGCGTCGGCCTCGTCGTTCTCCCCTCGCGGCAGTTGCGCGAACCACAGCGGCCCCAGTCCGGGATACTGGAGTGTGACGCTGCCGTCCGCGGGATCGATCTCCAGGCGTCCGTCGCCGGGGGTCTCCCAGCTCTGCCCACAGATGCCAGCACGCTGCCGCGCAGAGCTGTAGGAGCGAACCCAACGGATCGGAATACGTCCGGAAAGCGCAAAGTCCTCCTGATCGACCGAGACCTCGCCGGTGACGATGTTCACCGGCTCGGCACGGAGGATCTTGCATTTCAGGAACCCCGGCTTCATGTGCCCGAACAGCTTCTGGCGGATGCGCTTGAACAGTCCCGACTTCGCGAACTTGCCCAGCGCCGCGAACGCACCTTTGAATGCCAGCCCCATCAGCGAGATCGTCGGTGGTCCGCCGACGAACACATTGGTGGGAATGGCGAGATTGAAGGTTGTCGGCAACAGCATCGCCTTCTTGCCGCTACCCTTCTTTTTCAGTCGCGGAATGCTGATCATGCCTGCGACCTGACAGCCCAGCACCGGCACCGAAATGAACGAGAAGGGGTCGCCGTCGGCAACGACGGTCGCGCTGCCCATGAACAGCTCGTCGTCTTTGTCCGGCAGCTTCGGGGCGAACGGAAACCCCGGGGGGATGTGCACGACCGTGCCGTTGGTGCCGGCGGTCGCTCGCTTCATCCCGCACACGGTGACCGTCGCGCCGATGATTGGCACGTAGTCGAACGGGTCGAAGACGACCGAGATGTGCGGCGTCGGCAGCGGCACCGGCGAGGGCGACGGGGGCACCACGCACAGGTGGATATCGACACCGAGTTGCGGGTCGCCGTGCTTGGACGCCGGCATCATGACGCGGCCGCTCCATCGGCCAACGCGTCAGCGGCAGGCGTCAATGCCATCGGGCTCTCGATCGGCCACGCCGGGCCGAGAAGCTGGCGGGCTCGGGCGAAGTGCTCGCGGAACAGCGCGCTCGCCGGCGCGATTGCAGATTCCAATTCCCGTTCGGCTTCGTCACGCGCCTGCCCTGTCTCGCGTTCGAGCTCGACTTCGATCGCACCGGCACGCGCGGGATCCGGATCGTCCTCGATTGCGATGGCGCGCTCCTCGGCGCGTCGCCGCGCGTCTGCAAGGCGCGCTTCGAACCGCCCCTTGCCGCGCTCCAGCAGGGAAATACGATCGCCTTCGATCGCCCGCAGCAGGTCGACCGCTGCTATAGGCATCGTGGTCTGACCGCGCGCGTCGGGCTTGAGCTCCTCGCCGATCTTCATCGCGAGCATCCCACGGTCGATAGCCCCGTCGCTGTCGCCGGCGCGCGCATGACAGAATGCCGCCATGCGGAAGGCTTCGAGCGCGAGGATCGTGTTGTGGTCGCTCTGCGCGACAACGGCGGCCTCGTCGTAGCACCGTGCCGCGTCTTCGAGATCCCCGGCGGCGAGAGATGCCCCAGCCTGCCCGAACCATGTCTGGAGTACGAGCTTGTGGCCGGCCGGGTGCTCCGCCCCGAGCGCGAGCGTGGCGGCCTCGCGCGCGGCCCGGTAAACGCCGATCGCCTCCTGATGCCGCGACTCCTTCAGCAGTGCGCCCGCCACGAGCACCCGCAGAACGACCTCCTGGTCAGCCCATCCCTGCTTGCGCGCGAACGTGAGCGCATCAGTAGCCTTCGCCTTCACCTGGTCGGCTGACCCTTTTTCGATCAGCGAGACGACGCCCATCATGAGGTTGCGGAAAACGCCGGCCGGACCGACCGTGGGCTCTTGCGCGAACGTCTCCTGCGCGGTGGAGAGGCCATCCACCGCGGCCTTCTGAACAGCGATGCGCGGGTCGAGATCGGAAATCAGCTGAGGGAACCGAGGGTGCTCCGAGGAATCGACCACCACCAGGCGCATCCGCTCCGGAAGATCGGTGGCCAGCGCCCGCACGATCCAGCCCGCGAACAGTTCCGCATCGGCCACTGCGCCTGGCAGCAGCACCGCTACGAGGTGACCGATGGTGCGGTGATACTTCGACCCGAACGATCGCAGGGCGGCGATCACGCCGGCAGGAGAATCCGGGACGCGCGCCAGATCGAAGGGCCAGTCCGCCGGCAGGTCCTGTGCCTTCAGTTCCTCACGGCTGGCGTCGTATTGGCCGCGGAGCGCCTGCTTCAAATCGCGCGAGTACTGAAGGGAACGCTCGAACGACGGTTCGAAGACGATGAACAGGTCCCGCGATGAGTACTCGAGATCCTGCTTCTGCACCTCGAAGAAGCACTGAACGAGGCGCATCGCGTTCTCGGGTACCTGCCAGATCAGGAGCCGTTTGGTGGGATCTGCTCGAAAGTCGAGCCATTCGCCACACAGCAACGAAAGTCGGCGTTCGACTGGATTGAGTCCCATGGCGAACCGTCATCAGTTGAGCGAGATCTTCGGACCCATCACTGCCACGCCTGAGGGATCCACCTTGACCGAAGACGCACCCATGCTGATGGTGATCCCCCCGGGTGTGATCTCAATGACCGAACCCCCGACCGCGAATTTCAGCGACGCGTCGGAGGTGTATTGCCCGGTCCGCCCGCGTGAATGTCGATCTTGCCCGACGCACTCTGGCCGATCGCACCAGTGACTGAGAACTCGGCGCCCGACGAGACGACTTCCTTAAGGTGGCCGTTGACGGTGCGGTCCCATTTGCCATTGACCGTACTCGTCAGGCCGCCGCTGATCTCGCTGGTGGCACCGCCAGTAATCGTTTCCTTGTAGCCTGAACTGATCGTAACCTCCTGTCCACCATCGAGTGAGTGCTCGAACGGCGGCTCTAGTACGACGAAGAG
>JBKPDL010000119.1:0-19612 GCA_046727855.1 Acidobacteriota bacterium
GAACATGTTCGCCACCGAGCGATTGCCCGAGCCCTGCCAGTTGCGCGGATCGGGAACGTTCTTGTTGGACGGCGAGTTGTCCATGTAGCCGATGATGTGCAGGATCGTTCCCTTCGGCAGCAGCGGCGCGTAATCGTCTTCATAGTCGTAGCCGCGCACCCAGTTGTGGTCGTATCCCGAGCAGCTCAGCGTCTGGATGTTGAAGCCCCAGATCGCTTCGAGGCACATGCGTGCACCAGGCGCGTGGAGGTGTGGTTCAAACGACGTCAGCTTGGTGTGCTCCTGCAACACGGTGTATGCGTGCAGCTGCTGGCCGGCTTCCATCGCCTTGATGTCGATGTCGACGCCGTTGCCAAGCTGTCGCGTTGGCGCGCGCTTCAACATCGGCTTGTAGCCCTTGGGATGCAGCTTGAACCCGATTTCGAGATGCGCGTTGGTATCGCGTCCATTCGAGTGGAGATGGATCGAGTTGGAGACGATGCTCGATCCTTTCTTCAGAAGCCGTCCCGCGCGCTCGTCGAAGATGTCGGGATTGCGGCCCACTTCGTGGACCGGCCACGGGGTGATGCTTTCGTCGCCGAGCGCGACGAGCTGCTCGGTGAGCTCCAGCGCTTCGGGCACGTCGCTCAGCACGCGCGTGCTCCAGATCATGTGGTGGAACACGTAGCGTCCGCCGACGGTCGATCGTCCCGTTCCGACCTTCGGCACGTCGTTCACTTCTTTGATCTCGACCGCGGCGACATAACGGTCTTCATCGATCGGAATCGGAACGCTTTTGATCTCGCCCCACCAATCCGGTTGGTTGCCTTTGACCAGGATCTCTTCCGTCCGCACGATCACATCGGGCTTGCCGATCTTCCACACGCCTTCATCGCCGAAGGTGAGTGGCGGCGGCATGTCGGCCGGATCGCCCTTGGCCGCACCCGTGTCGGCCCACTTGGCGACGGTTGCAATCTCGACCTCACTGAGCGAGGGATCGTCCTTGTAGTGCTGAATGCCGATGTTCTTCTCGATGTACCACGGCGGCATCACGCCGGCCCTGGGACCGATACCGGTGCGCTGCTTCATTGCGCGCGCCCAGGGGCGCGCGTCTTCGTAGGTGACGAGCGACATCGGTGCGACGCCGTCGGGACGATGGCAGTTCTGACAGCTGCGCTGCAGAATCGGCGCGATGTGTTTGCTGAAGGTGACCTCGGCCGGCACCTCGGTCAGGCGCGGCGCTTTTTCGGCCGCGAAGACGGGCGCAGCAAAGCCGGCGAGAAGCGCCAGAACCACTGCCGCAGCGACCGTGAGTTTCGAGCCGAGCTTGTTTCCAGCGGCCATCGCAAAGCCCCCTATTTGAGTGGAATCCCAGCAGTTTACCTGAATCCGGCGATGGCCGTCGACCGCCGACTGGGCGATTCCCGGCTACCGCGGTAAGTCGATCGGCAGCGGCTTTGCGCCCCAAATCTGCCCCGCGTACTCGCGGATTGTGCGGTCGCTCGAAAACTTGCCCATTCCCGCCACGTTGCGAATCGACTTCCGCGACCAGTCTTCGGGCCGGCGATACACCTGCGCCACGGCCTGTTGGCAGCGAACGTAGTCTGCGAAATCGGCGAGCAGCATGTAGTGATCGCGATCGAGGAGCGATGCCACGAGCGGCGCGAATAGATCGCGCGCGCCGCTGCTGAACGCCCCGCCGGCGATGGCATCGAGTACGCGCCGAAGTGTCGGATCGTTCTCGTACACGGCGCGCGGGTTGTAATCGCCGGCGCGATTCGCTGCAACTTCTTCCGCCGTCAGCCCGAAGATAAACACGTCCTCGTCGCCCACTTCTTCCCGGATCTCGATGTTGGCGCCGTCGAGCGTGCCGATCGTGAGCGCGCCGTTGAGGGCCAGCTTCATATTGCCAGTGCCCGACGCCTCCATGCCGGCCGTCGAGATCTGCTCCGACAGATCCGCGGCGGGCACGATCATCTCGGCGAGCGAAACGGAGTAGTTGGCCAGAAACACCACTTTCAGACGGCCGCGCGTACGCGGATCTGCATTGATCACGTCGCCAACCGAGTGGATCAACTTGATGATGCGCTTGGCGACGGCGTAGCCGGGCGCCGCTTTACCGCTGAAGATCACTGTCCGGGGAACGACATCCGCATCCTGATGATCGACGAGATAGTGATAGAGCGCGATCGTGTGCAGCACGTTGAGGAGTTGCCGTTTGTACTCGTGCATCCGCTTGATCTGGCAATCGAAGAGCGACGCCGGATCCACGGCGACGCCGTTCTCGCGCGCAATGAGATCGGCGAGACGCTGCTTGTTCGACAGTTTGACCGCGCGCCAACGGCTGCGAAACTGCTCGTCCTCGGCGAAGCCGCGCAGTGTCTTCAGCTCGTCGAGATTAGTTAGCCACTCCCCGCCGATCGCTTCGGTGATCACCGCCGCGAGACCCGGGTTGCACTTCCTCAGCCAGCGCCGCGGCGTGATGCCGTTGGTTTTATTCTGAAAGCGTTCCGGATAGAGCTCATAAAACTCCGGAAATACCTCGCGCTTCAGCAGGTGCGTATGCAGGGCCGCCACGCCGTTCACGGCATGGCTCCCGACGATGGCGAGATGCGCCATCCGCACTTTTTTCTCGCCGCCCTCCTCGATGACCGACATACGGCCAAGGCGATCGCCGTCGCGCGGAAACCGCGCGGCAACGGTATCGAGAAACCGCCGATTGATTTCGAAGATAATCTGCAGCAGCCGCGGCAGCACGCTGCCAACGAGCGACACCGGCCAGCGTTCGAGCGCTTCGGGCAGCACGGTGTGATTCGTGTAGCCGCACGACGCCACGGTGATCTCCCACGCCTTTTCCCAGCCGAGACCTTCCTGATCGATCAACAGGCGCATCAGCTCGGCGATGGCAAGCGCCGGGTGCGTGTCGTTTAGCTGCAACGCCACCTTGTCGGGAAATTCCTCGAACGTGGCATGCGCCTTCTTGTAGCGCCGCAGCACATCCTGCAACGTGGCGGAGACGAGGAAATATTCCTGCTTGAGTCGCAATTCGGCGCCGACAAAAAACTGATCGTTCGGGTAGAGGACTTTCGAGATGAGCTCGCTCTCACGTTTGTCTTCAACTGCACGAAGATAGTCGCCGTTGTTGAAGCAGCTCAGATCGAACTCGCGCGACGACTTCGCCGTCCACAGCCGCAGGGTGTTGACGGTGTTGTTGCAATATCCCGGGATGGGCGTGTCGTAGGCCATGGCCATGACGAATTGACCCTCAACCCAGTCGTACTGCATGCGCCCAGCACCGTCCCGGTATTCGTTCACGTGTCCGTAGAAGCGAACGGGATAGAGATACTCGGGGCGCGCGATGTCCCACGGATACTCGTAGCGCAACCAGTTGTCCGGTGCTTCCACCTGCTCGCCGTCGACGATGCGTTGAAAGAAGATGCCGTATTCGTAGCGAATGCCGTAGCCGTACCCGGGCAACTGCAGCGTCGCCATGGAATCGAGGAAACATGCCGCGAGGCGTCCGAGGCCGCCATTGCCCAGCCCGGCGTCTTCCTCGAGCTGCTCGAGCTCGTCGAAGTCGAGGCCGAGATCGCGCACCGTCTGCCGCGCGCGATTTGCCAAGCCGAGATTGATGACGTTGTTGCCGAGCACGCGTCCCATCAGGAACTCGAGCGAGAGGTAATACACGCGCTTGACGTCGTGGAAGTAATAGGCCTCCTGCGTTGTTATCCAGCGCTCCACCAGGCGATCACGTACCGTCAGCGCCAGGCTTTTATAAAAATCGAGCCGCGTCGCCGAATATGTATCTTTGGCCAGAGAATGTTCGAGGTGGTGGGCAAACCCGCGTTTCAGCCCTTCCACATCGGAGGCGAGGACGTCCGCAATCAGCGCGCTGAGTGGACTTTGCTCATCCATGTCCGCAGAAGGACAGCCTACCCGAAAACACCTTGACGTAAACCCCGCGAAGGGTCATCTTTCCGCTATCGGGGAGGGTTCCAAATGGAGATCGATCGTCGCGCGTTTATCGCGAGCCTGGGCGGGGCGTCGGCCGTAGCGTTCATGAGCTCCGAACAGAGAGCCGATGCGCTCGAGGCGTACATGGAAGAAACGCTCGACGCCGCAGTCGGGCAGCAGGGCGGTCAGCAGGCGCCGCCGAAATATCCGACGATGGCGGAGATCGAGGAGCAGAACGCGAAGCGGGCAGGCGTTCGCCGCGGGGCCGGTAACATCTTCAACGCAAGCGGTCGCGACGGCGGTCCGCGCGGACTGCTGCCGAAAATGTCCGACCGCCCGACGCTGCAGGAGTTCTTCGAGAAACGCTTTGCGCCGGCCAACCACGTGCTGCAGAGCGCCACCCGCGCGCTCAAGACCGGCATGCCGGAAGACGTGATCTTCGCGTGTCTCATGCACGACACCGTGCACGCGCTCGTGAAAGTGGACCACGGCTGGTGGGGCGCGCAGATCGTCGAGCCGTACGTCTCCGAAAAGGTGACATTCGCGATTCGGCATCACCAGACGCTGCGCTTCTACCCGGACGAGAAGTTCGGCTACGAGTATCCCGAGATGTATCTGCGCACCTTCGGTGAGGACTACAAGCCCGAGCCCTATCTCGAGCAGAACTACAAGTGGGTTCGCAACCACAAGTGGTACGAGCTGCCTCGCCTGGTGACTGTGAACGATCTCTATTCGTTCGATCCAAACCAGAAGGTGTCGCTCGATCCGTTCATCGACATCATCGGGCGGCAGTTCAAACAGCCCAAGGAAGGCATCGGCTACGACAATAGTGCGGTTGCGCACATGTGGCGCACGATCATGTTCCCGGATCGTCCGCTGTAAGAGTCCCGCATGCGAGTGCTTTGCTGTGTTCCCTGCGGCGCGCTGGTGATCGTCGCGATCGCCGGCGCGCTCGCGCAATCGACGAACCCCGCTGCGCAAACCTACAAAGGTCTCGAGATGTTGGTTACCGGAGTCACGCGTGCCACCAACGTGAGTCTCTCGGACTGCCCGCAGGGCGCCAACACGCAGCGCGGCGTGATCAAGCCCGGCGATACAACGGAGTTCGCATCCGTGTCTGTTGATTTCAAAGTGACGCCAGCGTTCAAGCCGGTGACGGTTGCCAAGCCGGTGCTCACCGACGCCGCGGGGAAGACGTACAACACCGCGCAGTCGTTTGGTGACATCGGCGCGACGCCGAATTTTTCGTGCATCTTCTCGTTCCGAGTGCCGAAGGGGACCAAGGTGACGAAATTCGCCATCGATACCGCCTCCTTCGACCTCTCGGCGTTGCCGTAACGCTCGGCCCTTCACGTAGCGACCGCCTTCAGATCCCGCCTACGGGCGGCCCTTCACCTGGCGGCGGACCTTCGCCCGCCGCGGCCAGCACGGATCCCGCCCGCAAAGACTCGGCTCTGCAGGTATGATCCGCCTTCATGGAGCTCGCTCAGCCCGTC
Source organism: Acidobacteriota bacterium (assembly GCA_046727855.1). Lineage (GTDB taxonomy): Bacteria > Acidobacteriota > Vicinamibacteria > Vicinamibacterales > UBA2999 > DASPWV01. The sequence goes on from JBKPDL010000119.1 coordinate 5,430, forward strand.
GTCGCGGCACCCGCGACACCAAGGATTTCGGCGGCCGCGACCGTCCACTGGTCGGTCTACGCCGTCCTCTTCGCGTCCACAAGCGTCGTCACCGGCGTGATGTGGGACATCTCGTGGCACCAGACGATCGGCCGTGACACGTTCTGGACGCCGGCGCACCTGGCGATCTATCTCGGAGGCATCGTCGCGGGTCTCGCCTGTGGATGGACGGCGCTGCGTGTCACGTTCAAAGGCGAGGAACGCGAACGCACCGAGGCCGTTCGCTTCTGGGGATTCCGTGCGCCGTTTGGCGCCTGGGTCTGCATCTGGGGCGCGTTCGCGATGCTCACCTCTGCGCCCTTCGACGACTGGTGGCACAACACCTACGGCCTCGACGTCAAGATTCTGAGTCCGCCGCATGTCGTGCTCGCGGCCGGCATCTGCGCCATTCAAGTGGGCGCGATGCTCATGGCGCTCGCATGGCAAAACCGGGCGCGCGGCCGCGATCGGCGGCTGCAATTGTTGTTCATCTACAGCGCGGGTCTGCTCCTGCTCACCATGTCGATCATGGTGACGGAGTACATCCAGCGCTGGGACATGCACCACTCGTTCTTCTACAAGGTGGTGTGCGGCGTCTTTCCGTTCTTCCTGATCAGCGCGGCGCGCGCGTCGGCGGCGCGATGGCCCGCGACGCTGGTGGCGGCGATCTACACAGCCGTGACCATGATCATGCTCTGGATTCTTCCGCTCTTCGAGGGACGGCCGCTGCTCGGACCGATCTACGTGCCGCTCGATCGATTTCTGCCGCCCGATCCGCCGCTCCTGTTGATTGGTCCGGCGTTTGCGCTCGATCTCGTCATGCACTGGCTTGGCCGATCGCGCGATTGGACACTGAGTCTTGTCGCAGCATGCGTCTTCCTCCTCGCGTTCATCGTCGTGCAGTGGCCGTTCGCGGACTTTCTGATGTCGCCCTGGGCGCGCAACTGGGTGTTCGGCACGCACTACATGGCGTACATGGTGCCGCCCGAAATTCAGCAGCGCTGGTATCAGTTCAACCCGAGCGACCACCTCGCTGCCGGTCTTCCAATCGCGCTCGTGCTCGCGTTGGTCTCGACACGCGCGGGGCTTTGGTGGGGGAATTGGATGTCTCGCGTGCAGCGATGACGAGCCCGAACGAACGTGGAGAATCCACGTTGAACGGCGGTAAGGAACCCACGTTGGGAACGCTCGTGCGCAACTGCCGCGAACAAATGGTGAGGAACCCACATAAGGAACACTCGTACGGAACCTACGTGGCGATAGCGTTCTTTGCTATCGCGTCGATGGCTCATGTTGGAAGTCCCGATACGTTCTTCAGCGGACAGGCCGGATCTTATCCAGTCCGCGTGTCGGTGCGGCTACCGGGCGTGATTCCCGGTCTCGCGCAGATTTCGGTTCGCCTTCCGGGCGCAACCGGTGTGCAGCGCGTCACGGTGCAGGCCATCCAGTGGAATCTCGGTCCCGAAGGCGCCCCGCCGCCGGATGTGGCGAAGCCTGTCCCCGGCGATCCCGAGCTCTTTGCGGCCGATCTCTGGTTGATGAACGCGACGTCTTACCGCGTGCACGTGGTCGTCGAGGGATCGAATGGGCAAGGCACGGTTGCGGTTCCCGTGCTCGCACTCGCAACCGCCGCGCGCGCGATGCCGCGCGCGCTTGGAATCGTATTGGCCGGGCTCGGCCTTTTTCTCGCCGTCGGACTCTTGACGATCGTTTATGTTGCGGTTCGCGAAAGCGTTGTGCCGCCAGGCGAGCAGCCGCATCCGTCGCGGCTGCGCCGCGCGCGTATTGCGATGATCATCGGCGCGCTGATTGTGATTGCCGCTGTTGCCGGTGGACGCGTGTGGTGGAACGCCGAAGCGTTCGCGTATGCGCAGTCTGTGTTGTATCGCCCGTTCGACGCAAAAGTCACCGCAAAGACCGATGCCGGGCGCAACGTGCTGACGCTCACGATTGCCGATCGGCGCTGGCCTCCGCCGCCTGGCAACGTTCTTACGCGCTACAACGCGTTGATGCCCGATCACGGAAAACTGATGCACATGTTTTTGATCCGCGAACCGGCGCTCGACGTGTTCGCGCATGTGCACCCGGTGCCCGATTCGCCAAGAAGCAGCACTTTCAACCTTTCGTTGCCGCCGCTGCCGGCGGGACGTTACCGCGTCTACGGCGATATCGTGCACGAGAGCGGGTATGCACAAACGCTCGTCGCTGCGGCAGATCTGCCTGCGCCCCTTCGACTCGCTGACGAGAGCTCAGGGCAGGCCGCGCAGGACGAGGCGACAGAAGATCGCGACGATTCGTGGTTCAGCGGCGTTCCCGCGCGGGACTCGGCGTCGCCGACTTATCAACTCGAGGACGGCACGACGGTCACGTGGCAGCGCGGCAACGATCCTTTCGTTGCCGGGAAAGAACAACTCCTCACCTTTATCGCCCGTGATGCCGGCGGCGCGCCTGCCGCCCTCGAGCCTTACATGGGAATGCTGGGCCACATCGCCGTCACGCGCGTCGACGGCGACGTCTTTGCCCATCTGCATCCGTCTGGAAGCATCTCGATGGCGGCATTGCAGAAGTTCTCGCGCAACGACAACCCGCACCCCATGCACGCCGTGCTCTCGAGCAACGAAGTGTCCACGCCCTATGCGTTTCCCAGGAGCGGACGCTATCGCTTGTGGGTGCAGATCAAGCGCAACGGGGACGTCCTCACCGCTCCATTCGAGGCCGAGGTCCGTTGACGATGGAGTTGCGGATCGAGCGGTTGTCGAAGACGTATCCAAACGGTCATCAGGCGCTGAAGAATGTCTCGCTCACGATTCCGAAAGGCATGTTCGGGCTGCTCGGGCCGAATGGCGCGGGCAAATCCACGTTGATGCGCACCATCGCCACGCTGCAGGAGCCTGATTCCGGATCGATCCGGCTCTACGTTCCCTCGACAGGCTCGAGGCAAACCATCGACGTGCTGACGCAAAAAGACGACGTGCGGCGCACGCTCGGGTATCTGCCGCAGGAGTTTGGCGTGTATCCGAAGGTGACGGCGGAAGATCTGCTCGATCACTTCGCGGTGCTGAAGGGCATCATCGGCCGCAGGCAGCGCCGCGAGATCGTGCAGGCTCTGCTTCACCAGACGAACCTGCACGACGTGCGCAAGAAGAAGCTTGGCAGTTTCTCCGGAGGCATGCGTCAGCGGTTCGGCATCGCGGTGGCGCTGCTTGGCAATCCCAGCCTGATCATCGTGGACGAGCCCACGGCTGGACTCGATCCCGCGGAGCGGGTCCGTTTTCTCAATCTGCTCAGCGAGCTTGGCGAGAACGCCATCGTCATCCTCTCCACCCACATCGTCGAGGACGTGAGCGAGCTGTGTTCGCGCATGGCCATTATCAATCGCGGTGAGATTCTGCTCGAGGCCGAGCCGCTCGCGGCGATCGCGCGGTTACAAGGGCGCGTGTGGAAGAAGGTGCTCGAGCGGACCGAGCTGCCCGGCTGCGAGCGGCAGCATCGCGTGATCTCGACCAAGCTGTTTGCCGGACGGCTGCTTGTGCACGTTCATAGCGACACGCGACCGGACGGAACGTTCGAGCCAGTGGATGTCGATCTCGAAGACGTGTATTTCACGACGATGGCGGGGCTGCATACCGGCGAAGCCGCGCTGTCAGGCGCGGAAGCGGCGTCATGAGCCGCTCCTCGACTCACGCACGCACGCTCGGCACACGTCGCTTTGCCGGTATCGTCTGGTTTGAGCTGCGATATTACCTGCGGCACATCTCGACCTATCTCTACTTCGCGATCTTCGCGACGATCGCGTTTCTGGTGATTAACGCCATCGGCGGTGCGTGGGAAAGCGTCAACATGGCTGTCGGCGGCAGCGGCGGCAACGTTCACGTCAATTCGCCTTACATTGTCGCCGTCGTCGCCGGTGTGACCAGTCTGTTTGGCGTGCTTGTGACGGCAGCGCTGCTTGGAAACGCCGTTTATCGCGACTACGAAGCGGGCATTCACCCGTTGTTCTTCACGACTCCGGTGTCGCGGCTCGCGTATTTAGGCGGGCGCTTCACCGGCGCGATGATCGTTGCCGCGTTCGTCTTTCTCAGCATTCCGCTCGGCATCATGGCCGGCAGTCTGATGCCTTATCTCGATCCAGCGCGTTTTGGCGAGTTCCGAGCGATCACATTCTTTCATCCGTACTTCGTGTTGATTCTCCCCAACCTGATCTTCACCGGCGCGATCTTCTTTGCGCTGGCAGCGGTCACGCGCCAGATGATGCCCAACTACCTGGGCGCCGCGCTCCTGCTCGTTGGCTACCTGTTAGCGGGCAATTTGACGCGCGACATCGAGAACGAACGACTCGCCGGCCTTCTCGATCCGTTCGGCCTCAACGCCTTCGAACTCGCGACGAAGTACTGGACTGCGGCTGAAAAGAACACCTCGCTCATAGCGCTCAGCGGCGAGTTCCTATCCAACCGCCTGCTGTGGATGGCGGTCGGCGGCGCGATCTTCGCGCTCGCGTTCGCGCGATTCCGGTTTTCTCACGATACCGGCCAGCGCCGCTGGAGAAAGAGACGGCTCGCCGACGCGGCGGAATCAGCGGCGTCCTATGCCGCGCCCGCGCGGCTGCAGGTGGCTCCGGTATCGCGTCACTTCGCGTTCGGCGCTCAGCTGCAACAGTATCTCTCGCTGACGAAGCGCTCGTTCTGGAGCATCGTCGCGAATCGTTATTTCTTTGCCATTCTCGCGTCGGGGCTGCTCTTTCTGGTGTTCAGCGCGAGTCAGGTCGGCAAGTTGTATGGCACGACCACGTGGCCTGTGACATACGAAGTGCTCGAAGTCCTCGGCGGCACGTTCGCGATTTTCGTGCTGATCATCATCACGTTCTACGCCGGCGATCTGGTGTGGCGTGAGCGCGACGCGGCGATGGACCAGGTTCAGGATGCCATGCCGCTGCCCAACTGGGTGCCGTTTGCCGCCAAGTTCACGGCGCTCGTGTTGATGGTCGCCGTGCTGCAGGGCGTCATTCTCCTGGCCGGCGTGTTGACGCAGGCGTTCAAGGGCTACACGAACTTCGAGCTCGATCTTTACTTCAAGTACCTTTTTGGGCTGCAGTTCGCCGATTACGTGCTGCTCGTCGCGCTTGTCCTCCTTGTTCATGTGCTCGCCAATCACAAGTACATGGGTCACTTGATCGTGGTCTTGTACTTCGTCTTCGGCACGTTCATGGGCCAGCTGGGGCTCGAACACAACCTGTATCAGTACGGTGCTGATGGCGGGACGACATATTCGGATATGAACCGGTTCGGCCCGTATCTGAAGCCGTTCTGGTGGTTCAAAGCCTACTGGGCCGGGTGGGCGCTGCTCTTCGCTGTGGTCAGCAATCTGTTTTGGATTCGCGGCCAGGAGCTCGGCGGCAAGTGGCGGCTCCAGTTGGCGCGGTTGCGCGTTGGCCGGTCGAGTCTGGCAACGTCGGTGATTGCGGGCACGGTGATCGCGGGTGCCGGCGGCTTCATCTTCTACAACACGAACGTGCTCAACGTATACCGCACGACTCACGATCGCGAGCGTGCGAGTGTCGACTACGAGCGGCGCTATAAACAGTACGAGACGCTGGCGCAGCTGCGGATCACCGGCGTGCGAGTGAACGTCGACTTGTTCCCGAACGATCAGAACGTTCTGGTGCGCGGAACGTATCGACTCGTCAATCGGACCACAACGCCGATTACTGCAGTCCATGTGCGAATCGCACCGGAAGCGGAAATCCGCGGCGTGGAGTTCAGCGTGCCGGTGACGGAGCAGCAGTCGAATGCCGAGCGCGGATATTACATCTACGCGCTGACAACGCCGATGCAGCCGGACCAGGACATCCAGCTGCGATTCAATCTCGCCTACATCACGCGCGGTTTCCAGAACGAAATCTCGAACACGCAGGTCGTGGAGAACGGCACCTTCGTGAACAGCGCGATCATGCCTGCGCTCGGCTACGATTCGCGCGGCGAGCTCTCGGACGACGCGACGCGGCGCAAATACGGATTGCCGCCGAAAGAGCGGATGGCGCCGCTCGACGACGAAGCGGCACGGCGCAACAACTACATCTCATCGGACGCCGACTGGGTCGACTTCGAGGCGACGGTCAGCACGTCGTCCGATCAAATCGCGCTTGCCCCCGGATATCTGCAGCGCGAGTGGACGGAAGGCAACCGCCATTATTTTCATTACAAGATGGACGCGCCGATCCTGCACTTCTACTCATTCCTGTCTGCGCGCTATGCCATCAAGCGGGATCGATGGCGAGGACCCGCCGGCGAGGACGTCGCGATCGAGATTTATCACCATCCCGGTCACGAGTACAACATCGATCGCATGATCGACGCCGTCAAGAAGTCGCTCGCGTACTTCACCGCCAATTTCGGCCCGTATCAGCATCGTCAAGTGCGGATTCTGGAGTTCCCGCGCTACGCGCGCTTCGCGCAGTCGTTTCCCAACACGATTCCGTATTCGGAGTCGATCGGTTTTATCGCGCGCGTCGAGAAGGATGAGGACGTCGACTATCCGTTCTATGTGACCGCTCACGAAGTGGCGCATCAGTGGTGGGCGCATCAGGTCATCGGCGCCAACGTGCAGGGCGCAACCGTGTTGTCCGAGACGCTCGCCCAGTACTCGGCGCTGCAGGTGATGGAGCACGAGTACGGCGCCGACCAGATGAAGAAGTTCTTGAAATACGAGCTCGACAACTACCTGACCGGCCGCGCGTTCGAACGCAAGAAAGAGCTGCCGCTGCTCAAAGTCGAGAATCAACCGTATATCCACTACCGCAAAGGATCGCTGGCGATGTATGCGCTGCGCGATTACATCGGTGAAGACAAGCTCAATGCCGCACTGAAGCAGTTTGTCACCGACAAGAAGTTTCAACCGCCGCCGTATACGACATCGCGCGAGCTGCTCGACTATCTGCGCAAGGCGTCGCCGGCCAATTTGCAGTACGTGCTCGACGATCTGTTCGAACACATTACGCTCTACGACAACCGCACGAGAGAAGCGAGTTTCAGCCGCACGCCGGACGGCAGGTACCTCGTGACCATCGATATGGAAGCCAGGAAATTCCAGGCCGACGACATCGGCAATGAGAAGGAAGTCGCCATGAACGACCTGATCGACGTCGGCGTGTTTGCGCCGGCGGAGAAGGGAAAGAGCGGCGAGGGCAAGCCGCTCTACTTCGCGAAACACCGTATCGCGTCAGGCGCTCAGCGTCTTGACGTGGTCGTCGACCAGGAACCGGCGCGGGCCGGGATCGACCCGTATCACAAACTGATCGATCGGGTCACGCGGGACAATACCGTCCCGATCCGGCAGCCATCGTGAGCTGATCACCCCATCTCGTCCGTCCGATTCCAACCGCGACAAATCCATCACGCGGCGGCGCCCGTAGGACATGTGGAGGTTCTATGAGTCGTTCAAGCGCACGCCTGCTGGCAGGCCTCACCGTTGCCGTGTGCGCGCTCGGCCTGCAACTGAGCGCGTCGAGTCACCGCGAAGCACCCATTACGGCTCTGGATCACAAGGCCGACATCACCGACGTCTATGCCTTCAAAAGTTACGGACCGGGCGGTACCGATCGGATCACGATGATCATGTGCGTCGATCCGCTGCTCGATCCGGCGAACGGGCCAAACTGGTTCCCGTTCGATGACGAGATCCTGTACGAGCTCAAAGTCGACAACAATCATGACGCCCGCGAGGACATCACGTTTCAATTCCGCTTCCAGACGGAGCAGCGGCTGCCGTCGCTCTTCCAGGTGTACGCCGGCGTCGGTGCCTCCGGCGCATCGGCTCCCTCGAACTCACCCGCCCCGGTCGCGCCGGGAACGTTGCTCGTTCCGCCTCAGATCACGAGCTTCGATTCACCCGGTTTCGGGCAGCGCCAACGCTACTCGGTGACCGCTTTTGGCGGCAATCGACGCTTTGACCTTTCGCCGACTGACGGCCGCCGGCTCTTTGCCGTGCCCGTAAACGTGGGGCCGCGAACGATTGACTATCCTGCGGTGTTCGCGCAAGGCATTTTCGATCTGCCTAGCGGCATCAAAGTGTTCGCCGGCACCACCGACGATCCGTTCTGGATTGACCTGGGCGCGGCGTTCGACACGTTCAATCTGCGCAACACCGTCGCACCCGGCGTGCTCACCGCGGCACAGGATGCGGCGCTGGAGAACATCGCGCCCGACACGGTCTCGGGCTATGCGGTCAACACCATCGCGATCGAGGTCCCGGTTTCGCTTCTCACGCGCACTGGACGCGTTGAGCCCGCGACGTCTTCGGCGGCGACGATCGGCGTGTGGGCGACCACCTCACGACCGCGCGTGTCGATCCGGCAGAGCAACAACGGCGCGCCCGACAGGTCCGGTCTGTTCCGTCAGGTTCAGCGCATGGGCAATCCGCTGATCAACGAGCTCGTCATTGGCACGGGCTCCAAGGATCGCTTCAGCATGGACGTGCCGGCAAACGATGCGCAATTTGTCGCGTTCTTCGCGGATCCGGCGCTCCCGCGGGTGCTGAATGCGCTCACCGGCGGCGTGCTCGCGATTCCTGCGCCGCCGCGGTTCGATTTGCGGCCGCTCGTGCAGTACGTGCCGCCCATCGCAGCCAACGGAACACCGATGGGACCGATCGCCGATGTGATCCGCATCAACACCGGCGTGCCGGCAACCGCCCCAGGCGCGGCAAGCCGGCTCGGCGTACTCGGCGGCGATCTCGCTGGATTCCCCAACGGCCGGCGCGTCTTTGACGATGTGGTCGATATCGCGCTTCGCGTCGTGGCGGGGGGTGTACTGGCGGCACCGTTTCCCGGATACAACGCAAACGTGAATGCGCGTCTCGGCGACGGCGTCAACGTGAACGATGCCGCCTACCTGGCGTCGTTCCCGTACGTCGGCTACTCGCCGAGCGGCCGCGATCGACGTCACATCGATCCGACGGAGCCTGGCTGCACCGGCGATATGGGTCCGGCATGTCCGCCTGAGTAACTAGCCAAGGGCTCTGCCCTTGGTATCCATTTGGTTAAGCCCTTGGCTAGTTCTTATTACTCTTGGCGCGCTCCGCGCGCCTAGCCCGTTATGCGGGCGAACAACGGGTACAACATTCTTTTTTGAGGCCGCATAACGGGCTAAGCAGCCAATCCCGGTTCATCAAGGACGTGGAGGTCACAATGGCTCGATCGGGTTTGCTTCTTCTTCTCATCTGTGCGCTCGTGGCTGCAACAGGACTCACGCCGCTTGACGCGCAAGTGCCGGCGGCATCGTCTCCGGCGGCCGCACTATTCAGCACCCGCGACACGGCAGCGGGATCGCCGGCCGCACGTCGTGTCGAGGCCGCGCGCAAAGCGATCGCTCGCGATGCAACTCGGAGCGACATGTGGAACGAACTGGCACTTGCGCTGGCGCGTCGCGCGCGCGAGACCGCCGATCCGTCGTATTACCGCGAAGCGTGGCAAGCAACCGAGAAATCGCTGCAGCTCGAGCCCGGCAATCTCGAGGCCAAAAAGCTGCAGATCTGGATTCTGCTCGGGCAGCACGAGTTTGCACGAGCGGTCGAAGCTGCCGAGCAGCTGAACAAGAGCGTGCCGGACGACGTACTTGTTTACGGATTTCTCGCGGATGGGTACGCTGAGCTCGGACGTTACGACAAGGCGGAGGCTGCGGCGCAATGGATGCTTGACATGCGGCCGGGCAGCGTGCCTGGACTCACGCGTGCGGCTCATCTCCGTGAGCTTTTCGGCGATCACAGCGGCGCCGTGGAGTTCATGGATGCCGCATACCGGAGAACAGCCGACGGTGAAGTCGAAGATCGCGCCTGGATCCTGACGCAGATCGCGCATCTATCGCTTCTCACGTGCAGGACGGCGGCCGCGGAGCAACTGTTGAGCGACGCGCTCGCGCTCTTTCCCGACTATCACTACGCGCTGGCGCAGCTCGCCGACGTCAGGCTCCAGCAGGGCCGTGTCGCGGACGCCGTGACCGTGCGCGAGCGGCACTACGCCGCGGCGCCCCATCCGGAAAACCAGTTCGAGCTCGGTGTCGCGCTCGCCCGCGCCGGCCGCGATGCCGAGGCACAGGCGGCATGGAATGCGTTCGAAGTCGCCGCCCGCCGGGAAATGGCGAACTGGGACAACGCCAACATCGAGCTGGTGTACTACTACGCGGACCACGCCGCCCGCCCGGCGGAGGCGTTGACCATTGCCGAACGCGATGCGTCGCGACGTCAGGACGTGCGCACGCTCGAAGCCCTGGCGTGGGCGCTGCACAAGAATGGCCGGTCGCGCGAGGCGCTCACGGAGATGAAAAAGGTGCTGGCTGTCGGCGTCAGGAGCCCGGTCACCTTTTATCGCGCGGGCGCGATCGCGGCGGCCGCCGGTGCGGCCAACGACACGCGCGCTTACCTTGAACAGTCGTTGTCCGGCTGTGATGCGTCAGTGGTCGCTGAATCGGCGCGGAGCCTTTTGCGAGAGCTGAGGACGGATCGCTGACTGCGATGTCGCGACGTGGTGATGTGGCGATGTGATGTCACGATGTGAAATCTCGTGATGTGTCTGTCGATGTTGTGATGTGATGGGGCGATGTGATGTCGCGATGCTTCACATCGCGACATCGTTAGACCCCATCGCCACATCGATACATCTCACATCACATCGCCACATCGCCACGTCGCCACATCGAACAGTTCGAGCGGTCTACTTCTTCGCTGCTTTCTGCGTGACGCGAATCTCGGACGCGTGCAGAGTGGCTCCCGACTTGGTGTACCTGATGGTCACGCGGTCGCCAGGGGCGATGTAATCGGTGAGCACCAGCTTGCCGCCCCGTGCGCTCGCCGCCGTGCCCGCACCCTCGCCAATCACCTTGGTTGTACTGTCGAACGTGAACGTCTGCTTGGAGGTGGCGCCGCCGCCGGCCGAGCCTGAAATAGTGAGCGTGTTGCTAGAAAGCGAGTCGACGGTGCCACTCGCGCTCTCGGCCTTCTCGGCCGCCTTCTCCTGGGATGTCGATCCGCCACCGGAGCCCGCATCGCGAATGCGGCGAACGCGCGTTGCGTGCAGTGCGCCGCCGGCTTCGGTGTAGTTCACCTCGACGGCCTCGCCAACCTTAATCAGTTCCGACAGCGATGGTCCGCCTTTGCCCGCCGCCTCTGCTGTCCGCGACGCCGTACTGCCACCCGTGGCTACCACGGTGGTCTTGGCGTCGACGGTGAACTTCAACTCCTGAGTGCCTGCTTTGACCGTCATCGAATTGCCCGACATTGCCGTGACGGTGCCGCGGGCGGTCTTTTCCTGAGCGGTCGCCTCAGAGGCAAGCCACCCAACAAGTACAACTGCCGCGAGGGGAAGTGCACGAACGTAACGTCGCATATCGGCCTCCATGCTTGGAATCCCGCAGCCGCAATAAACGGGAATCCGGCGCCGGCAGCATATAGCGACCGCGGCCGTAAGACGACAAAAATCGACAACTCGCCTGGCGGCCGACATGCGGAGCATCGGCGGGGCGGGCGGGCCGGGGGAGAGGCGTAAACAGGGAGATTGGGGAGATCGGGGAGAGATGGAAACAGGGAGATCGGGGAGATCTGGGAGAGGTGTAAACAGGGAGATCGGGGAGATCGGGGAGAAGTGTAAACAGGGAGATCGGGGAGATCGGGGAGAGGTGTAAACAGGGAGATCGGGGAGATCGGGGAGAGGTGAACAGGGAGATCGGGGAGATCGGGGAGAGGTGAACAGGGAGATCAGGGAGATCGGGGAGACGGGAGAAGGAAAATTGCCGGGCCCCGATCCCGTGAAATTCTCCTCTCCCTGATCTCCTGATCTCCCTGTAGCTTTGCTCCCTGATCTCCTGGTCTCCCCTGTAGCTTTGCTCCCTGATTTCCTGATCTCCCTGTAGCTTTGCTCCCTGATCTCTTGATCTCCCTGTAGATTTGCTCTCTGATCTCCTTGATCTCCCCGTTCTCCACATGTTGCTGCGCCACGAAGGATTCCGTCGTCTCTGCCGCGCTCGCGACCTGCTGCGCGAAGTGCGTGACCCCTCGCCGACGATCGAAGACCTGGCGCGCGAGGTCGGGATCTCACCGTTTCATTTCATCCGTCAGTTCGAGGCGGTGTTCGGAACGACGCCGCATCAGTTTCGCATTCAGGCGCGGCTCGATCTGGCGAAGCATCTGCTCGCACGCGGCCAGCACTCGGTCACTGACGTCTGCATGGAAATCGGCTTCTCGAGTTTAGGGAGTTTCAGCACGCTCTTCACGCAACGGATCGGCGAGACACCGTCGGCGTATCGCCGCCGCGTTCGCTCGCTCGTGCAAGTGCCAGGCGCGATGCCCGCGGTGTTGACCCCGGGCTGCCTGAGTTTGCTGACACAGCTCCCGCCCTCCTCATTTCGCAGTTTTTAAGAAGCATTGCCCGCGCGATTTGCGGCAGACTGCGGCATGTCAACTCGCGGAGGGTTCATGCGCATCAAGCTGACGAGCATCATGGTCGACGATCAGGAGAAGGCGATTCGCTTTTACACCGACGTTCTCGGATTCAAGAAGAAGCACGACATTCCGGTCGGCGAGTATCGCTGGATCACGGTGACCTCGCCGGAGGGACCAAACGATCTGGAGCTCGCGCTCGAGCCCAACGCCAATCCTGCGGGAAAGGCGTTTCAGGAGGCGATGTTCAAACAGGGCATCCCGCTGGCGGCGTTTGAGGTGAGCGACATCGCGGGCGAGTTCGCGCGGTTGACCGCCAAAGGTGTGGCCTTTACACGCCAGCCGACCGCGGCGGGACCCGTGACGGTCGCCGTGTTCGCCGATACCTGCGGCAACTTGATTCAGCTGTATCAGCCGGCGTAAAGCGGTCAGCCTTCAGCGGTCGGCACGCTGCGGAGTATTCGCCGAGAGCGAGAGCCGAATGCCGATAGTCCGGTTTGGTATACTGACTCCTTGCCCCGTGCACGAACGGGGCGACAGATCATGTGGTATTACCTGCTCGTCGGCGTCTATGTAATCGTCTGCCTGTTGTTGATGGTGGTCATCCTGCTGCAGCAGGGCAAGGGTGGCGATATTGCCAATGCGTTTGGTGGCGGCGCCAGTCAGGCGGTGTTCGGCGCCCGCGCGGGCGCGACGTTGCTGACCAAGCTCACGACCGGCCTCGCGGCGGCGTTTATTATTCTGTCGTTGACGTTAGCGGTATGGGGCCAACGTGGTCCAGGCTCGGTGCTTGGCGGAGTCGCGGCGCCCCCGCCCCCGCCATCGTTACCGTCGTCCCCAGTGCCGGTGCCGGGGACGAACGCCACGCCGCGTTAACCGCGCGGGACGAGCAGACGCGCCCCCACGAGGGTTCCTCACGCGAGTTCACGGGGGTTCCTCACGAGGGTTCCTTACGAAGGTTCCTCACGCGAGTTCACGGGGGTTCCTCACGAGGGTTCCTTACGAATGTTCCTAACGAGGGTTCCTCACGAGGGTTCCTTAAAACGGTTCGCGATGGGCGTTCGCGACCGATTGAAATTGGGTGAACGAAGGAACTTGCGTAACGGCACTGAACCCACGTAAGGAACCTACGTGCGGAACCTACGTAGGGAACCTACTGGGGGAACCTACGTGCGGAACCTACGTGGGGAACCTACGTGAGGAACCTACGTGAGGAACCTACGTAGGGAACGTGGGTAGTGACAACGTACCTGCCTTAGCGGAAGTGGCGGAACTGGCAGACGCACCAGCTTGAGGGGCTGGCGCTCGCAAGAGCGTGGGGGTTCGAATCCCCCCTTCCGCACCAACCTCTAACTGTTAAGAAGGAAGCTGCTTACTGGCGGGCGCCTCGTCCGAGGCGGGCACAACGGCTGGTGTAGTTTTCTGGTCCGTGTGCAACGGTTGTGCAACGGCCTTCAGCTCGGGCCGATGCTCTTCGAGCTTCTCCATCGCCATCTGAAGGCCGCGTCGGTGGATGTTCAAGTACCGACTGGTGGTCGTCAGGTTGGTGTGCCCGAGGAGCTTACTCACGTAAGGCTGGGCCGCGTGGGCGTTGCGCGTGTGAACTAGCCAAGGGCCCTGCCCTTGATATCCGGCTAACTCCGCGGCCCTTGGCTAGTTCTTGTTGTTGGCTTGGCGCGCTCCGCGCGCCGTAGACCGTTATGCGGGTCCACAACGCGTACAACATTCACGTCTGTGGCCGC
>JBKPDL010000120.1:0-18408 GCA_046727855.1 Acidobacteriota bacterium
GACGGCGCGCGGCGGCAAGTTCGGCCCGGCCGCATTGGCCGCGCTCGAAGCGGGCGATCAGACGCTCGCCGCGTTCCTGCGCGGCATCGATTTCTTCGCGCAAGGACAGGTCGAACGCGCGGCGCAGCAATTTCAGCTCGCCATGCAGCAGGCACCAACCTTCGCGCCCGTTCGGATGTACATGGGCGTGATTCTGTCGCTCGCCAATCGCCACAAGGAAGCGGCGAGCCTGCTCTCGAGCATCCCGGCCGATGCGACGGGACCGGCGCCGGTTGCACGACTCGCCGCCATCAACTGGCTGCACGCCGGCGATGTGGGCCTGGCGGTCGAGTCTCTCGAAAAGGCGGTGAAGGCGAATGACGCCGACGCCACGCGAGCGCTGGCGCTGGCGTATGTCGTCGGCAACCGCGCCACCGACGCGCTGCCGCTGCTGGCACGCCACCTTGCGGAGGAGCCAAAGGATCAAGCGGCGCTGCTGGCCGGAATCTACGCGACCTTTGCCACCTATGCCGGCGGAAGCCATCGCGACGCGCTCGCCGCCGATCGCACGCGCGCTCAAGGGTGGGCCAAGGCCTATGCCGCGTCGGGCGGTGAAATGCAGAACCTCGTCGACGCATGGATGAAACACTTGGAAGGGCTGAAATGAAGAAGCGATCGCGGACTCTGTTCCTCCTCCTGGTCCTCGCGCTTGCGCCGGCCGGCGCGCAGGAGCGGCGGCTCATCACGGAAAACGATCTCCTCAAGTTCGTGTGGATCGCGGACCCGCAGATCTCACCCGACGGGACGCGCATCGTGTTTACGCGGGTCGTCGTCAATGAGAAACAGGATGACTACGACACGAGCTTGTGGATCGTGCCGGCAGCCGGCGGCGAAGAGCCGCGCCGGCTCACGTCGGGCGGACGCGACTCGAGCGCGCGATGGGCGCCGGACAGCCGTCGTCTCGCGTTCGTGCGGGTGGTGGAACGTGATGGCAAACCGCAGCCGGGTCAGATCCATGTGTTGGCGCTCGATGGCGGCGAAGCCAGACCGCTCACGGATCTGCCGAAGGGTGCGTCAGCGCCGGTGTGGTCGCCCGACGGCAAACGGATTGCGTTTGCGAGCACTGCGAAGCCGGACGACAAACCAGAAGACACGAAGCCGAGCGACAAACCAGGCGACACGAAGCCGAGCGACGTTCGCGTGATTACCTCTGCCGTCTATCGCGCCAATGGCAGCGGGTGGAACGACCCGGATCGTCCATCTCACATCTGGGTCGCCGACGTCACGGCGGGAGCCGACGTCCCCAAGGCGCGGCAACTGACCAGCGGCAAGTACGCTGAGTCGGGCGCCGTCTGGTCGGGCGACAGCGGACGGATCTTCTTTACGTCAGCGCGCACGGATGACCCGTATTACGCGCCGAGCGACTCGGATCTCTACGCGGTGCCGGCAGCGGGCGGAGAGATCACGCGGATCGCCAGCATCGACGGCACGATCGGCAATGTCCGCCTGTCGGCCGACGGCCAATCGATTGCGTTCGTCGGCACGCTGAACGGCACGCCCGTACGGTCCTACGATCAATCCGATCTCTTCGTCGCAACTGTTGACGGCGCCGGCGCGCCGCGCAATCTCACCGCGAAGTTTGACTCCGACATCAACGGCGGCATCGGCGGCGATCAGGCGGCGCCACGCGGCGGCTCGTCACGCGGCCCCATCTGGTCGTCAGACGGCAGGTCGATCACCATCGTCGTGGGCGAGCGCGGCGAAGCCAACCTGGTGCGGTTCGACGTTGCCAGCGGCACACCCGGTCCGGTGCTTGAAGGCGAGCATGCGGTGCAATCGTATTCATCCAGCGGCGATGGCCGTCGTCTCGTGGTGCTGGTGTCGACCCAGACCAATATCGGCGATCTGGTCTCGATGGAGATCGGCGCAAACGGTGCGGCGCTGCCGGCACCTCGCCAGATCACGCACGTCAACGAGCCGCTCTTCAAGACCCTCAAGCTTGCCGTGCCGGAGCAGATTTCGTGGGCATCGTTCGACGGCAAACGTATTCAAGGCTGGCTGATGCATCCGCCGGACTTCGATCGCTCCAAGAAGTACCCGTTGATTCTCGAGATCCACGGCGGGCCGCATTCCGCGTACGGCAACACGTTCACGCACGAATTTCAGTGGATGGCGGCCAAGGGATACGTCGTGTTGTTTCCCAACCCGCGCGGCAGCAGCAATTACGGACAGGACTTCGGCAACATCATTCAATACCGCTATCCGGCCGATGACTACAAAGACCTGATGGCGGGCGTTGACGAAGTTTTGAAGCGCGGGTATATCGACGAGAAACGACTTGGTGTGACTGGCGGCAGCGGCGGCGGGCTGCTCACCAATTGGACAGTGACGCAGACGCAGCGTTTTGCCGCAGCCGTATCGCAGCGATCGATTGCCGATTGGTACGGGTTCTGGTTCACAGCGGATTTCACGCTCTTCACGCCAACGTGGTTCCGCAAAGCGCCGTGGGAAGATCCGTCTGACTTCACCGCCCGCTCACCGATTACACACGTGGCCAACGTGAAAACGCCGCTCATGCTGGTTGACGGAGACGACGACCTGCGGACGCCGCCATCGGATGGCGGCGAGATGATGTTCCGCGCGTTGAAGTACTTGAAGGTGCCGACGGTGATGGTGCGGTTTCCTGGTGAGACGCACGAACTATCTCGCTCAGGAAAACCCAAACACCGAGTCGAGCGGCTTCAGCACATCGTCGGGTGGTTTGACCGTTGGTTAATGGGGAAGAGGGACGCGCGATACGAGACGAGTGCGCGGTGAATCTGGAGATTTAGTGATCTGGTGAATTGGAGAAAATCTGGAGATCTCCAAATCTTCAGATTTGAAGATTTTGCGATCACCAAATTTTCTCCAAATCTCCACATCTCCAGATTCGGATCTCAGGATCTGCCCACAGCCTTCTTGGCCTGTGCCAGTTCAGAGCGTTCGGTGTCAGCTTCTTTCGCCACCTCCAGCAGCTTCTTGTAATACGTCGCGGCCTTCTCCTTGTCGCCGGCCATCTCCGCGGCACGCGCGCCGCCGTAAATCCCTCTGAAGCGATTGGGCTCCTTCTTCATCGTCGCCTCGAACGCAACGAGCGCGTCCTTCGGCCTGCCGGCTTCGAGCAGCATGTAGCCATACAGCTCGCGGGAGGGAGCGAGCGGGCCGGGAGAAATCGCCGACTTGTCCGTCGCGTCTTCTGCATCGGCCGCAGCCGCCATCTGCGTCAACGCGTCGTCCTTCTTTCCTTCGGCATACGCCTGCCAGGCGAGCGCAACGCGGCGCTGGATGTCCACCTGTTCGGTCCAATACGCGTCTTTCATGTCTCGCAGTTTGTCGCGCAGCGCGGCGAGGCGTTCGATGTCGGCGGTGGCGGCAGCCGGATTACCGCTGCGTGCCGCGCCAATCGCACGCGCAAAGTGGGTGATGGCTTCTGTAAACGGCGTGTTCGCCGGGCGGACCGTGAGGTTCGCTGCTTCGCCCCACTGACCACGCTCGAGGGCGTAGCGAGCAGGAATCGCCGCAACGGCAAACGCCCCGGCGCCGGCCGCGCCGGCAGCCGCACCTTCTCCGCCGACGGTCACGCTGATCGCGTGATCGACCACAGCCTTGGCCGCTTTGTCCTGGGCGATCTGCAAATACGCGTAGGCTTGATAGTCGAGCGCGTGCAATTCCTCGCCGGGACCGTTGCCCTTGCGCGCCGCTTCCGCCGAACGTCGATTGGTTTCAATCGATTCCTTCCAATAACCAACACGCGTGAACGTGTGCGACGGCATATGGAGCGCGTGCGGAATCGCCGGAGCGAGCGATGCGTACTTGCGCGCGGCCTCGAGCGCCTTGGGCGCGAGCGGCGGCACGTCGTAGGCGTGAATGATGTAGTGCGCCAGTCCAGGATGCGCCGGCATCTGCTGGAACAGCGGCTCGAGGATGGCCGCGGCCTGCTGGTTCTTCGCGTAGGTTTTGTCCGTTGGCACGGCCGCCTGATTGGCGGCCAGCGCGTAGAAGATCCGGACTTCAACGTCCTTCGGATTGTCGGCTGAGACCTTTGCCATCGCCGCTTCATACGCGGCGATGCGGGCCGCATGCGTGCTGGGTTCGGTGCTGGTCACCAGCTCACCCACGGCATCAATTAGTGCACGCTCGCGCGGCGTCGGTGAACCTGTGCTCTTCCCCTTTTCCACCGACATGCGCGTCATCTCGATGGTTTTGGCGTTCTTCAAACCCGCGAATGGGTTGCCCCAATGCGACAGGGCAATCCCCCAGTGCGCCATGGCGCAGTTCGGATCCTTGGCGAGAATGCCCTCGAACATCTTGATGGCTTCGGGGAACCAGAAGGAATGCAGCAGCGCCACGGACTTGTTGAAGTCGTCCTTCACTGCGGGCGCGCACGAGGTTTCGAATTTGACGCTGGCGCTGCCGATTTGATCTGGCGACATGTTGCCGTGATCTTCGTGCTGCGCGAGCGCAGCCGTCGGTAGCGCGAATGTACAGATACAGAGCAGAACGGTGACGATCTGGCGCTTCATGGGCACTCTCCGGTCAGTGTTGCTGGGTGGACGGTGACTGAGTTCGAGCAAAGTTCAGCCGATCGAGACCGACACGCCCGTTGTTGATCACGAGCAGCGGATCCTGCAACGTGGCGACGTTCTCGAGCGGATTGCGTTCGACAACGACCAGATCGGCTTCGAAGCCGGGTACGATCTGGCCGATCTGTTTCTCGAGACGCAGCATCTGGGCGTTCGTGAGCGTTGCGGCCTGCAGCGCGGCCAACGGCGTCAGACCGCACTCGACAAGGTTGGCGATCTCCTTGGACACACGTCCAACACTGGCGGGGCCGTAGCCGGTGTCGGAGCCGGCGACGATCTTCACGCCCAGCTTGTTGGCCCGACCGATCACCTCGCGCAGCCGCGGCAGCATATGCTGGCCACGCAGCTGCAGATCGCGATTGTCGTAGTCGCCGCCGACATCGGCCACGTCTTTCACCGCCTCCATCGTCGGATCGAAGAAGGTGCCCTGCTTGCTCATCAACTGGAGCGCTTCATCGGTTAGATACGTGCCGTGCTCGATGCTGCGCACGCCCGCCTTGACGGCCGCAAGCGCGCCCTCAGCGCCGTGCGCGTGCGCCTCCACCGACACGTTTTTGGTTGCGGCCTCCTGCACAATGGTGCGGAGCTCGTCTTCGGTGTAGACCTGCTTGCGTGGATCGGTATCGGGAGTGCCGGCGCGTTCAGTCGCGAGCACTTTGATCCAATCGACGCCGTGTGACAGATTGGCCTGCACGACGCGGCGCATCGCGTCGGTCGTGGTCACGCCCCGGCGCATCAAATCTCCCAGCGCCGGCGTATCGAAATAGGCCTCTTCGGCGATCGTTGGGCGCACGTGATAGCCAGCCGCGATCATATCCGGTCCTGTGACAATACCCTGCTTCACCAATTCGCGCATCCCGACGTCAACGTAGCCCGACACGCCCGCGCTTCGCGCCGTCGTGACGCCGCTTTCGAGCGCGGTACGCATTGCGCGCAGGTTGGCGATGTGCACGTGCGCGTCGATCAATCCGGGAACGACATAACGTCCTCGCACGTCGACAACCTTCGCGCCGCCCGGCGCACCTGCCGTCGACACCGACTCGATGCGGCCGCCGCGAAGCAGCACGGTGACGTTCGGCTGCACACTGCCATCGGCGACGTTGATCACATTGGCGTTGACGAGCGCGATTGCGTCAACCGGCTCCTGTTCAAAGGATCGAGTTCTGGGCGCGAAAAGCGACACCAGCAGCACCGCGGATAGAAGTAGAGAGCGTCGTCGCATATGTCTCGCGAGCCATCTTCGTCCCCCTTGCGTCCTCGCCGCAATGGCGACATTTTTGGTCGGGTATGCCCGATGGTTGCGGCATGTGCCAACTCGCCCACCGTTGGCGCCACTTCTCTGAAGATGGGCAAAACCGCAAAAAAAGCTCTGTAAAATCCTGAAAGTTTGGGGTCGGCGGGGCGGGTCCAGACAGGTGAGCCAGGTCGGGCAGATTGGCGTTACGCAGAATTGATCAGCGTAAATCCACCAGCCAACCAGCCCCACCTGCCCCACCAGCCTTACCCACCCCACCAGCCCAAGGAGAGTCGATGCACGCGCCAATAAAGTACGTGGAGAAAGGTCTTGCCCTCGCTGCTGAAGGCGCCTGGCAGGTGTTCTCGCGGATCAACCGGATCAGCCAGAACCCCTCTTTCACCCCGAAATGGTCGGACAAGCCGTTGCTCAAGTCGTATCAAAAGACCAAGCCGCCGCTTGGCTGGCCGCGCGAAACCGACTCGCTCTGTCCCACCTGCGTGCGTGAAGCGCGTCAAGCGATCCTCGACGGTATCAAGCCGGTCGAGATGCTGCTGAACGAAAAGGTCGGCGAGATCAAAGCCACGATCACCGAAAAAGACGGAAAGATCGTGATGGTGAAGGACTGCCCCATTCACGGGCATTTCGAAGACACGATGGCGATCGATCCTGCCTTCTTCAGGCACCTCGAAGAGGTGTTCCCCGGACGCGACATTCGGGCGCACAACGACGAGAAGCTGCACAACCACGGCAGCAGCACTGTCAAGTACGGCCGCGGCTCGGTGCTGACGGTCGACCTCACGAATCGCTGCAACATGATGTGCGATCCGTGCTTCATGGATGCCAACCAGGTGGGCTTCGTTCACGAGCTCACCTGGGAAGACATCAAGACAGTGCTCGACAACGCGATCACGATCAAGCCGCGCCGGCAAATGTCAGTGCAGTTCTCGGGCGGCGAGCCGACACTCTCGCCATACTTCCTCGACGCGGTCCGCTACGCGCGCAAGGTTGGCTACAACTCTGTGCAGGCGGCGACCAACGGCATCGAGTTCGCCAAGAGCCTCGATTTCGCGAAGGCGGCGGCGGAAGCCGGTCTGCGCTACGCGTACCTGCAGTTCGACGGCATCGGCAACGCGGCCAACTCGCATCGCCGTGTCGGCAACCTTTTTGATGTAAAGCTGCGCGCGATTGAAAACCTGCACAGCGCCGGTGTGGACATCGTTCCGGTCATCACGATTGTCAATGGCGTGAACAACGAGCAAGTGGGCCGGGTGGTCGAGTTCGCGCTCGACAATCCGAAGAAGATCAATTTCCTTTCCTTCCAGCCGGTGTCGTTCACCGGGCGCGACGAGGAGGTCACGCCGGAGCGGCGCGCGGCGCAGCGCTACACGCTGTCGCATCTCGCTCATGACGTAAAGAAACAGACTGGCCTCGGCGAGCCGACGCGCGACTGGTTCCCGATTTCGTTCATGTCCACCTTCACCGACTGGGCGGATCTCGTCCACGGTCCGAATCGCGAATGGGGTCAGCTCACCTGCGGCTGCCACCCGAACTGCGGTATCGGCATGGCGGTGATGATCGACAAGGAAACTAAGGAAGCGGTGCCGGTCACCGCTTTTCTGTACGCCGATCAGCTCGCCAAGGACATTGCTGAAGTCAACGACGCGGCGCGCGGCAAGTGGGGATCGATCGTCGGTATGACGCTGGCGCTGATGCGCAACTACGATCCGTTCAAAGCGCCGAGGTACTTCAAGATTGCGGATCTGCTGAAGAAGTTCGACAAGACCTTCGGCGCGACCGGCAAGCAATACGGCAAGGTGGAAGGCGATCGCACGATGGCAGACATCGAAAAGCGACGCGCCGATCGCTGGAACTTCCTGTTCATCGCCGGCATGTGGTTCCAGGATCTCTTCAACTACGACTTCCGCCGCACCGAGATGTGCATCATCCCGTATGCGACGCAGCAGGGCGAAATCTCCTTCTGCGCCTATAACACCGGCATCGGCTGGCGCAACATCATCGAGAAGATGCACATGACGGCGACGCTCACCAAGTGGTACGAGGAGCATGGCCGGCATGAAATCTTCGCCGGCAACAAGAGCGTCCCGCTCAGCAGCACCGAGCACTCGCTCAAGCTGAACGCCGAAGCGGTTGCCGCGGGCGCGCAAACGGATCTCGACGAGCTCGGCATTGCCAAGAACGCCCGCGAAGAGCAACTGCGCGCGCGCCACGCTCAGCGTAATGGCGGAGCTTCAGCCGCGTCTCAGCGAAAAGAATTGACGCCGGAAGAAGCGCGGCATCATGCGGAGATGGAAAAGCTGTATCGCCAGCATGTGCTCAAGGAAGCGCCTGCCGCGCCAGTGATCCAGATTCAGGGCTTGGGCAAAAGGAAAGAGCCAGAGACCACGACCGTCAACTGAATCTGGAGATTTGTCGATTTCGAGATCTGGAGTCGATTTGGAGATCACCAGATCTCGAGATCTTCATATTTGCAGATGTCGATATCTCTAGATCTACTCCAAATCTCGAAATCTCGAGTTCTCCAGATACACTTTTCACGTGCCTTCCTCTCCTGCGACGCTCGCCGGCGTTCGCATCGTGTCCATAGCGTTGAACACGCCCGGCCCGCTTGCCGTTCAACGGCTCGCGGCTGAAGGCGCGCAGGTAGTGAAAATCGAACCGCCCGCGGGTGATCCACTCGCGACATTTGCCCCGACTTGGTACAAGGAGCTGCACGCCGAGGTCCGTGTTGAGCGAATCGACCTCAAAACCGCGTCCGGCCAGCATCAAGCCGCATCGCTTGTCGCCGACGCGGATGTATTCGTTAGCAGCCAGCGACCATCGGCGCTTGCGCGCCTTGGCTTCGATGCCAGGAGTCTTTCTCACACGCGTTGGTTGAATATCGTCGGTGATCGCGCCGCGCCCGAACTGCCCGGCCACGATTTGACCTACCTCGCGCAGGCTGGACTGCTGGAAGACGCATTGCCGATCAGTTTGTTCGCCGATGTCATGGGATCGGAACGCGCCTTCTCTGCCGCGCTCTTGCTGCTGCGGCAACCACCCGGCGCCCGTGCCGAAGTTGGCCTGTTCGACAGTCTCGACGCGCTCGCTGCACCGCGACGACACGGACTGACGACACGCGGCGGTCCACTGGGCGGTGGCCTACCGGCGTACGGAATCTATCGCACGCGTGAAGACAGCGTGGCAATCGCCGCTCTCGAGCCGCACTTCCGCGCACGTCTCTACGAGCAACTCAATCTGCCGCTCGATAGCTCACTCGAGGATGTGATGGCGGCGCGGACCGCTTGGGAATGGGAGGAATGGGGCAAAGCGAACGGCCTGCCGATCGTCCGCATCCGCACGACATAGACGGTCGCTACGGAATCGCGAACGCGATCAGTTCGGCTGTCGCTGACTGACCCTTTGCGATGACGACGTACTGCTTGCCGTTCGATCGGTACGTCATCGGCGTTGCCGTTGTCCGCGCATCGAACGGGAAGCGCCACAAGGTCTCGCCGGTCATTGCGTCCACCGCGTTCAACGCGACATCGCCGCCGCCCACGAACACCAGTCCGCCCGCCGTGACGATGGCGCCCGGCGCGCCTGCCGCACCGAGCTTGGCGGGCAGCGCCACGTCCTTCAGCGCAGGGTGCGAGCGGAGTGACGGCGTATCGCCGATCGGTACGCGCCATGCGATCTCGCCGCGATTGAGGTTGATCGCCGTGAGATGGCCGTACGGCGGTTTGAGCAGCGGCAAGCCGTCCATGAACGTCGCGTTGGGGGCGCGATTGATGTAGTCGGCATCCACTTCGTCCGCGCGCGGATTCGAAGGCGATCGATCCGGCGCCGCGAGCCGCAGGATGGCCGCGTTGTTCGACGTGGTCTTGACGTAGAGCATGGCGCTCTCGGGATCGAACGCGCCGCCGCCCCAGTTGGCGCCGCCAATCACTCCTGGGCGCATGACGGTGCCCTGCAGCGATGGCGGCGTGTAGAGCGGACCCAGTCGGTACTTCGCGAGTTCCGCGCGCGCCGCGTCGCGCAACGCCGGCGTCAGATCGAACGCGTCCTCGAGCGACACCCCCTGTTCGCTGATCGGCGGCGGCTGCGTCGGGAACGGCTGTGTCTTCCACGCCTGCTCACCCGGCATGTCGCTTGGCGGCACCGCACGTTCTTCGATCGGCCACACCGGTTCACCGCTCACGCGGTCGAAGACGAACACGAATCCCTGTTTGGTGAGCTGCACAACGGCATCGATGCGCCGGCCTGCGACGGTGATTGTGGCAAGCACGGGCGGCGACGCAAGGTCGTAGTCCCACAGGCCGTGATGAACGATCTGGTAATGCCATTTGCGCACGCCGGTGGCCGCATCGAGGCAGACGATCGATTCGGCAAAGAGGTTCGCTCCCGGCCGGCGGGCGCCATAATAATCGTTGCTCGGGGTGCTGAGCGGAAGATACAGAAGGCCGCGCGTATCGTCCAGCGCCATCGGCGCCCACACGTTGGTGTGACCGGTGAATTTCCACGAATCCTCGCCCCAGGTCTCGTTGCCGAACTCACCAGGCTGCGGGATTGGACGGAAGGTCCACACGATACTGCCGGTGCGCGCGTCAAAGGCGCGGACGTCGCCGGGCGGATCGTTGCGATAGACGAGGCGATCGCCGACGCCGTTGCCCAGGATGATCAAATCCTTGTAGACAACCGGCGGCGACGTGTTGGTGTAGTGGCGCGGGTTCACCTTCCACGACAGGCCTTGCGTCAGATCGATCGAGCCGCCTTGACCAAACGACGCGACCGGCTTCCCGGATTCCGCATCGATCGAGATGAGGCGATAGCGGCTGTTGATGAAGATTCGCAGGTTGCCGCCGGCCTCGCGCCAGGCCGCAACACCGCGATGCACGAAGCCGGTACCATTCGGCGGCTGCCCGTCTTTGAACGGCTCGGGATCGTAACGCCACAACTCGCGGCCGCTGCGCGCTTCGATCGCCACAACCCGGTTGTACGGCGTGCTCAAGTAGAGCACGTTGTCGATCATCAACGGCGTGTTCTGAAAGTTGCCGGGCTGCGTGCCGTACTCCTTGAGCGGCCCCTCGCCGGGCTTCCACGTCCACGCGACCGCCAGGCGCGAGACGTTGGCGCGGTTGATGTCCGCGAGCGGGGAATAATGCGTGCCACCTGGATCGCCCGCGTAGGCCGGCCATGGCATCGGTCCGCGTGCCATCTGTTGCGCACCAACGGAAGAGGCGACGGCAGCCAAGAACATCAGCAATGAAAGCGGGCGACGCATAGCGCGGCAGACTACACTGCGAAAAGGGGTCTGACCCCTTTTTTTTTGTTCTGATACACGAAAAAAAGGGGGCAGACCCCTTTTCGCGCTAATGCCGCCAGATGTATTCGGTCCCAACCGGACGGCCGGCGAGGTACGCGTCACGATCGTCGAGCGCGTAGATCCGCACTTGCCGATCGATCTCGTATCGCGGCGGCCAATCGAGCGCTCCGAACACCGATGCGCCCGTGAAGCGGTCGCGAAATCGCGGCTCCTCCCACCGCTCAACCAGCACAAACGGCATCAGTCCGCGTTCGCGCAGCCATCGCGCGGCACGGTCGAACTGCGCCGGCGCGAGCGAGTCCCACACGATCGCCTCGCGTTGGGCGTGAAAGCGCAGCGTGCCGCTTTGCCAAACGGCAAAGAAGACGGCATTCGGCGGCAACCGTTCGGCCACGAATTCGCCGGTGTCGCGAAAGCGCGCTTCCAGGCGCTGCAATTCGAACACGTCGTGTGCGTCCGCTGTCCGCAACGCCAGGATCGCAAGCGCCAACCCGAGCGCTGCGACCACGAACGAGCGTCGCACAATCAGCGTAGTCGCCGCCGACGCGAGGGCGATCGCAAGAGCGAGTCCCGGCAGCAGAAACCGTAGGTACCACCATTCATCGAACGGTCGGTAGGCAAGATACACAGCGATCGTCACAACGGTCATCCCAAGCGCGAGCCAGACGATGCGGCGCTGGTCCCGACGAACGAGCCAGGGGCATGCGAGCGCGAGCAGCGGAAACGGTGTTTGCGTCTCAAGCAACGCGCGGCCATAGTGAGCGGCGTTCGTCGACAAATACGACACGCTGAACAAGTCGCTTGCACTGCCGTATCCGACACGCAGCGGGTGGCCGTATAACACCCAGCTCAACAGGGCGGCAAGCACCACGAACGGCGCCGACGCGAGCAAAAACCTACCGAACAACGCACGCGATTCCACCAGCGACCAGACCGCAACCACGGCCGCCACTGGCGCAAGATTGGGGCGCACGAGCACGGCGACGCCCGTAAGCACACCCACGAGAAGACCTCGATGCGCGTGCTTGCCAGCTGCGACGGCGACGACAGCGGTCCACAGCATGGCCGTCGTGATGTCGTTCATCGGTTGCACGGCTTGAAAAAGCACGATCGGGCTGGTCGCAACCAGGATCGCGGCCAGAGCGCCGGCGATTGCGTTTGCAAGGCTCCGTGCAATGACAGCGGCACACCACACCAGCAGGCCGGCGGCGACGGGCGTCACCAGGAAAATGCCGTCGCGCCCGAGCAGCCAGCGAAACGGAACCATCAACAGCGAAAACCCTGGCGCACAGACAGGCGACGCGGCCGCCGGTCGGACGGGAGATGGAATGAAGCCGGCGGGCGCAAAGGCGAGTGCCGCGTCCGGCCACGGCGCCTCGTTGGCGAGCGGCAGGTGCGGCTGCACCGCGCCATGCGCGAATGCCTCGGCCATCAGGGCGTAACAGGACGAATCGGATCCGCCGGCGGCCCACGTTCCGCGCACGATCGAGAAAATTGCGACGGCGAGCGCGGCGATCACCGACAGCGCCGTCGCGGCTCGGGTCATCGCCGAAACCGGTACCGCGCCAGCACTTCGATGGCGCGCACGCCATCGCGCCACCCGATCTTCTTCCCCTGCGCGCGGCTGCGCGGTTCGAATCGGACCGGTCGTTCGACGATACGGAACCCCTGTTTGAGCACCTTGGCAGTGATCTCCGGCTCGATGTCGAAGCGGTTGGCTTCAAGCCGCAATCCGCGCGCGACGTCGGTCCGCATGATCTTGTAACAGGTTTCCATATCGGTGATCGACGAGCCGTACAACAGGTTGGTGAACGCGGTGAGCACGCGGTTGGCGATGATGGTCAGGCGCGGCGCCGCCGGCATACCGGAGAGAAACCGCGAGCCGTACACGACTGCAGTTTCACCGTCGAGGATCGGCCGCACCAGGTCTGCGAGCTGCGCAGGATCGAGCTCGAGATCCGCGTCCTGAATGGCGACGATCGTGCCGCGCGCCTGCTCGAATCCGTTGCGAATCGCGCTGCCCTTGCCGCCGTTTACC
This sequence comes from Acidobacteriota bacterium, assembly GCA_046727855.1. Classification (GTDB taxonomy): domain Bacteria; phylum Acidobacteriota; class Vicinamibacteria; order Vicinamibacterales; family UBA2999; genus DASPWV01. Next base: position 13,200 of record JBKPDL010000120.1, read on the forward strand.
GGCGCATGAATGATGCGCAACCTCCCGGGTGCTTCAGGAATGGCATCGAGCACACCGCGCGTGCCATCGGTGGAGCCGTCGTTGACCACCAGGATTTCACGCGCGACGGGAAGATCGATCGCGAGGAGTCGCTCGATTACGCTGCGGACAGTGGCTTGTTCGTTGTAAACGGGGACGACAATCGACAGCAGTTCCAACTATCCGACCTCGACGGGGCTGGGCACGGTCTTCTCGATCTTGCGGGCGGGGACACCCGCATACACGGCGCCGGCCTCGAGCCGAGTGTACTTGGGAACCACGCTCAACGCGCCGATCTGGCATCGCTCGCCGGCCTCGACGCCAATGCCGACCATGCTGCCAAGGCCGACCGTGACGCCGCGGCCAAGGCGCACCCGGCCCGTCTTGACGACGCCGGCTTCAACCGTGTGACCGGAAAGATGCACGCTTTCGCCGATGACGACCCCGTCTCCAAACTCCAGCATGTTGTGGTCCGAGATCGACAGGCTGTTGATGTACACGCCGCGGCCGATCTGTGCGCCGTTCAAGCGCAGATACCACGTCCACAGCGGTGAGCTTCGAAAAAACGTGCCCACAAGCACGCGCACGACGTGGGTCGAGACCATGTAGCGCGACCAGTTGAGCAAACCCCATTCGAGATCGGCCAGCCGCCAGGCGCCGCTGTCCGCCGTGCGCCAACCGAGAATTCGGGTTGAGAACGCCGAGAGCACGACGAGCGTGATCGCGAACACCAGATACGCGGGGACGAGCGACATGGACAACACGAACGGCCGGACGAGCGGCCAGGGGGGTGTGGCCCACGACAGCGCCCACGTCCAGAACAAAAAAGACGGCAGCACGGACACCGCAAACACCACCGTCTCGACAACGATGAGCGAGAGCACCGTCCAGACGACCCGCGTCATGGCAGAGGGGCGCATGAGACTGAGACTGCAGATTGTAGATTGCCGATCGTACATCTGATTGAACGATTGAATTCCGCAATGCGTCTTCAATCTGCAATCTACAATCTGCAATCCACCGACTATGGCTTCTTCGGCGCCGGCTTGCGCGGCGGCGGTCCCGGCCGGTATTCGATCATCACGTTGCTGATTGCCGCGATCGGCCGGCCGGGCGCAAGAAACGTGTCGACGACGCCGTCGTTGCGCACCACCCGCAGCTTCTCCCCGAGCAGGCTCACCTGTTCGCCGATATTTTCGGGCAACGCAACGGTGATGAGTTCCGATCCGATCGGTGCAACCGCCTTCATTCCGCCGGGTCCGGCGCCGCCTTTCAGGCGGTCGAACAGATCTCCGGCCGTGCGGAATTGGCTTTGAATGACCGCGCGCTCAATTAGCGTATTGTCCATCGTCAGCACGCCGACCGTGGCCGTATAGTCGCGGAATGCGGTCTTCGCCTTGATCAGATCTTCTGAATACATATGGCGGTTGTGCAGCTCAAACGCGAGCCTGACCGTGCCGCGATGGGGTGGAATGTTGATGAGCACGCCGGTTCGCGGATCGCGCCCGGTCAGCACGTCGCAGAACAGGCGGTCCGTCTTGATACCGGTGCCGAGCTCCGAGGAACACTGAACATTAGCCTCGATGCGAGTGAGCTGCGCGGATGGCGTCGTGTTTCGCGCTGGCGGCTTGCGTGTTTGCGCGTCTACGGCGGCCGCCACAAACACGAGGAGCACCGGCGTCCACACGACGAATCGGCTCCGCATAATGGAAGTGTAGCAGGGGATTCTTCGCTGTAGTAGCGGGTAGCGAGATTGGCACCCTCGCGACTCGCTACTACACGTCTTCATCCAGGCAGGTCACACCAGCCGGCGTCATTGCATTAATCGCCAGACCTACACCGGGGCTGCGGTGCTTCAGGAGCTCGAGGAATTCCATGCGCGTGCGCGCGTGATCGCGAAACACACCGAGCATGGCGGAGGTAATCGTGTACGAGTTCTGTTTTTCCACGCCCCGCATTGCCATGCACAGATGCGTGCCTTCGCAGACCACGGCGACGCCGAGCGGGTTGACCTTGGTCCTGATCGTTTCAGCGATCTCGTTGGTCATACGTTCCTGCACCTGGAGGCGGCGCGCAAAGATATCCACAAGACGAGGCAGCTTGCTCAATCCGATCACGCGCCCATTGGGAATGTAGGCAACGTGGCACTTTCCGAAAAACGGCAGCAGGTGATGCTCGCAGAGACTGTAGAAGTCGATATCACGCACGATCACCATCTCGCTATAATCGACGGAGAAGAGCGCGCCATTCAGGATTTCGTCAATATCGGCTTCGTAACCGCTCGTGAGGAATTTCAACGCCGTCTCCACGCGTCTCGGTGTGCGCACGAGACCCTCACGAGTAGGGTCTTCGCCGAGCTCCACCAGCAAGCGCGTGATGAGATCCTCCATCTGGCTATTTTATCTCGCGATCCTTTGCGCCAGCGCGGCGCTGCCCGCGCACGCCGGGCGTGGCGTTCAGCAGAACGATCCCGATGCTCTCTATCGCGACCGTGACAATCTGCCGAGCGCAACCCTGGCTGCGGACATCTGGACAAAGCGGCTCGCCGCCGATCCCAAGGATCTCGAGTCGGCGTGGAAGCTGGCGCGCACACGCTACTGGCTTGGCACCAACGGCTTGCCGCAGAATGAGCGTCGCGCCGCGCTCGAAGATGGCATCGCGGCCGGGCGCAAGGCGGTGGCGATCGCGCCGAATCGGCCGGAGGGCCACTTCTGGATTGCGGCCAACATGGGTGCGCTTGCCGAATCGTTTGGCCTGCGCCAGGGGATCAAGTACCGCGGCGAGATACGCGACGAGCTGCAGCGCGTGTTGAAGATCGATCCCGGATACCTCCAGGGCTCCGCCGATCGAGCGCTCGGGCGCTGGTATTACAGGGTTCCCGGGCTATTTGGCGGCAGCAGCAAGAGATCAGAAGAGCACTTGCGGAAGGCGCTTTCCTACAATCCGCAGAGCGTCATCACCCGGCTCTTTCTCGCGGAGACGTTGATCGATCTGAATCGCAAGGACGAAGCGAGGAAGGAGCTGGAAGCAGCGATCGCGGCGCCGGAAGATCCTGAGTGGGCGCCCGAGGATAGGCGCTTCAAGGAACAAGCACGCGCGTTGCTGCAACAGTTGCGCTCGTGAATTTGGAGATCTCGAGAATTGGAGATTTGGAGAAGATTTGGAGATCTAGAAATCTAGCGATCTCCAGATTTCAAGATTTGGTGATCACATATTCACGCGTAAGTATAAAAGCCTCGGCCCGATTTTTTACCCAAGTGTCCCGCGAGCACCATTCGCTTCAGCAGAGGCGGCGGCGCAAAGCGTGTTTCGCGAAACTCGTCGAACATGATGTTCGCAATGTAATAGGTCGTATCGAGGCCCACGAAGTCGAGCAGCGTGAGCGGCCCCATCGGATGGCCGCAGCCGAGTCTCATACCTTTGTCGATGTCTTCAGCCGTTGCAAGGCCCTCTTCGAGGCAACGGATGGCATCGAGCAGGTACGGCACGAGCAGGCGGTTGACAACAAAGCCGCCCCTGTCGGGGGCGGTGATCGGTTCCTTGCCTACCGCCTTCGCGAAATCGAACAGCGTCTGATACGTCTCCTGGCTGGTAGTGAGCGCGCGAATCACTTCCACGAGCTTCATCAGCGGGACAGGATTGAAGAAGTGCAGACCGCCCACTTTGTCTGGACGCTTCGTTGCCGCGGCAAGCTCGGTGATGCAGAGCGATGAGGTGTTCGACGCGAGAATGCAGTGCGGTCCGACATGCGCCTCCACCTGCGCGTAGGCTTGTTTCTTCGCGTCGACGTTCTCGACGATGGCCTCGACGATGAGGTCGCAGTCTTTCAGATCGGCGTAATTCGTGGTGCCGGTCAGGCCGGCAAGCGTCTTCTCACGATCGGCGGCCACTACCTTCCCTTTCGCAACGCCGTCCGAGAGGAATTTGTCGATGCGGCCCAGACCTTTTTGCAGGAGTTGGTCGTTCACCTCGAGCACGATCGTTTTGAAGGCGGCGCCTGCGGAGATTTGCGCAATGCCGCCACCCATCAACCCACAACCAAGAACACCAACCTTTTTGAACTTCATATTGCGTTTTCGCGGGCCTAACGGCCCGCGCTACATGTGCCCGGGTTAGAGCGTTTCTACAATCGCGGCAATTCCCTGGCCGCCGCCGATGCAGGCCGTCGCCAACCCGTATTTCTTACCGCGGCGACGAAGTTCCAGCGTCAAGGTCAAGAGCAACCGCGCACCGCTTGCGCCAAGCGGATGGCCGAACGCTATGGCGCCGCCGTTGACGTTGACCTTGGTACGATCGAGGCCGAGCTCCTTTTCAACGGCGAGGTACTGACCGGCAAACGCCTCGTTGACCTCGATCAAATCGATCTGGTCGAGCTTCAACCCGGCGCGCTCGAGCGCTTTGCGCGTCGCGGGTGCCGGACCCATGCCCATGTAAGAGGGATCGACCCCCACGGCTGCCCAGCTCACGAGCCGCGCAATCGGTTTGAGCCTTTTCTCGCTAACCGCTTTCTCGGAAGCAAGAATCACCGAAGCTGCGCCGTCGACGATGCCGCTGGCGTTGCCGGCGGTAACGCTGCCTTCTTTCGAAAAGGCAGTGGGCAGCTTGGCCAGGCCTTCGAGCGTCGTGTCGGGCCGCATGTGGTCGTCGCGATCGACGATCGTCACACCTTTTCGCGTCTTGATTTCAACCGGCACCACTTCTTCCGCGAAGCGACCTTCATCCCACGCTTTCAAAGCGGCTTGCTGACTGCGCAGCGCAAAGCAATCCTGCTCCTGCCGCGAGATCCCGTACTTCGACGCGCACTTTTCCGCCGTCTGTGCCATGAACAAGCCGCAGTAGGAATCCAGCAGCGCCTCGTAAAGATAGTCTTCGAGCTTGCCCTGCCCGAGCCGCAGCCCGTTGCGCAGGCCGCGAATCACGTGCGGCGCCTGACTCATGCTCTCGGTGCCGCCAGTCAAGACGACGTCGGCCTCCTCCAGCTGAATCAGCTGCGCACCGCTGACCGCCGCCTGAATGCCGGAGCCGCAAAGCCGATTCACGGTGAGCGCCGGCACTTCGATCGGCACACCGGCCTTGAGCGCGACGTGGCGTGCGCCGTAAATGGCATCGCTGCTCGTTTGCAGCACGTTGCCGATCACGGTGTGATCGATCCATTCCGGTTTCACACCGGTCTTGTCAAAGGCACCTTTCG
>JBKPDL010000121.1:0-19837 GCA_046727855.1 Acidobacteriota bacterium
GGGTATAGTTGTGGTCCACCGGGCGAACACGCCCTAGATTGCCCAACACCATTTTTGGGCTGGGAGCATCATTCAGCAGAGGTTCAGGTCGGTCTGAAATGTTTTGGTTTGTGCGGCCTCGCCGCCTGATCTCACTCGTGATCGTCGTCGGGTTCGTCACTGCCTTTGTGATTGCAACGGCCGGCCCGCCGGCGGTGACGCCAACTGCTCCAGGGACTTTTGCATTTGGCGCGCTCGGCGATGCGCCGTACGACGCGCTGGAGTCGGCGCGCTATCCGTTGATGCTCGAGGATTTGGACCGTCACGATCTCGCGTTTTCCATTCATGTCGGGGACATTTTCTGGCGGCCGTGCAGCCAAGACCGGTACGAACGAAGTCTTCGCTGGTTCAACAACCTTCGGCGGCCGCTGATCTACGTTCCAGGCGACAACGAATGGGCGGATTGCTGGACGCGGCAGGAAGGCGGCTTTGACCCCCGCGATCGCCTGGCGCTGCTCCGGCGAATCCTCTACCCGCGCCCGGGTTTCGCGCTGGGCCGCGGCACCTTTCAACTCGAGACGCAGGCGAGCGATCCAGCCTTTCCGGAGTTCGTCGAACACACACGCTGGTCCCACGAGGACATCGTCTTCGCGACGATCCACGTGGTGGGCAGCGCCAACTTCACGCTTCCCTTTCCTGGGCGCACAGCGGCGGACGATGAGGAGGCGCGGCGTAGGCTGACGGCGGCACTCGCCTGGCTTCGAGAGATATTTGCGCGAGCGAAATCACAATCGGCAAATGCCGTCGTCGTGGCATTTCACGCTGATCCCGGTCTCAACGGGACGCCGGACGACCAAGCTGCCTTCAGGCCGCTGCTCGACGCCTTCGAAGATGAGGCGGTCGCGTTTGCCAAACCCGTTTTGCTGATCCATGGCGACTCGCATCACTTCATCACCGACCATCCGCTCAACGCACGCGCCACCGGGCGACCGATCGCCAATGTGACGCGACTGGAAGTGCCCGGCTCTCCGGACGTCGGTTGGGTACGCGTGATCGTGACGCCTGGCCGAACGCCATCGTTTGCGTTCGAACAACGGATTGTGCCGGGGTGGAAATACTGGTAACGCGCATGTGGCGATGTGGTGATTTGGTGCTGTGGCGATCGCTGTGGCGATGTTCGATGTGGCGATGTGGCGATGTGGCGATACTACTCCGCTCTCAGCACGGACATCGGCGTCACGCGCACGGCCCTGAGCGCCGGCACGACTGAACCTGCGAATGTGATCAGCAGTGCCAGGCCGACGGCCGTGGCAAACGTTGCCGGATCGCTCGGCGCGACGCCAAAGAGCAGCGCGCTCATTGCTCGCGCCGCTGCGTAGGCACCAAGCACGCCTGGCACGACACCGATCAGTGCCAGGCGCATTCCGTCGACGAAGATCATGCGACCCACCTGCGCCGGCTCCGCGCCCAGCGCGAGACGCACGCCGATCTCCTGCGATCGCTGCGAGACCATGTAGGCCAGCAGCCCGTAGATGCCGACGCCGGAAAGTAGAACGGCAACGGCGGCCAGCACAGCGAGCACCTGGATCTGGGCGCGACGAGTGGCCGTGTCACCCGCAAGCACGTCGTCCATCGCCCGCACGTCCGAAATCGGCTGTTCGGGATCGGCGGCACGGACAATTTGACGGATGGCGGACGCGAGCGCGTCACCCTCTCGCGAATGTCGAATCACCAGATCCTTCGGATCGAAGTTGGCCGGCTGCGCCTCGGCAATCTGCTGTGCAGGAAGATAGATCTGAGGCTCGCTGTTCCGTTCCAATCCACGCACCCGGACGTCGCCGACGACTCCCACGACGGTCCGCGTTTGACCTCGGTGCCGGAACGTCTTGCCCACGGGATCCTGACCAGGCCAGTAACGCTGCGCGAACGACGCGCTGACCACGGCGACCCAGGCGCGATCGCCGGTGTCGCCATCCTCCACGTCGCGCCCGCGCAGCAGCGGAATGCCCATGGTCCTGAAATACTGCGGCGTCACCCAACGGTGGCTCACACCGCCGCTTCGGGCGCTCCGCATTTCCTGACCGGGGATCTCGACTGCCGTAATAAGGCCTGTCACGACCATCGGCAGGCCGCTGATGAACGCCGCGCTTTGGACGCCGGGCAGAGCGCGGACTTCTGTCAACACTCGCTCGTAGTACGCACCGCGACGCACCGGGCTGTCGTACTTCGGTCGCGGCAATGCGGTCCTGAGCGTCAGCACCTGCTGAGGCACGAACCCGGGGTCGATGGCCTGCACGCGCCACACCGCGCGGATCAACAGACCCGACGTGATCAGCAGGATCACGGACATCGTCACTTCGACGGTGACCAGGACAGCACGGAGCCGCTGCTTGCGTCCGCCGCCGGCGCGATTGTCGTGGCGGAGCGCGGCGAATCCCGTTCGCCCCGCGCGAAGGGCAGGTAACACGCCGAACCCGAGCGCGGTGAGCGCCGTGAACAACGCCGCGACCACCAGCACGCGAACATCCAACTCAGGTTGAGGCGCGACCGGCAGTGTGGGAGGAACGAGCGTGGAAAACAACGGCACGATCAAGACGGCGAGGAAGACGCCGGCGGCGCCGCCCAGGAGCGTCAGCACGACGCTCTGCGTGATCATCTGCCGCACCAGCCGCTGCCTCCCCGCGCCGAGCGCCGCGCGAACCGCCAGCTCGCGCTCGTGCGCAGCCGCGCGCGCCAGCAGCAGGTTTGCGAGATTCGCGCAGGTGAGGAGCAACAGGCAGAGACTCGCGCCGCTCAGGCTCAGCAGCATCAACCGGAAGCGTGGCGACATGTTGTCCCGCATCCGGAAGAAACTGATGCCCGTCTCCGCGTTGGTCTCGGGGTACTCGCGGGCAAGACGCTCGGCCAGCATCGAGAGCTCCGCTCTGGCCTGTTCAAACGTCACCCCTTGTTTGAGGCGGCCCACGGCCTCGAGGTAGGTGTTGGTCCGATTGGCGAAGTCGTCCTCGCGCAACGTCAGCAACGTCCACAACTGCACGTCACGGGTGGGGAAGTAGAACGCCGGCGGCATGACGCCGGTGATCGTGTACGGCTCGCCATTGAGGTTGACTTTGTCGCCGAGTACCTCTGGGCGGCCGCCGAATTGTGACTGCCACAGGCCGTAACTGATGACGGCTGCGTTGATGTCGTCGTTGCGGCCGGATTCGAACACGCGTCCCAACGCGGGTCTAACGCCGAGCAGGGGCAGCACTCCGGGCGCGACGCGCGCAATGGCAAGACGCCGCGGCTCTCCGCCGCCGACCAGATTCACGGCATCGTTGGCATACGCGCCCATCTCCTGCAGCGACGCGCTCATGTTCTCGAGGTCGCGATAGTTGGCGGGCGACAGCTGGTTCATGCAACCCCAGCCACCGCCCGTGCGCGGCCCCTCGCACAGCCGCACCAGGGTGTCGGGATTGGGGAAAGGCAGGGGACGCAGGAGCACGAAGTCCGCGACCGAGAACGCGGCGGTATTGGCGCCTACGCCAAGCGCGGTGACCAGGATGACGGTGAGCGCAAAGCCGCGCGCGCGGTTCAGCGTGCGAGCGGTGTAGCGCAGATCCTGCTTCAGGACGTCCCAGTGCGCGGCCGGTGCGTTCATCATGACGCATCCACTTAGACGGGACAACGCGCGGGTGGTTAGCGCCTTCGGTCGAAGAATCTGATGAAAGTTTCGGGCGAAAGCAGGGGAATTTAGCGGAAGCGAAATTGGGCAGCGCGAATCGTCAGGGCGCCCCTTCTTCCACTTCTATTCTCCTTCACTTGACGTGCGCGTTCAAGACTGTTCATGACGCCAAAGGACCGCTATCATCCGCGGTCCCATGGCGAAGTCGCGGCCTCTCCTCGATCGGCTGCTGGATACGCCGGACCTGACGAAAATCGTCCCTCACCTCGAGCCCGAAGTTGTTCACCGGGTGATTCAAGTCTGCGGCCTCGAGGACTGCGCGGAGCTCGTCGCGCTTGCGACACCTGAACAGATCTCGCGTGTCCTCGACATCGATCTGTGGCGTGTTCCCGCGCGCGGCGCTGACGAACAGTTCGACGCCGATCGCTTCGGGACGTGGCTCGAGGTGCTGATGCAGTCGGGCGCGGCGGTAGCGGCGCAGAAACTCATGGGGCTCGACGTCGAGCTCGTCACCGCCGGACTCGCGCGCCATGCGGCGGTGTTCAGTTACGCAGCGGTCTCGTCGTTTACGACGATGGACGGCGAGCTCGTTCCGGGGCGTGAGTTGAGCGGAGATCTCGGGTGCGAGATCGGCGGCTGCGTGATCAAAGCGAGGCGCACGGCCGCGTGGGATGCGATCGTCGAACTGCTCGCCTTCCTCCACCACGAGCACCCCGCGTACTTCGGCCGTGTGATGCGGGGGTGCGTTCGACTGTCGAATGGCACTCGCGAGCCGGACGGGTTCCACAACCTGCTCGAGGACGCGGACCAGCACATGTTCGATCTCGCCAGCGAGCGCGAAGCCAGGCGCGATCAACAGGGATATGTGACACCGGCGCAGGCACGCGCGTTTCTCCAGGCCGGTCGCGAGCTTCAATTCGACGGTGATCCCCCGCCGCCGAACCCCGTCGCGCAGGCCTATTTCCGAGCGATCGAGTCAGCGCCGCCCGCGGACGGCGATGCAACTGGCGGATTTGTCGGAACGTCGGGCGGATCGGGTCCTGATGTCGCGCCGGAAATCGAGCCGGGGGCGATGGCTGAAGTCGTCGACGTTCTTCGCGAGGCGGGCGATCTCACAACACCACCGCAAGGGCTCCTCGAGAGCGGCGATCGGCAGCAATCGCGCCTCGCGTGGATTCAGGCGTACGTGGAGTCGCATGCCGCGAGCGGCGAGGAGCTCGCGTATCTGGCGAACACGCTCATGGCTGGATGCTCCATCCAGGCGCGGGCCTTCACGGCGAAGGAAGCCTCCGACGCGGCCGCGGCGATCTGCAACCTTGGCCTGGAGAACTGGCCACAGCGCTGGCTCGATCGCGACCTCATCGCCACGTTTCAAGTCGGCTGGACGGTCCTGCATCGCGACGTCTGCATGTTCACCGCGGAGCGGCTGATCGACGTCGTCGCCAATATCCGCTGCACCGACCGCGACATCCAACTGCGGCTGCATGGACTGCGGCGCGAACTGAAACAGCAGGTCTGCGATCGAGCGCCATGGCGCGCGCGCAATGCGCTCGATGTCATTTTGATGTTGGACGCACCATCCTGGGCCGCACTGCTGGCCTTGATCGACGAATGTCCTGTGATGCACGCAGCCGTCGGCGCGTCTCAGCGCCGCTGTCGTGCGATTGACGCCGCGGATTTCGAGTTCATCGCGCAGAACGATCAGATCGCAGCCGTCCATGAATTTCTGGAGTCATTGCCGTCTGCATTGATGCGCTGACCGACTAGTGATGCGGCGGCCAAGCGCTGATGCTGGCCCTCTCGAGGAAACGCAAAGTGCGGTCACGTCCGACAAGTGCCAAGCGCTTAAACGGCTCCATGCGTCTGGACGCGGAAACGTTCTTGCGGACTCGGCGCGGTGAAGTACTTGTTCACCTCGCTGATCTGCGCGTCGGTCACTTCGCCGAAGAAAATGCCCGGCGGTTGAGTGCGGTTCCGGAAATGGATTCTCTCTAAACAGGTCTTCTCATCCACATCGAGGTAGTGCAGGACGTGGTCGGCGCCGGCACTCTCGAAAATCGATCGAACCCAGGCGCGGCCAGCGGGCGTATTGCCGGCAAAATCAAATACCACAGACACGCCAAGGCGCAGAAGTTCGGCTACATGCGGCGTCAAAGCACTCCGAAGCCGCCTGCCGGCCTTCAAATAGTCGGAGAGGTTCGTAATCGGATCAGCAATCTGCGAAAGCCATTCATCCTCGCAGATCACAACCGCCGGGAGCTCGCGACCCAGTTGACGGGCGAGGGTGGTCTTTCCGGCGCCCGCTCTGCCGCAGATGAAGTGCAGGGTGGCCATATTGGCCGATTATCGGCGACCGTGAGTTCCAACGGCCCACCGACGAGCTGTTCGACGAGACGACGACGGCCCCTCGCAGTCTGAGCAATCGATGAAGATCGCGCGGTGTGCGCATGCCGAATGTCAACGATGGTTTCACGGGGAAGGCACCGGACCTCGGGGCGTTGGAACTCGGTCAATCACTGCCAACGTACGGCCCGCCCCTGACGCTGTCGGATTGTTCGAATTATAGTGAACGGCGGAAACGCACACGGTTAACGATTGGTGGCACCGAAGCTGAGCGACCGGTGCAGGAGACTATTCCGTCAGATTACGAGTTCGCGTCGGCGCTAATCGGGACATCTACCACCGACGCCGTGCAGCTTGGAAGCGAGCGCAACGGGTCGTTTTACTAGCGAGCGAAACAGCGAAGAAGATATTGACCTAAAGCCCTTCGATATCCCCGAGGTCCTTCGCCCGGCCCGTGGCGCGCTTGTTCCGGATGAATGCGTCGCGACCGATGAAATCCACCGTCAGTTCGCCGAAGGGGCCGGCTTCGCGCGTCTGCCATGCCTCATTGAAAGTCAATCCCGTCAGCTCGGTCAGCAGATCGATTCGGCCCGGCGCGACGCCGATCTGAAAGACGACGCCGGGTTGCGCGAAATCGCGTGCACTGATGTCGGTGAGCGGCGCGCCAAAGGTGGTGAGTGCCCGCATGATCCGCGGCGCATTCGTTTCGGTGGCATCGACCCAGACGTCGAGGTCGCCAGTCGCACGCGGACGCCCATAGTGCGCGAGCGCATAGGCGCCGACGATCAAATGCCGCGCGTCAGCGTCGCGTAACGCGCGCAACAGATCGACAAAGTCCGGGTTCATGCGGCGGATGGCCGGCAAGCTGCCACTGTTCGAGTGACAGCCGCCACGCGAGAAGAATCCGTTCGGCCGCTGGGATGTTCTCCCAGTATTCGCGATCGTGGGCGTCAGCCTCGGCGTTCGATGGGAACCGGCGCGCGGGCGGAGACGAACGTTGTGGGTCCTCTTCGTCAGCCACACTCTATTATCCCTGAGTCCCGCGGCCGACTCGGCGTTCGATCATCTTACGATTGCAGCTGGCGTGCGATGAACGCCTTGACCATCGCGCGCGCCTTATCGGTCTGCGGTCCGGGTTTGGCGACCCACTGGTGCTCGCTGCCTTCGAACAACTGATAGTCGACGGCCCCGCCCGCGGCTTTATACGTCGCCACAAACTTCTCCTGGATGGACGGCAACACATTGTCGTCGAGCGCGCCTTGCATGATGAGCAGCGGCACGAGCGTGACCTTCTCCTTACGCTCCAGGATTTCCTGCGGATTGCTTTCGTGAATCGTCTCCCAGGGCTTGAAGTAGGTGTGGTGGTTCTGCACCATGCCGTCGCGTTTCATCTTCTCGGCGTTCTTGAAGCGCGCGAACGGATCGCTGATCGGCGATCGGCACGCCACAAAGGCCACAGTCGCGTCGATCTCGGGCGCCTCGGGAAGCGGAATCGAGTTGTAGCGTTTGTCGTGCGGACGCATCGCGAGCAGTTCCGCCACATGGCCGCCGCTGGAGCTTCCGTAGATCCCGAGCTTCGACGCGTCGCCGTTCCAGGACGCGGCCTTCCACTTGAGCCAGCGCACGCCGTAGTTCGCGTCCTGCACGGAGGCTGGATACGGCGCTTCCGGCGCGTTCGTCATATCGATCGCGACCACCAGCAGCCCGCTTTCCGCCAGCGCGCGGTCCATCGGTTCTTCCGCGGTGCGGTCCTTGTTGTTCCACGCGCCGCCGTGCAAATCCAGCAGCGTCGGAAACGGTCCGGGGCCGTTCGGACGATACACGCGCGCCTTCAGCATGCGGCCGGCCGCATTCTTCCGGAAGTCGACTTCGCTCACGCTGATCTCGAATTTCCCGGCCGGGTCGTAGGCCGGCACGAAACCAGGGAGCTCCGCTGCTCCGGCATACGCCGGCACGAAACGCGGGAGCACCGCTGCTCCGGCAACCGTCAGGAGAAACTGCCGCCGATCAATCTCATAGCTGACCATCTTGACCTCCCGCGAGACGACGAGCGACGGGGGAAGAATACTACGAAGAGCCCGCTCGCGCGGCGTCGGCGCGAGGCGAGGTGAATCACGAGCCTGGAACCCTTGAACCGGTTAGGTTCAAGGGTTCTGAGCGGTGCGCCTAACGTGATTCGCTAGACGGCGTGACGATCTCTTTGGCGTGGCCGGTGAGTCTCAGGATGTGAAGTCCGCTGCCGGTGCGGTCCGCACCGTAGATCAGGCCGCGGTCGTCAATCTCCACGTTGTTCGTCACGCCAACGCTCTTGCACTTGCTGGTGGCTGTCTCGGTGCCGAACTCGCCGCCTTCTTTCGTTTCGGCGTTCGCGCACGTAGGTACAGTGTTCTGATTCGCCGGCGGAACGAAATAGCCGACCTCGTGAACGGCAAACGGGTCGCGAATATCCCAAATGCGTACGCCCGCGTTGAACCACGCGAACACCGCGATTTTGCCGTAGTACGGCGGATAGAACGATTCAGCGGACGAGTGTGCGCCGAAGCGCCCGCCTCGTCCACAGTAGTCGCCCTGCGTCTCCTGAACGCGGAACGTCGACAGGGGCCAGGGAGTCTTCTCCTGCGTGATATCGAGCAGGAACGCTAGATGCGGCGCGGCGCGACCCTGCAACAACTGATCGGATGGGTAGTTCTGTCCGCAATTGTCAGCGCGCGCGGCCTCCGAGACAACGAGGAGAAGGTCGCGCTTGCGGAGTGCCTGATGCCCCTGGAAACCCGGGATCGGCACGCCAAATATCGGGAAGGTCGTATGCGCGCCCTGGTCTGGCGACATGTGAAGGTAGCCGACCTGCGGCGCGAGCAGTTCCGCTTCCGTCGGCGTCAGAGGATTCTTGAAGTCGGTGAGCAGCTTCTTCCGGTCCACGATCGACACCACACCGTCGTTGCCGGTGCCATACGCGATGTAGACGCGGTTCTTCTCGGGCCCGGCGGAAATCGCGCCATGGATGCCTTCGCCCTCACCCGAACCACTGGCGTTGGGCTGCGTGCCCACCATCCCGAAGTCGCGGATGTAGACCGGCTTTGCAGGATCGCTCAGATCGTAGATCTTGAGGTGATTGCCGCCCGTCCATCCTTCCTTCGAGTTGTTGGCGACGAGATATGCGATGCCGGTGTCGCATTCCCACCAGCTCTTATGTGTGCCGGTGAGGTTGTCGACGACCGTTGTCAGCTTGGCCGGCTTCGACGGATCGGTCACGTCCCAGATCTCATGCGCCCGATTACCCAGAGGGCGCAACAAGTACCACTTGCCCTTGACGCCCTTGGGCAGCGTGTTGCCGCTGCACACGCGGACCATCTGGGCACCGCCGCTTCGCCGGTCTTCACCAGTGGCAATGTGCGCCAGATATTTGGTGTTTGCCGGGTCGGTGACGTCCACGATGGACGTCCCGCTCACTTCCAGTTTCCCGGTGAGCGGATTCATGAGCGGTTTCTGGTTGTTGTGATGACCGACGTACGCGATCTGGCGGCCGTCCTGATTGATGATGATCGGCTGGTAGGCGGATCGTCCCTGCAGATCGTTAAAGCCGACGAGCTCCATGTTCCACTGAGAGGCGCGTTCCCGGGATCCCGGAGCGGGCGCCGCCGTCGGTGGGGGCGATCCTCCTCCTGTCAACGCAACCGGCGGAATCGCGGGTCCATTTGGGGGGTACTGCGTTTGTGCGATGGCCGTCGCGACCATCAGTCCGGCTAGGAGGCACGACACCAGTAGTGGAAGGCTCAAATGGTTACGTGGGCGCATCGCTTCTCCTTGTTATTCCATGGGCGGGCTCACTATAACTCTTGTTGGCGCCGCGGCTAGATCCGGGCAGAAAAAGAGACAAAACAAAACATGATGATTGTTGACACAGCGTAGCGACGGACCTAGCCTACGACGGGATCGGCGATAGATGGCGATGCATTTGGTGTGGCAGTCGTTATCCCCACAGGATCGATTCTCGCCCGCAAAAACCTCTCGTGAAGGAGGGCCAGTGATGACAAAGACAGTAGCGATTCTCGTCGCTCTGTGCAGCCTTGCTATGGCCGCGGCGGCGCCGGCGCAGACCGCCAACGGCAGCCTGCGAGGCACCGTCAAAGACGAGCAAGGTGGCGCGCTTCCAGGGGTCACGGTCACGGCCCGCAGCCCGGAGGCGCTGACGCCCGGAGTGGCGGTCACCGACGCGACGGGACAATTTCGCATCACCAACCTTGCTCCCGGGACCTACACCCTGAGCGCGGAACTGACCGGGTTTGCCGTCTTTCACCTCGAGGGCATTCTGCTGCGGGCGGGCGCCAACTTCCAGGTGCAAGACATGACCCTGAAGCTCGGTGCGTTCCAGGAATCGATTACGGTGTCCGGCGATTCGCCGATGGTCGAAGTCACCACGTCGACGACCTCGATGAACATCGACGCCAAATTCCAGAAGGCCTTGCCGCTGACCGAGGGCTCCTTCTGGACCGATTTTCTGCAGATGACGCCCGGCGTGTTGTCGCGGCCGCACAACGATGGCAGCGGACGGCAGAATTACTACGCCCAGGGGGTGGAGCATCGGGAACACGTCACGCTAATGGACGGCATGATGGCCGCCAACTACTGGGACATGAACGTCAACCGCACGGGTCTCAGTGGCGAGGCGATTGCCGACACGAACGTCAAGCTCGGAGGCGTGGACGCTTCGGCGCCGATGGGTTATGGGCTTGTCATCAACATGGCGGCCAAGAGTGGCGGCAACACGTTCTCGGGTTCGACAGCATATACAGCGCAGCCGTTCGCCTGGAACGACGACAACTCGATTGAGCGCGAGGGCATTTCCGGGACCGCGGGTACGCGGCGTGTCCGACAAGCCGACTTCTCGTTTGGCGGGCCCGTCCTGAGGGACCATACATGGTTCTTCGGTGCGTACCGGGTGGCCCTGATCGACTCGACCGTGGACCGTTCGCCTCAGGACATCCAAGCGTTCCAAGCATTTCGTCCCGACGTCGATCCCAATGATTTGCTCAACGAGCTGTATTCGCATCAGCCGTTCTTCAAGGTGACAACGAAGGTCAAGTCGAACAACGAGCTGACGGGCGTAGTCCAGTACGACCGGATGCGACAGAAGTCGGTGCGGTCGAACGACAGCGAGCGCATCACGAGAACCGACGTAGGCGGAGGAATGTACGGCGTCTCGTTCCAGTCGGTGTGGAGGTCCAACGTCACGATGAAATTTGCCGCCAATTACAACGACAAGCGCGGCAACGATAAGGACAGCTACGAACAGGAACTCATCGAACTTGGACCGACGTACGCCATCCATCGCACAGCCGATCAAAACACGGTGGGTTTCCTCACCGGCTCGGGGTCGCTCCTCAATGGTGGCGGCTACGGCACGATCGTTCTCGAGAAATCCAGATACTACATGGTCCGTGGCGATCTCACGTGGTACAAGCAGGGGTGGGGAGGAACGCACGAGTTCCAGACCGGCTACCTCCTGATGCCGCACAACGAATATGAGGGTGTGAGTACGGCGCTCAACGACGGGCTCATCTCCGAGGAACGTCGTTTGACCGATCCGAACAACCTCAACTCAACCGTGATCCCCTTCGCGCGGATGTACCGGACGAGCGCGCTGACACACGTCAACCAGTCGGGCCGTGACCACGATTACGGAGTGTACCTGCAGGACACGTGGCGGCCGATCTCGCGGCTGACCGCCACCATCGGCCTGCGCGCCGACTTCGTCGAGCGCTTCGACCGGCTGCGCGATTTCGCGGTGCAGAACAGCGTCGAAATCGCACCGCGGTTGGGCGGGACGTTCCTCATCACGAGCGACGCGAAGAACGTCGCGCGCGCGAGCTTCTCGCGCGTACACAGGCAGCTGATGGGCGGCCGTGATGCGGTCGCGAGCTTCGGCACGCCTCCCGGTTCCTCGTCACTGACCATCTACGACCTCAACGGCGATGGAATTTTCGACAGAGAGGATCCGGTTCCCGCGATTCCGCTCAGAGTGGAGACGCTGCGTTTCGACCCGGACTTCCACCAGCCCTTCATCGACGAGTACGTGGTGGGCTATCAGCGGCAGTTCCCCCTCGACGTGAGCCTGGACGTTTCGTTCACTTCGAAGGCTTATCGCGACCAGTACGCGCAGGTGGACATCAACGGATACTGGCCTGACGCGCCGGGCCAGCCGTTCGGCGGATTTGGGCGGGTGGATCCGAACTCGGGCCTGATCTACCGGCTGACGAACATGTCGTGGTCGTCGGCAAAGTATCGGGGGGTGATGTTCACGCTCGCCAAGAACATGTCGCATAACTTCCAGGCGATGATTAGCTACCAGCATCAGTGGCAGCATCAGGCCGGCACGTGGAACCCAACCGATCCGGCGCGGTTCATCCAACCCGACGCATTCGCCAACGACAAGACCATCTGGCGGCAGCAGGATCCGGTCGATCACAACAGCCTCGCGACAGGAAATTCGCTGCGGAATACGCCAACCTGGACGCCAGGGTCGTTTCGCCTGGCGGGAACCTGGAATGCACCCAAGGGCATCGTCGTGTCGGGCAGCTACACGGCGGTGGGCGGCCCATGGACGGGACCAATCCTCACACAGCTACCAGCGAATTCTCCTGACGTCACTCGTTTCGGACCGTCGAACGTCGTCAATGCCCAGACGGGTGCGAGGTTCGCGAATCCGCTCGCAACGCGCATCAGGTTCCTGTATCCGACGCGCGGCGAAGGTCAGGCGGGACTGCCGTACGTGCACACGATCAACACGAAGGTTGGCTACCGGCTCCATTTCTCCACGAAACAGTACGTCCAGTTGGGGGCCAACATCTTCAACATCATGAACGCAGGACGCTATACCGAGTGGCACCGTTCCGGTGCGAACCTCGCGTATAACCCCACGTTCTACCTGGTGCAGGACAACCAGCAGACATCACGCGCGTATCAGGTAGATATCGCGTACCGCTTCTGACGCCGTCTTGTGCGATGAGTAATGAGGACGGCCGGAATCGCATAGCATGTGCAGAGACTTCCGTGATACTACAGGCACATGGTCGTACTCGCATTGGCGCTTGCGCTCGCCCAGCAGCCTACGGGCATCGTGCAGCAGGTGCACGAGATCTCCGGACAGGTCGATCGTATCGATCGTAGCGGCCGGACCATCAACATCGTCTCCGCCGGCGTCATCCAGGCGCCAATCTACGCTGGGCCCGATCTGCCTGTGTTCGATCAGCTCGAACGTGGCGACACGGTTGTCATCCGCTACTACGACGCGTACATCGTTGAAGTCACACCCGATGCGCGCGTCGGACCGCCGCAGGACACGACGGCCGAGGCGCAAAAGGAAGTGACCCGGCAGGATGCAAGCGTGACGCAGCAGCTGCGGCTGGTCGTCACCATCGACGCCGTCGATGCGGCCAAGGGCATGGTGACGTATCACGGCGTCGACAACCGCCGCGTGCTGCGCGCCGTGCAGCACCCGCGGCTGCTCCAGAACGTGAAGGTCGGCGACGTGGTTACCATCACTTACACGCGCGCACGGGCGGTCGCAATCCAGAAGGCGCCGTGAGGGCACGCACGATCGTTGCTGCCGTGACGGCCGCCGCT
The DNA here is from genome assembly GCA_046727855.1 of Acidobacteriota bacterium. Classification (GTDB taxonomy): domain Bacteria; phylum Acidobacteriota; class Vicinamibacteria; order Vicinamibacterales; family UBA2999; genus DASPWV01. The sequence continues at coordinate 13,610 of JBKPDL010000121.1, forward strand.
TTCGGCGTCGTGCTTTCGGGCGCCGTCAAGTTCACATCGACCTGGAAGTCGATGGACGCGGCTCGGTCAGCTTCGTGGGCAAGAAGGCGGCCGCGCACGTCATGACCCAGAGCGGCCTGCGGTGCGCTTTACGGCAGTGGTACGCGGCCAGCTCCGCACACGTTTCGCCCCGAACGTGCGCCATCGCGGCGCGAGCCGCCGCTGTGAGCCAGTCACCACGGTTCGGTCAGCGGTTGGCTCACGAGCGCTGCGGCGTGATCGCGCTGTTCACTTCACCGCGTATTTGGTGAACGCGCCACCCGCCTGCGTCAGCGAGTTCGGCCCTTCCGCCGCGTAGACATTGCCGTCCGCGTCGACCGCGACGCCTTCGCCGGCCGTCCCCTGGTACACGCGGTCTTCGCGCTCGAACGGCGGAATGAACGCAGTGATCCGATCCTCGTCGAGCGGACCGATGCGCACACCGTCGCGCCAGTTCGGGTGGTTCAAGGGACCCGACTCGGAGTCGATCGCGTACACCGTGTTGTCCTTGATGAAGAAGCCGCTGACGCGTCCGTACATGTAGCGCGACTCGAGATACTTGCCCTCGGCATCGAAGATCTCAATGCGGTGGTTGCCGCGATCTGCCACCCAGAGACGGCCCTTTGAATCGAACATCACTGCGTGCGGCGTGCGGAACTCGCCGTGTCGCACGCCGATCTTGCCCCACGACTTGATGAATTTGCCGTCGGGCGAGAACTTGCTGATCCGCGAGGTGGCGCCGCGCTTGATCCCCTCGGCGATGGCAGCGTTGGTGGTCATCCCCTGGGCATCGTGACCGTCGGCGACGTAGATGCTGCCGTCGGGTCCCACGACGACGTCGTTGGGCTGATTGAACTGACCATCGGCGTTGCCCGGCTTGCCGGCAGTGCCGAGGCTCAGGAGCTTCTCGCCCTTCGGACTGAACTTGTGGACCTGATGTCCCTTGGTCCCGGCCTCGTTGCCGCCGAAGTCCGCGATCCACACGTTGCCCTGTCGGTCCACGTAGATGCCGTGCGGCGTCACCATCACACCCTTGCCGAAGTTTGCCAGCACCTTGCCACTTTGGCGATCGAACTTGAAGATCGGGTCTACCACGGTGGTGTCGCACGACACTCCGCCGCCGCCGGCCCCGGCAGCGGCACCCGCGCCGCAGCGCTCGTACGCCCAGACGTGTCCGTCGATCGGATCGATGTCGACACCGGCCGTCGTGCCCCAGGTCCGGCCCGCGGGGAGCTGACCCCAGTTGCGAATCACTTTCGGTGTCGGGTTGGGCAGTCCCTCGCCGGTGATGGGATTCCCCACCTTCGCGGCGCCCTGCGCCAATAACGCGTTCGCGCTGTTGTCGGAGTTGATGGAAGCCGTCAAGAGAAAGACGGCGCAGGCGCCGAACGTGGAGAGCAGGATTCGTGGCGTGAACATGGCACCTCCTCGTGATTGCCTTTGGGGGCAGTGGCGTCCGGGCCGTTTCTTCCGGACAGCGCGATCCTACACGCTCTGTCCGTCCCGAACTTAGCCGTAGACATCTCCTAAGGCTGAGAGCGTGTTATTTGAAGCAAGTTTTCCTGGCGCCTTGGAAGATGTCTAGGCCCCGCGGAGCGGGGCAAAAAGACTTATGGCAGCGAAGCCAACTATTTGGTTTTCTCGGCGGTTTGAGCGTAAGAGTTTCGTCTCAGGCGAAGCTTCGCTGCCGGCCCCAGCGGGTAGACAATAGTCGAACTCGTCGCGTCCCTAACGGAGGTCGCCGTGCAGTCGGAGCTTCGCTACGCCGTCCGTCAGCTTCTCAAGTCACCAGCGTTCGCGCTCGTCGCCGTTCTCGGTCTCGGGCTCGGGATCGGCGCCAACATCGCGCTGTTCAGTGTGGTGAACTCCGTGCTTCTGCGTCCTCTGCCGTATCACGATCCGGACCGGCTCGTCAGGTTGAGCTCGACCCAGCGAGGCGCAGCATCTCAGCGGAGGTGCCTTATCTTGTTCCGTCGCAATTGAACAACGGCGGCTACTTCTTCCAGGCCATCGCACGGCTGCGGCCCGGCGTCTCGCTGGAGCAAGCGCGCGAGGCCATGAATCTCATCGCCGGCGGCTACCGGGCGGCGAATCCATCGAACGTCGACGCGCCATCGCAGATCGAGATCGTGCCGCTCCTGGACGACGCCGTCGGCGCGCAGCGTCAGAGTTACCTGCTGCTCTTCGGCGCGGTCGGGTGCGTGCTCCTCATCGCCTGCGCGAACATCGCCAACCTGCTACTCGCGCGCTTTGCCGGACCACGGCGTGAGATCGCTGCGCGCTTTGCGCTCAAGGAAGCGGGCCGCGGCTCGGTCGGATCAGGTCATCGTCTGCGCGCGAGCTTGCTGGTGGCCGAAGTGTCGCTGTCGCTCGTGCTGCTCATCGCTGCCGGCCTGCTGTTGACAAGCTTCGCGCGCCTGCAGCGCGTGGAGCCGGGCTTCGAGCCTGACGGCGTTTTCACCGCGCAGCTGGTGCTGCCGCCGCAACGATACCCCCGGGAGAAGCTCGTCGCCTTTTACGAGCGGCTGTATCAGCGCCTGGCGACGCTGCCCGGCAGCACGTCCGCCGCCCTGACCGATCGCGTGCCGCTCACCGGCGCGCAGACGCCGGCGCCGGTCGCCGTCATGGGTCGTCCGTTGCCGCCGATGAGCGAACGTCCGCACGCGAACCGTCACCTCGTGTCCCCGCGGTACTTCAGCACGCTCGGTATTCCCATCCGCGCCGGACGCGATTTCGACGAGCGCGACAGCGCGCGCGTGCCGCACGTGGTGATCGTCAACGAGACCTTCGCCCGGCCGCACTTTCCCGGTGAGGATCCCATCGGACGCAGGTTGATTACGGGCATGGGACAGCTGCCGTCGCAGATCGTTGGCGTGGTGGCGGACGTGCGGAGCACCAGCCTGAACACGCCGGCCGAGGCGGACTACTTCCTGCCCGCCTTGCAGCGGCCGGAGACCTTCACCAACATCCTGGTGCGCACGAACGTCAGTTCCGCCGCGATGGCGGCGGCCGTACGCGACGCGCTGCGTGGCGTGGACCCGGAGCTGCCGCTGCTCCAGCCGCAAGCACTCACCACGCGCATCGCGCAGACAGTGGCCAACCGCAAGCTCGCGTTGGTGCTGCTCGCGGGATTCGCGGCTCTCGCGCTCCTCCTTGCCAGTCTCGGCGTGTACAGCGTGATGGCGCATCTCGTGGCGTATCGCACCGGCGAAATCGGTCTTCGCATGGCGCTCGGCGCGTCACCCGCCGCGGTCATGAGGATGGTGCTCAGTCACGGCCGACGACTCACCCTCGTCGGCATCGCTCTCGGGATCGCGGGTGCGCTCGCCGTATCGAGGCTGATGCAACAGGCGCTCTTCGAGGTCGATCCGGCGGATCCGTTCGTTTACCTCGCACTGTCGGTCACGTTGCTGCTCGTGGCCGAGTGCGCCTCATGGTTCCCCGCGCGGCGCGCGACGCGGATCGATCCCGTGATTGCGCTGCGGACCGAATAAGCCAGCGGCGTCGTTCGCGCGCGGCACAAGCCCACGCGCTCTCGCGCGCGAGCTCTTCTTGTCAGATCACCAGGGATCGGTGCGCTTGGAAAAGGCGCGGCCCTTGTCCGCGGCCGGCGTGTCCCCGCCCGTGCAGATCATGACACCCTCTTTGAGCTGGTCGATTACATTGTTCTCGTTGCAAGCATTCAGGAACTTGATGCCCGCCGCCTTGGTGGCATTGAGCACGCGGCGCCGCACCGCCGCCATTTGAGGTGCAGCTTCGCCGCCGCCCTTGTACGTGCCTGGGCGACCCATCAGGTAGAAGCCGTGATCGCCCGGACCCCATTCCGCGAAGGCGATACCCGGCACGCGGACCGACGCTTCGACATTCGCGTCGGCGCGCGGATTTTCGATTTTCAGGCCGAACAGCATTTCGCCGTCCGGGTTCATCGGCCAGGGATCGGCGATGCGCATATATTCTTCGGCGTTGACGCCCCACATCCGCGAAGCGTAGGCCTGCGAGCCATTGCCCCGGGTCCCTTGCGACAGGCCGTCAACGCGCGGGGCGAAAGGATAACGCGCGGCTTCGATCATCAGCCGGGCAGCCTCCGGGCTTTCGGCGTTGCAAAGCAGGATGCCGTGAATGCCGGCGGCCAGAGCCTGTTGAATCATCCAAGCATTCGCGCGCAAGGCGTCGGTGGTGCCGGCGATGGGTAAGGTGACGATCACCGCCGGGGTCTTGTGACCGGTGCGGGTCGGTCCCGCTTCCAGCAGGCCGCGCATGAATTCGCGCAGTTCCTTGAAGTCGAGCGGCCCATGCTCCATTTCATAGGTGATGTAGTCGGCCTTGGTCGCCGCCAACTCCTTGCCTTGCTCATAGCCGCCGCCGCTGATTTGCGAGTAATAGACGGGCTGGCCCTTGAGCCACATGTCGATGACGCGGTTGACACGCTTACCGGTCCGGGTAGCCTGTTTCGGCATTTCCGGCACCATCGCATTCTCGGGAGCCGCGGGTTGTTGGGCGCCGAGCGACATCGCCGTCAACATGACGGCGGCCAAGCCAGCCAGCAAAACCGTTTTGGTCCTCATGGCACCTCCTCGTGAACTAGCCAAGGGCCCTGATCCGGCTAACTCGGGGCCCTTGGCTAGTCCTTGTTGTTGCCTTGCTGCGGTCATGCGAAATCGCACGGACCGCGCCGGTAACGTACGCCGAAGGTAATTGATATAGGTGGCGTTCAGCGTAATACCGCTGGGTGTCGTGTAAGTTTTGCCGGTTGCGGCTACCGTGAGATCGTTGAATCGCGCCAACGATCTCGTACGCTCCCAGCCGGGATCCTGCGGAAAGCGGCATTACGAAGGCGATTATGGATCAGCTGCCAGCAGGTACGCGGACGATACAGTGCATTGCGGCATCGTTCGTGCTCGCGATTCCGCGCGGTGACGGGCACAACCTCCTCCGTGCGCGCACAAACTGCAAGAGGAGCGTGAGCATATGTCGATTCGAGCATTGAATCTCGTGTTGTCCACTGTGCTGGTGCTGGGGTTCGCTTCGACCGCGTTCTCCCAGACGGCAGCCACGACGAACCTTCCAACCTTCGAGTTGTCCGCTGGTTATCAGTTTCTCCACGTGCCAGACCAGAATTTTCCGTTCGGTCTTGCCATCGACGGGGCCAGGCACTTTGGTCCGCTCGGCCTAGTTGGCGAGATAGGGTGGTCTCGGGACTCGGAGGAGGACCTTGACGTGGAGTTGACCACGAATATGTTTCACTTCGCTGCAGGACCGCGGTGGACCGGGTTCGGGGCAGGACGGGCCTGGCCGTACGTGCAGGTGCTGGTCGGCGCAGCCGTTGCGCACGGCAGCCTGGAAATTGACGATGAGGATGAGAGCGAGACGGAGACGGCATTCATGATCCAGCCGGGCGTCGGCGTGACCTTCGTGGCCGGCGACGGCTGGGGCGTGTTCGGCCAGTTCGACTATCGACGCACGTTTTTCGACGAGCCCGACGACATCGAGGACAGTATCAACAACCAGTTCCGCGTGTTCGTCGGTTTCCGGATGATTCTCGATTGAGACAACGAATCTCGATCTCGCGATCACGATCGTGGCGGCAACCGCCGTTGCCGCCATGATGAGCGACGCCGCAACATCGCGTACTCATTTACGGTCCGGGTAGACGTTGATCGCTCGTTCTCCCCGGGTCGCGATGGCGGTGACCCTGCACCGTCACTTGTGCGCCGACAGGGGTGATGCCCTCGCGCAGCCCGGCGCTCGTGGTTCGGTTCGGCGGCGCGAGCACGACGTCCCAGACCCGGCCGTCAACGCGAAGCGTCATCGTCGCATGCGGGTTGGTCATGCTGACGGGAGTTTCGAGCGTCCCCGTGAGCTCGAACTCCTCGTTCGGTAGCCGGCCCATCCATGGTGAGCTCGAGATGGGTTTCAGACTTGGTGCCGAGCAACCCGATGCCGTCAGTTGCGGACTACTATCGCGGGTCGTGGTCCGAGATGAACCGGCGTCAGCGCTTACAAGTTCGTAGCTTTTCCGAGGACCTTCTGAAACACCTCTACGGCCTTCCGCATCTCCGCCATCGTTCCGAGCGAGATGCGGCTGTGGGTCTTTTCCATCGGTGGGAAGTCGCGCCCCACCGCGACGCCTAGTTTGCGACAGGCGTCCCTGAACTCGGCGGCCGGACGGTTCAGGTTCACGAAGATGCAATTGGTGTGGCAGTCGGAGGC
>JBKPDL010000122.1:0-34078 GCA_046727855.1 Acidobacteriota bacterium
CCCCCCAACCAACGCCACCACGATGAAACCGACGAACGCGGGAGTCATCCCGAATGCCACGGCCGCTTGTTGCACCGATTCGACGAACACCTCGCTCACAAGCGCCACGAACACCGTGACGCCGGCCAGCGTGGCGAGCGCCACGCCAATCGGCCATGGTGGCTCTTCGTCGTTTCCGTGCTCCGCCGCGGCGAACAACTCGCGATGCGTCCTGAGCGAGAACACCATACCGAGCCCGTACGCAACGATGAGTAAACCGGACAACCCGAGGCTCAATTGCTGCGTGAACGCCTCTGACGGCCCGCCATCGGCCAGTCTGACCGCTGACGGAATCAACAACGCGATCGTGGCCAGGAACAGCAGGCTCGCCTGAAGACGGGCGCTGATGCGATTGAACTCCTGCACGTGGTACTTCAGTCCACCGAGGAGAAACGATGCACCCAGCATGAACAACGAATTGGTAACAATGGCGCCGGCGATCGACGCCTTGACCAGCATGTACTGGCCTGCACGCAGTGCGGCGAGCGCGATCACCAGTTCGGTGAGGTTGCCAAGTGTCGCGTTGAGCAGCCCGCCGACGGTGTCGCCGGTTTTCGCCGCCACGGATTCGGTGGCGTGACTCAGCAACGCGGCCAGCGGCACGATCGCGAGAACGGACAACACGAACAGCAATGTGTGTGCTTCCGGCGCGAGTGACTGCGCGACGAACACCACGGGCAGGAATGCGAGCAGCCAGAGCAGCGGATTGTGGCGCAGTTCCGACAGCAATGCCGCCATGTTTACAAATCAGCCCTGGGTGCTTCCGCCTGGAACATGCGGCTCACAACCGCGAAGAAGAAACCGGTCGACCACCCACACATCAGGATGCCCGTTAGCGCCTCGATTGCCCCGACCAATCGCCACTCTGGCGGCAGCACGAGGTCGCCGTAGCCGGTCGTCGTGTACGTCACCGCGCTGAAATAGAGAGAGGACTGCAGGTCGGCCATGGCGGCCTTCCGCACATAAAACAACGCCCACGTCGTGATTTCGATCAGATGCAGGAGAACAATCCAGCCTGCCAGGCGAATGAACAGCCAGATTCCGAGCCAAAAGTGGTGCGCCGCATTCATTGGAGAACGCAGCCAGCGCACTGCTGTTGTCAGACCCGTAGCGTGAATCATCACGCACAAGGCCATCAGGCCCCACGCGATGAGGAGTTTCGAGAACATGGAGCGTTCCGGGCGATCGGCTGGCACGTGATAGTTCGAATCCCTGCCTCATTGCCAGCTTAGCCGCACATTTCGATTCGACTCGACGCCGTGACTCGCAGCGAGCACAGAATAGACGAGCCGCGCTCGGGAGTGAACGCCCGAGCGCGGCCGCGTAACAGCAGATCGCCTAGTGGACGAAGCGACGTCTGACAGTCAGGCCGAGCCCTATCGCGAGCGACAGGACGCTCGCGAGCCCGAGGAGTGGCCACGAGCTGGCGGTCTTCGGCAGCTTCCGAGGCGCAGCCGCGGGCGCCGCCGGCGGGGGGGCGTCTGCCGTGGTAGCCGCTGGCGCGGCCGCAGGTGCCGGCGGGGCCGGTTTTGGTGCTGCCGCACGAGGTGCCGCGGCTTCGGGCGCAACGGTGGCCTGCACTTCCTTCTCGGTCAGGACCTGCGGCGGCTTCGACGTGATGATCGTCGCGCTCAGCCGATCGCCTTGACGGAAGTCGGACACGGTCGCGGGCTTGCCGCCGCGCATGATCTTCACGCCGCGCTTGTCAATGTCGCCCTGCGTGAACGACCGGATTCCCTCATCGGTCCGTACGATGATGGTCGAACCAGTCGTCTGCATGACGGTGCCGTTCTTCACTTCGGTGACGGTAACCGGCGTGACCGTCGTCTTCGTCGTGATGGTGGCCGTGCCTTTCATGCCGGGCTTCAACTCGCGCACCGACATCTGCTGTCCGTTGATCGTGAAGCGAAAGTCATCAGGAACCGTCAGCTCCCTCGTGCCTTCCGGCAGCCTGACGACCAGCTGGTTGCCGTCCACCGCGAGTATTTCGAAGGTCTTGGTTTCCGAGCTCGTAGTCTGCTGCGCCAGCGACGCGACGGCCGTCGAACACACGACCGCCGCGGCCAGCACCACCCGAACCATTGCACGTGTCATAAGACTCTCTCCATTCCTGAAGGCTCTAGCCGACATTTACGAGACGTGAGAAGACAAGGACATCGCGACAAACCGCCCGTGTCCGCACCCGGCACAGGGGATCCGTTCCATGCTTGGCGCGGAGGTCGCCAGCGTCTCGCTGACGCGCACCGCGCGAACGATGAAGCGGCTGGGGGCGGCGCCGACGAAGTAGAAGGGGTAGCAGGTCACCAGGGTCAACGCCCGAGTGGCAGTCGGGTCCAGCACGGAGACATCATCCGGGTCGACCACCCACGTTCGCTCGACGCGATAGACGTCTTTCCCCTGCGCCGTGTCGAGCTCGATCACATCACCGGGGACGATGTCCTTCAGTCCCCGGAAGAAGCCGTCGCGGTGCCCGGCGATGCCCGAATTCCCGTCCGTGCCCGGTTGTGCCGTGTCCTCGATGTGACCGACGCCACGATCGAGCGTCCGATCGTCGGTGCCGGGCAGTACTGCCACCTCGAGTCGAATCTTCGGGATTCGCAGAACGGCGAGCGGAGCGGGGGTCGGATCGCTCAGCGCCTTACGCCACGCGCTGACACGATTTGGGGACCACAGAGACTGGTCTGGCGTGCCGGCCGGCGTGGCGACAGCCTGAAGTGCCGCGAAGCGCTCCAGATCGTGCCGGGTCGAGCTCGCCACCCCGACGTGGAACGCCGCCCACCACACCAGGCTGACAAGGCCGAATGCCCAGCTCGTTCTCTCGGCGATCAGTAGAAGGCGGCGACGTAGTGCTTGCATGGATTGGTGACCTGCCAAAGCGCCCAGCCGATCAGAGGTCGATGGCACGCTCCAATCACCTCGGCGGTGTCAGCCCGAAACTGCAGCCCGCGTGCCGTGTGCAGGAGAAGGAGAAAACGGTCAGATTAATTGAGGATTTGACCATCTGCCGCCGATTGGGCGGAAACTCGCCGGCAGCACGGGCTCCAGCCGCCCGGAGAACGTCCGACATGCCGTGCCTATGGCGCGAAGACGGCGAGTTCTCCAGGCGTGACAACGGGCGGAATTGTTTAGCTGGGAGACAGGATTGCGCGGTCGAAGATTGCGGTGCGCGTCTTGCGCAGTACGCCATCGGAAGGGGCCGTTCCGGCAAGACGACTGAGCTCGAGAAGCTTCGCCAGACCAAAATCGAGAATCTCGACGCGGCCACCGTAGTGCAGCCGAAGGCGACCAGCGACAGGGCGACGATCCGGCGTGCCGTGATTGTCGCGCGCGACAGGCAACGCGCTCGCGCGGCGGAGCCGCGGCGCTAGTCGCGTTCTTCTTCGGCGACCGGCTGTTCGTCGATGCGCGAATAGCGGTAGGTCATGCGCAGCCCCGATGCTCCCAGCAGCCTGAGGTGTGCCCTCGTTTCGAGCGACACCGGCATGAGCACTCCGTTAATCCGTCGATACGAACGGACGACATCCACGCGTGTCACCCAGAACGATGGATTCTTCGCCAGCCGGCCCTCGACGCGCCGCAGCTCGCCGTCGAGTGTCACGAACAGGCGACCGACAATCAACGCGCGATCTTTTCGCCGCGGTCGCATGCCCACCACCGCGAGTCCCTGCTCGTCGATTCCCTCGGGAACGAACACATAGTTGTCGGTGGTGAGCGCGACCTCCGATTCGCCTCGACGCGCGATCAGCCGTTGCTCCTCGTCGAGCAGCGATCGCAGAACACGGGAGCGGATGAAGCCGGATCCACCTTCGGCGGTCACCTCGTAGAGCAATCCGGAGGCAGTTGAAAAATTCGTCTGCACGTCCAGCCAGCCGCGCTGGCCGCTGCCGGAAGCCTCCAAGCGGCGCGACGCAGTGTACTGATGCGCGGTTCTCGGCTGCGCCAGAAAGTTCTGAATGGCCGCGAGAGCACCCCGATCGACCACGTCGCCCTGCGCGTGTAGTGAAAAACCGGTTGCGATGAGGATCGCCGCACTACACGCAGCGGTGGCGCGCTGATGCATGTGAGAAAGGCCGGCCAGGCATCGCATCTCATTTCCTCCGATGACTGACGATCTAGCCAACGACGCGCAGCGCGAACTGTTTCGCGACCGGCTTGTCCAGCGCTTCATATGGATCCGCAAGGTCCGGCATCGGCGCCGCGACAAACAGCCGCCGCACCGCCTTGGCTAGCCAGCGCGCCCGACGCGCCGATTTCGCGACACGCGCACTGTCGGTGGCAATCCCCGTGTTCGCGTACATCTGTCGATACAGCTTCGAAATGATCACGAAGGCAATCCGTGCGCGCCACGACTCCGCGCACGTCGAGCGCTGCCAGATCGCGGAGAGCGAGTAGAACCGATCCCAGACGCTTTGAGTTCCGCGGCGGATGACGTCGGCCGACATCGTGGGGTGCGGCGTGTACACCTTCGGTCGTTGCGACGCTGGGATCAGCCAATAGCGCGTGAGCGGAATGCCATTGACGTCCGGCACCTGCGTCGCCTGCTGCTCCCATTTGGCGAAGTCGAGAGTGCCGGGAAACGGCGTGAGCATGACGAACTGCGCGAACGCAATGCCGCTGCGCTGCGCCAGGTCGGCAGTGGTGGAAAACGTCTCGGCCGTGTCGGTGGGAAGCCCGAAAATAAACGAGCCGAGCACGTGTACGCCATGCGTGCGAAACGCGCGCAGGCGTGTGACGAGCGCCTCGCCGGCGTCGTTGAAATTCTTGTACACCGCCTTCAGTCCTTCGGGCGTAACCGACTCGACGCCAACGAGCGCGCCACGAATTTTCGCCCGGCGCATCGCGGTGAGGAATGCCGGATCTTCCGCCGCTTCCATGGTGATTTGCGTGTAGAACACCATGTCGTTGGGCAGCCGCTCGAGCGCGGCCATCAGCTCAAATCGCTCTTGGCGGAGAGCGGTCAGCTGCGCGAGTTGCCGCTTGTCCGCGCGTCGATCCGCTGCCGCGAGGTCTGCCAGAGTCACTGGATAGAAGTTGTCATCCGCGAGCGCAACGAATCGGAATCCCTTGCGACGCAGCGCCACGATCTCGCGCACCACGTCGGCCACACGCCGCTGCCTTGGCTTCTGGCCGTCGGTCCGCCAGACCGAGCAGAACGAGCAGTGCTTCGGACAGCCGCGCACCGTCTGCACGGATCCCCACATGTAGCGGTTTTCCGGCAGCAGATCCCACCGCGCCGACGAGAACGCCTCGCCATCAATCCGTCCGCCGTCGTACGAGGCTGCAGGGGCGCCACGCTCGCAGTCGGCGAGCACCTGCGGCCAGATCCGATCGCCGTCGCCGCTTACGACAGCGTGCGCCGCTCCGTGCTCGCGTACTTCACTTGGGAACAGCGTCGCGTGAATGCCGCCGAAGACGACCAGCGCGCCACGCGCGCGAGCCATGCGTGCAATGGCGTAACCGCGAAGCGCGTTGGCCGTATGAATTCCGATGCCGACGACGTCGCCGGCGTCGACGGCGCGAACGTCGAATGGTTCCAACGTCTCGTCGACCAGGATCGGCGTCCCGTAACGGTCTGGTGTGGCTGCCGCCAGCACGTAGAGCCATCGCGGCGTGATGACGGCGGTCCCGAACGAGATGTCACTGGGATTGACGAGATGTACGCGCACGTCAGGGACCTCAGAAGGAGGAGCCGGCGATCTTCTTGCCGACTCGAGTGAAGAATCCGGCTGTGGCAATGCCGGCAGTGCGTGACGATTTCCCGATCGCGATGCCGGCATCCGATGCGACGGTCCACGGCGCCGCTGCCGGCGGCGGCGCACTTGGCTGAGCAACGGCGACACCCGCGGTCCACTCCTGCGATTGCAGTGGCACAGCTGGGAGCATCGTCGTCGCCGACTCCTGGTTCGGGCGCGCTTCTGCGTCGGGGCGGGGCACGTCGTGCTCGAACACCGCAGATGGCGAGGGTCGGTCGAGTCGAAGCACAGGCGCAGGGTCAGACTGCAAGCGACGTGTTGCCGGCACCGCCGCTACAAACGTCGCGGACACGTCGATCACCGCTCGGTCGTTAATCTCTGGTGGCGCCGCCATTTGAGCTGCGGTCCACGTGGTTTCCGGCGCGACGGCACGGACGTTCGTGACGGCCAACGCGAGTGCCGCCAGCGCCACGTCGGCGCAAAGCGTTGCCGCCCGCCGGGGCGGAGTCGTGCCGGACGGCAACGCCAGAATCCGCACGAGGCGACGGCGGAGGCCGCTCGGCGAGACTGCGGCAAGCGCAGGCAGCGAGCGGACGCTCGGGTGCGGCAGAACGGCGAGAGCGGTGAGACACGCTGCGTACCGTTTGGCGGATCCAGTGATCGCGACCGCGACTTGGTCGCACGCCGCTTCACGTTCAAATTCCAGTTGCCGTTCAAGCCACCATGCCGCCGGATGCCATCCGACGACCGCCCGCGTGATCTGCTGCACGAACTGCATGACATCGTCGCGCCGCTGAACGTGCGCCCACTCGTGAACGAGCACTCGATCGAGATCGGCTGCGTTCAGTTGCTCGATGAGCGACGGCGCCAGCGCGATGACAGGTGATCCGCAGCCGATCACTGCGGCGAAGCGAACATCGTTGGAGAGCACGACGCGAGTGGGTCGGCCGGTGGCATGCACCTGCGACCAGTGAGGCAGGCGCGCCAGCAGGTCGACAGGGCACGGGCGGCTCTCTCGCTTCGCCTGACGCACTGCCGCAACGCCAGAAACGAATCGAACTGCGTGCACCGCCGACCACGCGATCCAAAGGCCAGCGGCCACTGCTGGTGAGGTCCACCAGGCGGCTGGCATGGTGAGGACCGGCCTGCCTGCGCTGGTAGCGGGATCGACTGCCAGAACATCGATGGCGGCGATCGACACGAGTGGTATAGCCGGCAGCGCCAGCACGAGCAGATACGCCACGCAGATGATGCGATATCGGGCCGGCGCGGGGGACGTCGTCATCAATCGCAGTGCGGCGGACGCAGCGATCGCGACGAGGACACCTTGCAGCAGCCAATTCACAAGAAGATCCATACGGATTCCTATGCGTCCTCAATGAGTTTCTTCACTTGGCGCAACTCGTCGGCGTCGATCTGTTCGTCCTCGAGCACGTTTAGGACGAGCAGACCGGGAGAGTCGTTGAACAGACGCGTGACCAGCTGTTTGAGCGCCCGCCGGCGGGCCTGCCGCTCATCCACACGCGGGCGGTAGATGAATGCCCGCGCCACTTTCTCATGTGAGACGTAGCCTTTTTCTTCAAGAATGCGAAGAATCGTCTGCACCGTGCTGTAGCTGACCGCCCGCTTTTTCTTCAGGGCGGCCATCACGTCGGCGACACTTGCCGTCTGGCGCTGCCACACGACGGACATGACGCGTGCTTCGGCATCGGTTAACGCCGGCGAACGGGGTCTTGACATCGGGCGTGCCCAGCTCTTAAATATTTCAAACTCTTAAATGTTTAAGAGTAGGGGCCGCAGTTTACTCCGACCCGGACCGCGATGCAACGAAATAATTAAGAGTTACGAAACCGTTTCCGCCGCCGGTTGGTTACGCCCGTGGCGTTCACCAGTAATACAGGATGCCGAACACAGCGGAGTGCGCGGTATACGGACGGTACGTGTAACCGAGGACCAACGAGCTCGGCTGGACGATGCTGTTGATCACGCTCGGATCGAATGCGAAATCGTAGATGCGATACGGCTCGTACACATACGACAACGTCGCCGCCAGCCGTCCTGTGATCCGATGCCGCACGTCCAGCCGCAAGTCCTGCAGCTTGTTGAACGTCTGGGGCAACTGCGATGGCGGCGGCAGCGCCGGCCCCACTTCATAGACAAAGTCTCCTCGCGCGTGCGCGTAGTCATACGACACGCGCGCTTCCGTCCTGCCGAATCGAGGCGGGCGAACGTAGATCGAGAAGTAGTGCACGCGCTCTTTGCTGTCGGTGGTCCAATCGCGGTTGGGATCGGCTGCCTGCTCGCCCGGACTCGCCGAGCGCGATTGCTGCAGCCCTGAATACCGTTCGTAATCGTAGCTGCCGCCAGCGCCGAACCCGTTCTGGGCGGCATAGTCCACTGCCACCGTCACATTGCGGAAGGCTGCCTCCTGCAATCCAAACGTGCTGTCGTCGAAGTCGTCGGCGCCAAACCCCGCGCTGAGACTGAGCGTGAGGGCCTCGTTTGGCGCAACATCGACCTGGCCGAGGAACCGATTGCGCGTGCGGTTGGCGAGATCGTAGTGCCGCAATGCCGGTTGCTCGCCGACCTCAACGAGGAGCGCCTCGTCTAGGCCAGAGCCGGTACGGCTCCCGTATTCGTAGCGGGCGCGAAAGCTGGTGCCCCGAAACCCGACGGCGTCGGCTTTGAGGTGCAAGACGTGCTCGTTGCTGGACTCGAAGATGCGAAAGTCGTAGCCGTTGTGGTTGTTGGTGTATCCGACCGTGAGCGCGACGGGCGGAAGGCCAGTCCACGTCGCCTCGGCATCGAGTGTGTTGCGGTCGTGGGCAAACAGTTCCGGGCCGCCAGTACTGCTGGTCCCGACTGACGTGTCGTAGCTGATGAACTGCCCAACCGGGGTCTCGGGCATGTTGTTGTTGTAGTCATATCGGCGGAATCGCGTGCTGAACCGCCACTCGTCCAACGGCCGCGAGACGAGGTTCAGGTTGGTGGCAATGGTGTGCGCGGCGGCATCGGTCGTCGCGCGGGGAAGGGGAATCTGCGTCAGCGCGCTGTTGATGGTGAACGGCAGCAAGTCCTCGTCGTTGTTGGCCCAACCAAAGGCGAGCGAACCGGTGAGCTGCGTGCGTCGCGCGAACTTCATGTAGCCGGCCGTGCTGAGCGTCTGCAGCGAGTTGGACGGCCACAGCGCTGTCCGCCCCCGCCCGGGGGCGGAAGTGGTATCCATCAACTGCAACGGGTTGTCCCAGGTCAACGTGTCGTCCAGGTTGTTGAACCACGAACCGGTATAGGCCGCCCGGATCATCGCGCGTGTGTTCGTCCACTGCGCGCCCACGTCCATGTCGTTGGTGCGCGATCGGTAAGGCAGCGCCACTTCGTTGTCGTTGCTGAAGCCGAAGCTCGCGCCCCACGGCAATTCTCCGGAGTGCCTCGTCGTGGTGAAGCCGCCGGTGATATCGAGTTGTGTCGTTGGGGTGCTACTCACGCGAACCGTGCCGATGTCGCGGCGCTCGCGCAGATCGAAGTGCGGCGAGATCGACTCCGGAAGATACGCGTTGTGACTGGCCGCTCGTTGTGCGGCGTCATCCAATACGAGCACGCCTTCGCCCGCCGCGGTGAACGGCGTGCGCGTGTCGATGCTGTAGAACTGCGGGATTTCGTCCCAGAATCCGTTGATTTTGAAGAGACCGGTCCGTTCGTAATTGCCGAAATAGCGCTGATCGCGCCAGCCGAGGTTGTCGGCGCCGGCGTTGAGGTTCCATTCGGGCGTTTCACGCAGCCATCGTGCGGTCGTGAAGAGGAGGCCGTCGCGGATGTCCTCGTACCGCTGCCAGCGCGCCGGATCGCCCGTAATGCTGCTCAAGCGCCCCGAGAGCTGAAACATGTTCCAACGGGGTGCGAACAGGCTCCGGGAGTCTTCCGCAGGCGGGCCTGTTTGCGCCGCCGTCTGCGCGGTGCCGGCGGGTGGAGCCGCAGACTGCGACGAGGTACTCGTCGTCGCCGGGTTCGCCGGAGCCTGCGCACCGGCCGGAACCGGCAGCGCGACCATCCCCGCAGCGACGATCAGGGGAGCACACACACGCGCGCGAAATAGCCGCATACGTTCCGCCTCGTTCAGCGCATGAAGAACTGGCCTGAAGGGTGATTGGATCCGTGAACGTTCGAGTGACAGTTGACGCACGAACGTCCGAACATGCGATTGCTCTTGCTCACGGTGATGGCGTTGTTGTCGTAGACGGACGAGGGATGCCTGGTGGCGACGTGACAGCGCTGACACAACATCGGCATGCGGACGTTCAGCATGCGATCGTTCGACGACCCGTGCGGATCGTGGCACGTCGTGCAGTTCTCGCGTACAGGCGCGTGCTCCCACAACATCGGCCCGCGCATCTCAGCGTGACAACTCGTGCACAGCTCGTTCACCGAATTTCCGACCCGGAGCGCCTTGACATTGGCGATCGACCCGTGCGGGTTGTGGCACGACGAGCAGGACAGCTTGCCTTCGCGAACCGGCATGTGCGCCACCGCACGCTCCGTCTTGACCACCTGCAGGCGATGGCATGTTGCGCAGAGCTGCGTTTGGGTTGACTTGACGAGCTGATGCTCGAACGACTGTGGCGTGTGCACGCTGTGACACGTCGTACAGGAGAGATTTCGAGCTTCGTGCGTGCTGCCTTCCCAACTCGCGTGGTCACCGCGGTTGTGGCACGTCAGGCACGTTTCGTTGACCTCAACCGGCTTCAGTTGACCGAATCGTTTGATATGTCCCTTGGCGTCGTCGTCGATGTGCGCCTGCCCCGGCCCATGACAGCTTTCGCAACCGAGCGTAGCCGCAGGGGTGCGTCGATCGCGGGTGAGCCCATGCCGGGAGTTTTCGACCTCCTTGACGCGATCCTCGTGGCATGTCGCGCAGGCCTGCGAGCCGGCGTACCCCGGTGGCGGCGCCGCACTCTGGGGTGCTGCTGACTGTCGCGCGTCAACGCGGTGTGTGCCAGTCAGACCGAGTAAGACGCAAACCGCAAGGGCGCCGGCGAGCCGATTCACGAGAGCCTCCATGCTGCAGCGGGACTGAACGGGTCAGCGACAAGCAGATGTGATGCCGACGGGTCTGGACGGTGAATTGTCACGCCTGTGACACCGTCACACAGTCATCCCCGGAAGCGCTCGCCGATATCGCTCCGGAATATCGGGGGGACATACGGTAAGACGGAGGTCGGTCTGAAGCGTCTGCATCGAGAGATCGGCGATTGCATAACGTAACTGGGAATGCGCATTGAGACAAGCGGCTAAACCCCTGTTTTGCATGAAGATATGTCTGGTGGGGACGCCGTTGCAAACCGTAACGCGGAACTGGTTGGTGGTTGTCGGCGGCACCGCTCCGCCCCTGGCGGTGATCGATGAGTGGAGATCAGCTGACGCTCCGTGTATAACATGCCGCGGCAGATGCAGATCGGGCTGAAGCTTTACCGGTAGCAGAGGATCAAGCCATGGCTGGCCACCGCAGTTTGTCGCGTCGCGAGTTTCTGTCCGGACTGGGCGGTGTGCCGCTCGTGCCCGCCTTTCTCACGGCATTCCACGAGCGCGCTTGGGACGAGCGGAAGCGGGTGAAGATTCGTGACGTGCAGGTCATGTTGATGCAGGGCGCGAGCCGCAACTACACCCTCATCAAAATCACCTCCGATGCAGGTCTGTACGGAATCGCCGAGGCCTACGGTACTCCAGGGATCGGCGTCAAAGAACAGGTGCTCTCACTCAAGCCGTGGCTCGTCGGGAAGGATCCGCTGGAAATCGACAAGCTCTACACGCAGATGGGAGTCGGCACGCGAGATCTGAGTGGAACGCGCACCGACGGGTCCGCACATAACTTGATGCGCGCCGTCAGCGGCATCGAGATGGCACTGTGGGATCTTGCTGGAAAGATTCTCGAGGTGCCAACCTCCACGCTCCTCGGCGGCGCGTTTCGCGATCGCGTGCGTGTGTACGATCATGCGGCGCCGCGCAACATGCTCGACAAGGGATCAGTTGCCGAATGGGCAGCAAAGGCCAAAGCCCATCCGAGCGGCTTTACCTGTCACAAGTTTGGTTTCCCCAACAACGACCCGGCCAGCGACAAGGCACGCGATCTCGCCAATCGTGTGCTGACGACCAAAGAGCTGATCGCCGTTCAGACAGGATTCGAAAACTGCCGCGACGCGATCGGCTGGGATCGCGACCTGATGGTGCATTGCCACTGGGAGTACGACCTGCGGACGTCGATTCAAATCGCCGACGCCGTCGAGTCGTCCAAGCCGGTGTGGCTCGAGGATCCGCTGCCGGTGGACTATTCAGAGTCGTGGAAGCGGCTGTGCGCGGCGTCGAAGGTGCCGATCTGCATGGGCGAGAACCTCGCACGGCGCGAGGGGTTCAAGGACTTCATCCTGAATCAGGCGTGTGACATTCTGCATCCCGATTTGCGCAATTCAGGCGGGTTCCTGGAGACCAAACGCATCGCCGACCTGGCGCATATCTTCGGACTGCCGATGGCCAATCACAACACCGGCAGTCAGGTCTGCACGTACGCATCCGCACAGTGGGCTGCCTCGATTCGCGACTACCTCGCGCTCGAAACGATCACAGGTGAAGGCGGTTGGATGGATCAGGTGCTGCTGCTCGACGGCCCGTACATCAAGGACGGCTTCATCCGCGTGAGCGAGAAGCCCGGGCTTGGCATCGAATTGAATCCTGACGTCGTTCGCGCGCATTTGGTGGCGGGCGAGGCTTGGTGGGGTTAAAAGGAGACAGGTATGAATCGACGTGAATTTGTCCGACTCGCCGGCGCCGGGTTGTCGGCGCAAGCGCTGGCCGAGGCTGTCGTGACCGCGCAGCAGGCGCAGTCGCCGGCGAAGGCCGGCATCGTCGCGGCAACGACCTCACCCAGGGCGAAGATGAAGGTCGGCACGCAGCACGGCGACTCCGACGCCATCCTCCGTGCCTGCGCGGCGTTTGGCGTCAACAACATCTGCAGTCGGCTGCCGTCGGCGAAGATGGACGACGCGTGGTCGGTCGAGTCGCTCTCACGGCTCCGCGATCGCGTGGCCTCGTTCGGCATCTCGCTCGACATGGTGCCGCTGCCGATGAGCTCGTCGGAGATCACCCGGGCCGAAATGCCCGCGATCTATCTCGGTCAGAGTCCCGAACGCGACCGGAACATCGATGACATCTGCCAGATGATCCGCAACTGTGCGCGCGCCGGCATCATGCAGGTGAAATACAACTTCACCATCATCGGCATTCCGCGCAGCGGCACCGCGCCAGGACGTGGGGGGTCGCGCTACAGCGAGTTCGTCTATGCCAACGCGAAGCAGGAGCCGGCGCTGACGATCGCTGGAAAGGTCGACGCCGACACCTACTGGGAGCGCATCAGCTATTTCCTCGAGCGTGTCGTGCCAGTGGCGGAGGAATACAAGGTGAGAATGGGATGCCACCCGCAGGATCCCGGCATGCCGAAAGGATCAGGATGGCGCGGCGTGGATGCAGTGCTTGGCTCGCCCGACGGCCTCAAGAAGTTCGTTTCGATCAAAGAAAGCCCCTACCATGGTCTGAACTTCTGTCAGGGCACGGTATCCGAGCAGCTCGAAAAACCCGGCGAGCAGATCTTCGACGTCATCCGCTACTTCGGCTCGCGCAAGAAGATCTTCAGCGTCCACTTCCGCAACATCGAGGGTGGTTTTCTCAATTTTCGCGAGACCTTCATCGACAACGGCAGCGTCGACATGCTGAAGGCGATGCGCGTGTACAAAGAGGTCGGCTACGACGGGATGATGATGCCTGACCATGTGCCGAACGTGGAGGGCATCAGCAGCGAGCAGGGATTCGCGTTCGCCTTTGGCTATATCAAGGCGCTCATCGCCGCGGTGTCCGCCGAGACGTGAGTCAATCGCGGCGTCATTTCCCATTGCTGACGGCTGGATCGACGGCTTAGCCTCGCGCACGGTCGAGCCTGCATCCGGCAGCTGATCGATGAGGAACGGCGCCACCGCATGGCCGTCGCGCTCGCGGCATCGCCACGACAACCCTTTCCCGCCCGTATCTGTCTATATAATGTCTGTTCATGACAGGTATCAACACGCGCGCGCTCGATCGCGAGCTCAAGCGAGGGTCAGCCGAGCTGCTCATCCTCTCGCTGCTCGATACCCGGCCCCGGCACGGTTACGAGTTGAGCAAGTTGATCAAGGTGCGATCAGGCGGGCAGCTGGCATTTCACCTCGACTCGCTCTACCCGCTGCTCTATCGACTGGAAGAGCGCGGATGGATCAAGGGCACCTGGCTGGAACAACCCGGCGAGCGGCGGCGACGCTATTACAAGGTGACGGCCGAGGGGCGGCGTGTCCTCGCCCAGCAACGAAAGGCGTGGGCAGCATTCGTCGACGCGGTCCGGCGCGTCACGGGAGAAGAACATGGTTGATCCATCGCTGCCGACGAACGATGAACCGCTCAAGTCGCAGTGGTCCGGCGAGGTGCGCCGCCGGCTCGCGTCCTTGCGGCTCTCGCCAGAACGCGAATCGGAGATCGTCGACGAGCTGTCACAGCATCTCGACGACCACTATCACGATTTGATCGCCGGGGGGACCACGCCTGAGGAGGCCGCAGGCGCGACGCTCGCTGAATTCCGCAGCGGGAATCTCCTTGCCGCATATATGGCGCCGTTGCGGCAGGCGCAGGCGCCGCCGCCGCTCGCGCCGGGCGCGCCGACCGGTCACGTGCTCAGCGATCTCTGGCAGGACCTGCGCTACGCCGCCCGCACCTTCTGGAAGCAACCCGCCTTTGCCGCGACCGCGGTTTTCACGCTGGCCCTCGGGATCGGCGCGACCTCCGCGATCTTCAGCGTGGTTTACGGCGTGCTGCTGAAACCGCTTCCCTTCGACGAACCCGAGACGCTGGTCACCCTGCGCCAACGCGCGCCGCACGGCGCCGGCACCAACCATGGTCCCGCTACATATCTCACCTATCGCGAGAACCAGCAGGTGTTCGAGGCGATCGGCGCCTGGGATCCGGCCGAGGTCTCGATCACCGGCGCCGGCGATCCGGAACGTGTGCAGGCATTGTTGGTCAGCGCCTCCACGTTGCCGCTGCTGCGAGTACAGCCAATCGTGGGCCGGGGGTTCGGCGCCGAGGATGATATTCCGGGCAATCCTCTGCGGGTCATCTTGACCTACGGCTACTGGCAGCGCCGGTTCGGCGGGGCCGGCAACGTCATCGGTCAGCGGGTTGTGATCGACGGCAGGCCGGGTGAAGTCATCGGCGTGCTGCCGGCGTCGTTCAAGTTCCTGCGCACGCGGCCCGAGATCGTGCTGCCGATGCCGCTCGACGTGAACGCGCCGCGCGGCATCAGCTTCGGGTTTCAGGCGCTCGCGCGCCTCAAGCCGGACGTCACGCTGGCGCAGGCCAACGGCGATGTGGCGCGCCTCATCTCGCTGCTGCCGCCGGTGTTCGCGAGATTGGAATTACAGCCCAACGTGCGTCCGCTGGCCGACGACGTGATCGGCAATGTCGGCGAGGTGCTCTGGATTCTTTTCGCCGCCGTTGGCGTCGTGCTGCTCATCGCGTGCGGCAACGTCGCCAACTTGTTTCTCATTCGCGCGGAGGGACGGCAACAGGAGCTTGCGATGCGTGCCGCGCTCGGCGCGAGTCGATTCCGTCTCGCGCGGGCATTGCTCTCGGAAAGTGTGTTGCTGGCCCTCGGCGGGGGCGCGCTCGGCGTGGCACTCGCGCAAGCGGCCCTCGGCGTTCTCCGCAGGATGGCTCCTGCGCAGCTCCCGCGCCTCGACGAGATCGCGATGGACCCGGCAGTGTTGCTTTTCACATTGTCGATTTCGTTCTCGAGCGGAGTTTTGTTCGGCGTGTTCGCCGTGGTGAAGTTCGGAAGACCCAGCGCGGCGGCGCTCAAAGAGGGCGGTCGCTCGGGAAGCGACGCCCCAGCGCGGCACCGCACGCGCAATGCGCTGGTCGTCGGGCAAGTCGCGCTGGCTCTGACGCTCCTCATCGTCTCTGGGCTGATGATTCGGACTTTTCTGGCAATGCGACAGGTCGATCCCGGCTTCACACACCCTGAGGAAGTGCAGACGTTCGTCCTCGCCGTGCCGCCTGGTCTCATCAGCGATCCACAACAGGCGGCGCGCGCACATCAGAGCGTCGCGGAACGCGTGGCTCGCGTGCCCGGCGTGACGTCCGTGGGTCTGTCGTCTTCCATCACGATGGACGGCGAGGACAACGGCAATCCGATCGCAGTGGAGGGCGCTCCCGCGCCCGAGGGTCAACTGCCACCATTGCGCCGATTCAAAAGCTTCGCGCCGGGATACTTCGAGACCATGGGGATCCGGATGATCGCCGGGCGCTCAATCACGTGGAGCGAGATACTGGAGCAACGGCCCGTTGTCGTGATCTCCGCGCCGCTTGCGCGCGAGTACTGGGGAACGCCGGCCAACGCAATCGGAAAGCGTATCCGCGGCACTGGCAATCGCGCGCCCTGGCGCGACATCGTGGGCGTCGTCGCCGACGAGCGCGACGATGGGCTGAATCACCCGGCGACGGCGATTGTGTACTGGCCGATGCTGAGTGAGAGCTACCGGTGGCGCACCATGGCCTACGCCGTGCGCTCGAGCCGGGTCGGCGCGCCCGGTTTTCCCCGCGAGCTCGAGCAAGCAGTCTGGTCGGCCAATCCGAATCTGCCGCTCGCCAACATCCAGACACTCGAGGAAATCCGCGCAAGCTCGATGGCGCAGACGTCGTTCGCGCTGGTGATGCTCGGCATCGCGGCGAGCGTTGCGCTGCTCATCGGCGTCGTCGGAATCTACGGCGTGGTCGCGTACGCCGCCACGCAGCGGACGCGCGAGATCGGGGTCAGGATGGCGCTCGGCGCTCAGGTCGGAGATGTGCGGAAGATGTTCCTGCGCCACGGGCTCTCGTTGACGGCCGCGGGCATCGCTATCGGCGTCGGTGTGGCGCTCGTGCTGACGCGCGTCATGTCGGCGCTGCTGTTTGGAGTTGGTCCGATGGACGCGATTACATATGCGGCCGTCGCAAGCGGCCTGGCAGCGGTGGCGCTCCTCGCGAGCTATCTTCCGGCGCGCCGCGCCGCACGGGTCGATCCCGTGGTTGCGTTGCGGGCAGAAGCCTAATACTTGACGCGCAGCGCGATCTCGGGCGCTTCGCGTCGCGCCCTGAAACCGAGCGGGCATCGAGGGAGAAGGACGAACCAAGGAGAGTGTGATCGCGCATGCTCAGATTGGTGCTGGGCCAAATGCGCTTCGGAAAGGCGACGTAACACCACCTCATATCCAGAAAAGGGGTCTGACCTCTTTTTCAGATCGCAGGCAGCCGTTCGAAGCCAACCAGCGTCCAGCGTCCGCCACCCTCGCGGAAGTAGGCACGCACGGGCTGTTTCCACGTCGGGTAGGCATCGCTGACGGCGGCAATGTCGACGGCAACGAAGCCGCTCGAGGGGAGACCGTTCGGCGCCGCCATGGTGGTGGTGGTGCTCGTTGTTTCCGACAGCGGCGTGGTCGTGCCCGTCGCGTTATCGAACAGCATCCACGATGCGCGGTACGCCATCGAACCGCGCGCGACGCCAGCGGCAACCGCGGCGTTCTCGAACGTCAGTCCGTTTGCATCCAGGCGCGGGTCGACGACCGGATTCACGTGCGTCAAGTAGATGCTCTTGATCTTGTCACGCCGCTCGATCACCACGTCGGCGAGATGCTTCTCGGCGGCCGGATCGCTGAACTGGCCGGTGTGCACCACGGTCCTAATCATCTCGTCGGTGAATGCCGCCACCCGTCGCGCCGCCCAGAAGGCGTCATCGTCGCGCAGCTCCATGTAGGCCGTCGTCGGCGTTTGGGGCCGCCATTTTCGTGGATCGAATTCCTTGCCTTCGAATTTGCCGACCGCCGGGTACTCGACATAGTCGACGGTCTGCCACGGGCTCAAGCCGAATCCGAGGGTGAAGAAGCGCTTACGCAACGGGCCACCCTCATAGAAGTATTCGTAGCTCAGGTCCCACTCGTGGACGTCGTTGCACATGCCGAAGGTGGAGCCGACGTCCTGCAGATAGTGCTTGACGATTGTCTTACCGTTCTCCGTGATCAGCGTGTCGATCGAGTTCGCGGCCTTGAGATCGGTGAGGTTGGTCCACGCGCCGAAGACGCGAAGCGCCCGCAGTTCGCGCCGGTGCTCGTGCGGGACGAGATCGTTGGGGTCGTCGGGGCGTGTGCCGGCGTACAAGTAGGGGCCGAGAATCTTGCCCCGCAGCAAACGGCCGGCGATGGCGCGATATGTCCCGTCGGCGTCGCGCGCGATCTTTTCCAGAATTTCGTTGACGTCGTCCTGATTGAACTTGGTTCTCTTCCCGTTCGGTCGGCGAACGGTCGCCCGCTCGTCGATCGATGCCTTCTTCGGATCGAAGGTCGTCAGGAACGATTCCACCTGGTTGTAACCGAGCGCCCAAAAAATCTTGGACGCGATCGCGACCGCAGCGGTGGCGCCTTCTGGAAACTTCGGCGGATCGAACTCGATGAACCAGGTCTCGCCCTTGGCGTCCATGGCCGTGAAGCCCGGGTGGGCGCCCGACGTCTTTTCCCTGATCAGCACCCACTTCGACGGATCGGGCGGTGCGCCAACGTTCCCGGCGCGAATGAGCTCTTCACTCGTGATCGGCCTGGTTCCGATGCGATTGGTGAACCAGCTCGAGTCCGGCACCTCGTCGATGGTGTTGATGTTCTTCGCGCGCAGGCCGCTTGGCTTGTAGCCGGATGTGATGAACAGGTTGTAGATCAACTCGTAGATCTGCGACTGCTCGTAGGGCGCCGCTTTCGAGGCGTCCTGCGATTCCGGTTCGCGCGCGATCGGGTCGTCCGAATAGAACCGCGTGGTCTGGGTCGAGACGCCGGTGGCAAACAACCCAAGTGCGGCAGAAAGAACCAGCAGTCCAAAACGACGAGCACGGGACGAAAGCCTTGATGTGACCATGGGGCGCAACCTTAGAAGACGGCTGACGACGCAAAGACGAACTTGAGACCTTCCTGGCTCTTCGCGAGCTCCACGCGGAGCGGCGTGCCGGACGGGCCGTGGAAACGCAGGCCGAAACCGAAATCGTCTTTGAGGCCGTCGAGATCGAGATCCGACCGGCGCGCGGCCACCTTCCCCGTGTCGTAGAAAAACGCCATATCGAGATAGCGGTTGACCACGATGCGCCATTCCGCTTGCAGCAACAGGCTGTTCTGATCGCGGAAGCGCCAGCTGCTGTACCCGCGAAGCATGTGCCCGCCACCAATCGCCGGCAGCATGAAGAACGGCGTCTGCTGGTCGTCCTTTTCCATTGCGGTTTGAACGCGCCCGCGGAACGAGAGCACCCACGCTTCGCGCAGTATCGGAATGTGCTGGATGGCCTCGTACTCGAGCATGCGGAATCCAAACTCCTCATCTCGATCGTTGTAGTCGTGCAGAGTCACGCCATAGAAGCCGCCGCGCCGGGAGTAGCCGGGGGACGTGCGCCAGTCGATGCCGAGTGTACCTTGCGTATGCAGATATGTGACTTCGGCGCCGAGGCCAGGAAGGTCAGCGGGCGTGTAGCGGGTTTCAACTGAAGGGAAGCTGCCCTTACCCGGCTCCTGCGACCACTGCGTGAACTCGGCGCCGCCGCGCAGCATCAGAACGCGACGGGTTGGGAACAAGGTGAGCAGTGCCGTGCCGTACGGCTGCTGAAAGAGGTAGCTGGTGCGATCGTCCTGCGACGTGTTCGTCCCGAGGCCGTAGAAGCCGACGTCGGTCGCTTCGCGCCAGCCGCCGATCACCGACAGATTCGCTCGGCGGTTGAACAGGCGCGGCGCGACGAACTCGATTTCAGCACGCTTGTAGCCTTCAACCGAGTAGCTGCCCCGCACGTCGATGTAGTTGGACGCACTCACGAAATTCGCGTGGCCGAGGCCGAGCGTAAAGCCTCCGCCAGAATAGGCGCTCTCGAAAAACGGGTGCCATCGCGGCCTGGCGCCCTGAATCACCGAGTCAAACCGCTGCAAGATCTGCTCGGCCCTCGTAGGGACGTAAGGGTGCAACACTTGCGCCTTTGCCGCCTGTTCCCTTTCGATTGCTGCCTGGCGCGACGTCGGCGCGGACGTTTGTGCTGAGTCCGCGGGGGGTGCTTGAGTGGCGCGCGCATTCGCCTCCTCGGGTGAAGCGGCGGGTGGCGCCTGTCCGGACGCCGCCGTGGCCGACGCAAGGGCAAACGCCACCATCATGAACAGTTTCAACGCTTTCAGAGCACGCACGTATGCAACCACCTTCCGAACCTGTTTCCCGACCCGAGCGGTAGGAATGGAACGTCGACCAGACCATCACGGACGAAAGGTCGCGGCGGCCTTTTCGAGCCACCCGACGGACGAGGCGACATCATACAGGTTTGCGAGTGTCTGCCGACCCTGCTTGCTGGCACTAGGCGGTCGTCGGCGAACGAGCTCACACGAGGCCGGGGTCATTCTCAAAACCTCAGCTTGATCCCAATCTGTGCTTGAAAAGGATTGAAGACGTCACGCGCCGTTCCAAAGCCAAACTGTGGCGCGGGCGGCGTATCGATATCGATGCCTCCCCACACGGTATTCACGTCCTTCACATTCGTGCGATTGAACAAATTGAACAGATCGAGGCTGACGTCCAGTCGCGCGGCGCTGCCCACCACGAATTCGCGTGCGATGCGAACGTCCACGGCGGCGTATCCTGGTCCTTCGTACGAGTTCCTGCCGATCATGCTTGGCCGATCGGTGTTTGGGTTCCCATCCTGGTTCGCGTCGCTGCCAACGAAGATGTTGTAGTGCCGTCCGCTTTCGAGTGTGACGATGCCGCTGATCTTCACGCCGCCCGCGATCGCGACGGTGGATGGAATTGCGCTGATCATCGAGAGCGTGAATCGATGATTGACTTCCTGACGCGACGGTCCTCGCTCGCCGTCAATGTCCAGTGCTTCCGGAAGATCCGAGAGGTTGGCCAACGAGTCTACGTTGGTGCGCGACTGCGACAACGTGTAGCTGCCGTGAAGGCTGTAGCCGTTCGCGTAGCGTCGTTCGATCTCGAACGTTCCGCCATGATGCGATGACTCACCTGTGTTGGTTTGAACGAAAAGCGCACCGACTTCCGGGTATGTTCGGCCGGCCAGGATCGGCTTGCCCGTAGCCAGAGTGCCGGTCTGAAATGCGTTCAAATTGCCGGTGTGTCCGAGCAGGTCGCGCGCAGCCACAAAGAGATAGCTGCCGGCAATCGCCCAGCCGCCTCCAATTTCTTGCGTTACCTGGACGCTCGCTTGATGGCTGTACGGCGTATCAATCGCACCGTCGAGTGTATCCGCCAACCCCTTCACCCCCGCCGCTGGCACACGGCCCGTGGCGAGAAATGTGCGCGCGGCGTCGGGAGCCGCGGCTCCTGCGACGGTCCGCTGTTCGAAACGGCCCTGAATCCGCGCCACGCTCGGGAAGAGTGCCTGCGTGTTCGGCAAGTAACCGCCGCTCGACCATTCGGTGGCGTTGAATAACTGACCAATGCTGCTGGTCAATCTGTCGTGGAAGACTCCATAGCCGCCGCGGATCACGCCGCGTGGGCTGTACGCGAACGCAGCGCCGATACGCGGTTGAAAATTGTTGAAATCGCTTTCTGAAATGTAGCGCGACGGATACAACTCGAAGTCGTAGCGAAGTCCGAAGGTGACGGTCACGCGCTCGGCAGCTTTCCACTGATCCTGCGCAAAGAAGCCGTACGAACTGTGATTGAAGCTGAAGTTCGTTTCATCGATCCACTCGGCCGGCACCGCCTCCGTCCATGTGGTGCCGATTCCAGGGTATGTCGTGGTGGTAGCGAGAAACGGCCACCAGAACACAACCGGCGTGAACGTCTGAAAGGCGGCAAGATTCGGAAACACGATGCGCGCCGGAAAGAACAGGTTCCAGATCGCGGCGTTCTTCAACGCGTTGATGTCGACGCCGCCCTTGAACTGGTGCCCTCCTCGTGTCCACGTCACGCTATCGGCGAGCTGCAGGCGTCGTTCGGAGTAGTAGTCCACATCCGACGTGCTCTTGCCCATGATGATGAAGTTCGAAATGTCGAGCGATGGCTCGTTATAGACAGCCGAGAAATCAAACGTTCGCCGAGCCGCTTGAACACGCGCCTCGTTGACCAGGTTCGGCGACACGATCGAGACGAAGTTGGCGACAAACGCCTGATCGCGCGTCTCGTTGTCGCGCGCGGTGCTCGAGGTCGGTGAGGCACGGCCACCGCCGCCGAGAAAGTTGTCCGTGCTGGAATCGAGGAAGTTGTAGCGTGCGGACAGCGTGTGGTCGCTCTCGAAATGATGATCGACTTTGACCAGGAACGATTGGTAATGATTGTCGAGCACCTGGTCGGTTGTCTCGGGGCGGAGTCCGAGAGGCTCGCGCACGGCATTGAGCAGCGCGAGATTGTCCAGCACCACTTTCGAGAAGCGATTCGACTGTTTGCGGATCTGTCCCTCGTAGTTGCCAAAGAAAAACGTCCGATCGCGGACGATGGGCGCGCCGAATGTCACGCCGAATTGATGCTGGTTGAGCGTGTCCTCGTCGGGCCGGTTGAGGATCGATCGCGCCGCAAGCACGTCATCCATCGCGTAGTAATAGACAGAACCGTCGCGGCGGTTCGTCCCCGACTTGGTCACGATGTTGACAAACCCGCCCAGCGCGCGGCCGTACTCGGCTAGGTAGGTTGAATTGAGCACTCGGAATTCCCGTGCCGCTTCCTGCGACGGTGTGGCGCGCGGCAGCCCGGTGAACGTCTGGACGTTATCAGCGCCATCAACCTGGATCATCGTGTTCAGTTCAGGTTGCCCGCCAAACGAAAGTCGCGGTGCAGCCGCCGATCCCACTCCAACATCGGGCTCTTTGAACGCGCCACCGCCCACGTTTTCGCGGCCGACCGCGACGCCACTCGACAGCTTGACGAAATCAACGA
The DNA here is from genome assembly GCA_046727855.1 of Acidobacteriota bacterium. Lineage (GTDB taxonomy): Bacteria > Acidobacteriota > Vicinamibacteria > Vicinamibacterales > UBA2999 > DASPWV01. The sequence continues at coordinate 22,731 of JBKPDL010000122.1, forward strand.
AGTTGCGCCCACTAATTGGCAACGACTCGATTTCGCGGGTGGTGACAACCCGGCTGAGGTCCGTCTTGCTCGATTCGATTAGCGGCGCTTCGGTCTGAACCGTGATTTCCTCTGTCACCTGGCCCACCGACATGTCGATGTTGGCCTCCGTCGTACCGCCTACTGTCACGGTGATCGTGCGAACGGTGGTGCTGAAGCCGGCAAGTGTAGCCCGCAGTTCGTAATCGCCTGGCATGACGTTGACGATGCGATAGCGGCCGGCGGCGTCGGTTGTGGCGGTGCGCGAGCCGCCCGCGGCGACGTTCCGGATCGTGATCGTCGCGTCCGGCAGCACGGCGCCCGTGCTGTCGCGAGTGACGCCCGTGATGGTGCCGGTTGCTGTTTGCGCGGCGGTCGCGGCCGCAGCGATCAGAAGCAGCGTGAAGGCGAGAACAGACGTGCGACCCATGAGCGCTCCTTCGGAAAACGACTGGTTTCCGCGACAGCGAGCGACGTGCGAGAGCGTCCGATCGGAGGATTCGGCTTTTCGGTCTTTTTACTCTCGCGATACAGAGGAAGCAACACTCGGCCATACAGCGCGTGCAACGCTGCCGACGAGTTCGAGCTTGCGGCGCTGATCGTCCAGTGTCAGGCGATTCCCTTCGGACGTCGACGCAAATCCGCACTGCGGACTAAGGGCAAGCCGCTCGAGAGGCATCACGCGCGCAGCGTCGGCAATCCGCGCCTGCAACTCGGCGCTCGTCTCGAGGTGCGGCTTCTTCGAGCTCACGAGGCCGAGAACGACGACCCGGTCGTCAGGCACATGTCGGAGCGCCTCGAACGAACCAGAACGTTGATCATCGTACTCGAGGAGAAAGCGATGAAAACGCGTTCCCCGGAACACCTGCTGGGCAATGCGGTCATAGCCGCCAGACGCGTAGAACATGCTCTGGTAATTCCCGCGACAGATGTGAATGCCGAAGGTCACACCCGGGTGTCCTTGAATGATCGCGTTATCGAGCTCGATGCAGGCATCGAGCAGCGCATCTGGATCGCTGCCCCGTCTCCTGTATCCATCGCGAATCGACTCGTCGAGCAGGGCTGCGTACTGCGGCGCGTCGATTTGAACGTACTCACAGCCAAGACGGCGCAATTCCTCGATCTCGCGGCGCGTAAAGTCGACGAGATCCGCGAGATAGGCATCTCGCGTCGCGTATGCTGCGCGTGACTTGTCGGGATCGTAATAGGCGGCCGCCTGTTGCGCGCTGACCAGCGTGACCTTCACCGGCCGCTTCGTGCGGCCACGCAAGTACGTGAATTCCTCGGCGCTCATCTGCCGTCGCCAGCGAAGCCTCTCGACCACGACCGGTCGTTTGAGTGTGAGCTCGGAGCCCTGCTCATCGTGGAACGTAATGGCCCATCCCGCGAACTTATCGAAACCTTCGAGCGCTTCAACCAGATGACCGAAGAAGGCATAGCGCCGCTGTTCGCCGTCGGTGACAACCTCGAGACCGGCCGTTTCCTGGAGCGTGACGGCCTCATCGACGGCGCGATCCTCGACGCGCTTGAACTCGGCGGGAGTCAGTTGGCCCTGGTCGACGCGCCGCCGGGCGTCGAGCAGATACGATGGGCGGAGCAAACTGCCAATTCCCTCGCTTCGATACGAAACCATCCGCCCATCCTACGCGTCCTGGCGCTTGGCGACGTGACGATCGTGGTTTCTACAATATCCGGACCGCTCATTCGTCTACAGCCATAGGTGAACGACGCGGCGAGCCTGCAACAGATGGCGCGCGAACAGGACCAGCGCATCTCCGAAGTGGTCAAGCGGGAGCAGGCGCGGCTGCGCAACTTCATTCGCCGGCGCGTGCCCGACCCGCGCGACGCGGAAGACATTCTCCAGGACGTCCTTTATGCGCTCGTGGAGGCGAACCGGCTGCTGATGCCGATCGATCACGTCACTGGCTGGCTGTTTCACGTGGCGCGCAATCGCATCATCGATCTCTTCCGTAAGAGGCAGCCGGAGCGCCTCAGCGACACCGGCGTCCCGGACGCCGACGCTGAACTGCTGCCGTTGGAGGACCAGCTGCCGTCCAACGACGCCGACCCCGAGGCGTTGTACTTGCGCCACGTGCTTCTCGAGGAACTTGAATCGGCGATCCACGACCTCCCGCGGGAGCAGCGCCATGTGTTTGTTGCGCACGAGTTGGAAGGTCGCAGTTTCAAGGAGATCGCTGGCGAGACCGGCGTGAGCGTGAACACGCTGCTGTCGCGCAAACGTTATGCGGTGCTGCATCTGCGCGAGCGCCTGCAGCGCACGCACGACGAATTGACCAAACGATGAGGCACCCAACATGAACCCGAGAGTGAAGAAATTGATGCTGTTCGCACCGTTCGCGATCGCAGGCATCCTGATCGTTATCGCGATTGGCGGCCAAATCGTCCGGCTGCTGTGGAACTGGCTGTTGCCGCCGCTCTTCGGCTGGCCGCAGATTACGTTCTGGCAAGCGTTTGGACTTCTAGCGCTTTGCCGGATCCTCTTCGGCGGACGTACATTCCATCTCGGGTCGCGCCCCGGTGTCGGCCGTCGCATGGCCGATCGCATCGCCGATCGCGTGACCGAGCGCGTGGCGGAGCGCTGCGAGCACATGACGCCTGAGGAGCGAGAACGCCTCAGGCAACGCATGCGCGAACGTTGGGGCTTCGACCCATCCGCCGGCGAAAGCCGCGGACAATGAGCTGGCCAAGCCTATCGACAGGCAAGACGCGCCGCCCTGATGCCTACCAGCACCGCGGTCTCGCCGTGTGCAGAAGTGTGGCGGACGCCTCATTTGGTCTCGACACCCCACGACCCGAGTACGTCGAAGCGGGCTTGCATGCACTTCAACGAGCGGGGCTTGACAACGGGTCATTCCATATCAGCTGGAACGGCGATGAAGCGAACGATTTCTCCAGCTGTCGGGAACAACTCGTAGACGGGCTACGTCTTAAGCCGTAGACTGTCTACAACCATGGCCAAGACTCCCGACGATCGCCTCGAGCTCCTCCAGGGCACCCTCGATATGCTCATTCTCCGAACCCTCCAGTGGGGCTCGCAGCACGGCCACGGCATCGGCCAGGCCATCCGTCAGCAGTCCGACGATCTGCTCAGAGTGGAAACCGGCTCCCTCTACCCCGCCCTCCACCGCCTCGAGAAGCGCGGCTGGTTGAAGTCCGAATGGGGCGTGAGCGAGGCGAACCAGCGCGCCAAGTTCTACAGGCTCACCGCCACCGGCAAGGCGCAGCTGTCGCGCGAGCGCGACCGCTGGTCGCAGCTGGTGCACGCGATCGGCCGGATCATGAATCCGGCGCCGGCGAGCAAGGAGTAACAGTGCGACCGGACGACAACGATCTCGACGAGGAGATCCGCGGCCATCTCGCCATCAGCGTGAAGGAACGGGTTGAACGCGGCGAGGATCCCGAAGCCGCGCGCCTGGCGGCGTTGCGAGAGTTCGGCTACATCCCGCACACGCGCGACGCCATGCGCCGCGTTTGGTACGGCCGCTGGTTCGACGCAACCGCAGCGCTCGCACAGGAAATGCGCGTCGGCTTACGGTCTCTCCTGCGCGCGAAGGGTCTCGCGGCCACTGTGGTTGTCACGCTGGCGCTCGGCATCGGGGCCAACGCGGCGATCTTCAGCGTCGTCCGCGGCGTACTGCTGCGGCCGCTTGTCAATCGTGGTGAAGATCGCCTGGTGTACGTCCGTCAGAGCGCGCCGGGCATCGGCGCAGCGAACCTGACCTTCTCGGTGCCGGAAATCAAGGATTTCAGATCACGCTCGACAACGATCAGCGACTTCGCCGAGTTCTCCACGATCGAGTTCACGCTGGTCGGCTTCGGCGAGCCGCGCGTGGTGCGCGCGGGCGTCGTTGACGGCTCGTACTTCGACGTGATGGGCCTTCGACCTGTCCTTGGCCGCCTCCTGAGCGCGTCAGACGACGGGCCCGACAGGCCTGGCGCGGCCGTCCTCACGCATCGCTTCTGGACTACCTCACTCAACAGCGATCCCACAGTAGTTGGCAGGACCATTCGCCTCGGTCCGCGCATCGCGACGGTGGTCGGCGTTCTCGAGCCGTCAGTGCCTTATCCAGCCGACACCGAGATCATTGCGAACATCGTCACCAGTCCGCACCATCTCGGCGCGGCGATGGTCACCGAACGCACGCATCGCATGACGGAGCTCTTCGCCCGACTTGCACCTGTCGCGTCAATTGAATCGGTGCGTGCCGACCTGACGGCCGTGCATGATGCAATGAGGCGCGAGAACCCGGACTCGTACTCGGCGGAAGCAAACGTGCAACTCAGTGTGAAGCCGCTGCGCGATCAGATCACGGCGCCGGCGCGAACGATTCTTCTTGTCCTGCTTGCCGCCGCGGCCATCGTGTTCGTCATCGCGTGCTCGAACGTCGCCAACTTGATCGTCGCTCGCTCGCTGCGCCGCGAAGGCGAGCTTGCGGTGCGAGCCGCACTTGGTGCGAGCAACGCAGCGCTGCGCCGGACGCTGCTCGCCGAAAGCCTCGTCCTGTGCGGCGTCGGAGCCGTGCTCGGCGTGCTGCTCGCGCGGCCACTCGTGTCGGTGGTGGCGCGCTTCGCCGCGCGGTTTTCGGTGCGCGCACTCGAAGTCACCGTCGATGCGAGCCTGCTGTGGGTCGGTGCCGGCCTCGCAATCGTCGCGGCCGTGCTTCTCGCGTACGTGCCGCGACTGCCGTCGACGCATGCTCCAGCGGGACTGGCGCTGGCGAGCGGCAGCTTGAGGCTGACGCCTGGCACCAGTCGCCGCCTGCGCGCGTTCGCGATGACGCAGATTGCGTTTTCGTTTGTGCTGCTGGCGGGCGCGGGCATGCTCCTCGCGACGCTCATCGCCTTGCAGACCGCAGACACGGGCTACGACATGCGGCGGGTTCTCGCGATCGATCTTCCGACGCCGTCGCTCGGCGTCGGCACCGCGCAGGAGATCGACTTCTATCAGGAAGTGTCGCGGCGAGTCGGTGAGCTGCCCGGTGTGGATGGCGTGGCGCTCGGAAGCTTCGTGCCGTGGCGCGACGGCGGCACCTTTGGCGCCGGATTCCAGTTTGCGGCCGAGGGCTACACGCCGGCAGACGGCGAAGAAAACCCGCGCGCGCGGTTTCGAATCGTCGCGCCGCGTTTCTTTGCGGTCCTCGGCGTTCCCATGCTGGCCGGTCGCGACTTCGCGGCTGATGATTGCCGCGGCAGCGAGCTCGTCGTGATCGTCAGTCGAAGCGTCGCGCAGCGTCTGTTTCCCAACGGCGAAGCGATCAACCGCACGATCTGGTGGACCGATCCCTACTTCGGCAAACCGCAACCGCGCAGAATCGTCGGCATCGTCGCGGACGTGGACGACGAGAACATCGTGCGCGGACCGGCGCTCACGATCTATCACCCGATGCAACAACTCGGGGTCGCCGGGCGCTTGTTCGTGCACGCGGCCGGCGATCCGTATTCGCTCGTGCAGCCCGTAACGCGCGTCATTCGTCAGATGTCGGCACACCAGCCAGTGGAGCGGGCGGCAACACTCGAGGACGTGCGCGCCGAAGTGCTTGCGCCCGAGCGTCTCAACGCGTTCGTCTTTTCCGGATTTGCCGGTGTCGCGCTGCTGATCGCCGTGGTCGGCGTCGCGGGCGTGCTGGCGTTTGGCGTGAGCGCGCGCACGCGCGAGTTCGGCGTTCGGCTCGCGATCGGATCGACGCCATGTCGCCTTCTCATCGGCGTCATGTCCGAGGGCGCGCTCATCGTCGTGATCGGCATCGGCGCGGGCGCGGTTGGCGGTTACGCGTTTGCACGAGCGGCCTCGAGCTATTTCGAGAACATGCGCATACCCGACACGCCATCGATTCTGGGTGCTGCCGCTGTCCTCGTCGGCGCGGCGATTATCGCCTCGCTCATGCCCGCAGCGCGAGCCTCGCGCGTCGACGTGTTGCGGGCACTCAGATCGGAATAGACGCGATGCAAACGCAGGGAGCGAACGACGTGACTTCTGCAAAACCGCTTCGTCTCTGGCCGGGCGTAGTCTTCGCGATCGTGCTGGTCGTCGGAAGGTACGTCATTCCCGCCATCGCACCCGACGCCGAGATCGCTTTGATTCCGCTGCCAATCATTGGAGTCTTCGCTGGAATGCTCGGGGCGATTGCGATCGTCGTCTGGTGGATGTTCTTCAGCCGGACGGCATGGTCCGAACGATTGAGTGCCATGGTCCTGATCATCATCGCGGTGGTTGCGATGAGGCCTCTCGTCCACGAGTCGATCAGAGGCGGAATGATGGGGAATATGTTGGTCATCTACTCCGTCCCCGTCCTGAGCCTCGCCCTCGTCGTCTGGGCCGTGGCGACCCGTCATCTCTCGAACCCACTTCGTCACGCGTCGCTGGTCGTGGCGATTCTGCTCGCATGCATACCATTCGTGATCATCCGCACAGCTGGTGTGTTCGGCGTCGGAGCGGAGCTCCATTGGCGATGGACGCCGACGCCGGAAGAACGGCTGCTCGCTCAGGGCAACGACGAACCCAAGCCGCTCCCCACGAGTCCGGCGCCGACGTCGGTAGAGACTCCGAAGGAGACCGTCGAGTCCGCTGAAAGTAAGCAAGTCACGCCGAAGACGGAGGAAAAACCCGCGCCGGTGCCTTCGGCAGCAGCCAAAACGGAACCACATTCTCCTGCAGCAACCGAGTCGCACGTCGAAGGGCCTGGCCTGAGCGAGTCGAGAACGGGCCGGGTCGAAAGCCGAGTCGAATGGCCCGGCTTTCGCGGCCCCAATCGTGACGGCGTCATTCGCGGTGTGCAGATCAACACCGACTGGTCCGCGTCGCCGCCGGTCGAGATGTGGCGACGGCCGATCGGCCCTGGCTGGTCATCGTTCGCCGTCCATGGCGATCTTCTCTACACGCAGGAGCAGCGCGGCGAAGAAGAGATCGTCGCCGCCTACAAAGTGTCTACCGGCGAACCGGTGTGGCGACACCGGGATCCGGTGCGGTTCTGGGAATCGAACGGCGGCGCCGGTCCACGCGGAACACCAACAGTCAGCAACGGTCGCGTCTACGCCTTCGGCGCCACCGGAATCCTGAACGCGCTCGATGCCGGCAGCGGCCAAGTGTTGTGGTCGCGCAATGCCGCGACGGAAACTGGCATCGAGGTCCCGGGCTGGGGCTTTGCAAGCTCGCCGCTGGTGATCGGCGACATCGTGGTGATCGCCGTCAGCGGGCAGCTCGTTGCCTACGACGTCCGCACAGGTAATCAGCGCTGGAAGGGACCGACGGGCGGCGCCGGCTACAGTTCGCCTCATCTCGTGACAATCGCCGGAGTTCCGCAAATCCTGCTGCTGAGGGGAAGCCGCACGATCAGCGTCGCGCCTGCAGACGGCACACTGCTCTGGGAGCATGTCTGGCAGCCCGGAGTCGGCATCGTTCAACCGGCTCTCGCCGCGAACGGTGATGTTGTGATCACGGTCGGCGACGCAATGGGCGGGCTCGGCATGCGTCGCGTCGCGGCCTTGAAGGGGCCTGCGGGATGGAACGTCGAAGAGCGCTGGACGTCGCGTGGGTTGAAGCCGTACTTCAACGACTTCGTCGTTCACAAGGGACACGCGTACGGCTTCGACGGCAGCATTCTCGCGTGCATCGACCTCGAGGATGGCACGCGTAAGTGGAAGGGCGGACGATACGGCAACGGCCAACTCGTCCTGCTGCCCGAACAGGACCTCCTGTTGGTGATGTCAGAAGAGGGTGAGCTGGCGCTGGTTAGTGCGACCACCGATCAGTACCGGGAGATCGCACGGCTTCCGGTGCTCAACGCCAAGACCTGGAATCACCCGGTGTTGGTCCGCGACACGTTGCTCGTTCGCAACGGCGAGGAGATGGCCGCGTTCCGGCTGTCGCTTGCGCGCACGGGTGACACAGAAAAACGGTAGAACCACAGCAGACAGAGATTTGAATTTCCAGGACGTTAGTGACGCCTGGAATGAGCCTGAATCCCGCGCAGGCACATGTCGATGCCGAATTGGAACAGGTCGTCCTGTGCGTCCTCGGTGAGGTGATTCGCGAGCGCAACAATCGTGGGATAGTCGGTCTTCGACAGCGAGGCGAAGTGCCGGCGCGCATCGGCGAGGACCTTTCGGCGGCTCGATCCCGGCGCTGAAGCATAGGCCGCGAAGCGCGCTTCGTCGGCTGCAAACTCGGTCACGAAGTTATTCAGATGATACGCGGCGCGCGCCGCATCACGATCGCGCAGACCCGCCGCGCGCAGAATGCGCAACAGCGCCTCGATATGCCGCAGTCGGCGCGGGCCAACCGGCGGGGTGTTGGCCAGGACCCGAGCGGCATCGCGATGCGCCAGCAAACCGCGCCGGACGTTCGACGCTATCTCCGTTAGTTGTTCCTGCCACGTACCGGACGCGCGCGGCAACGGAATTTCGCCGCTGATCTCATCGCCGAGCAGCGCGAGCAACTCGTCCTTGTTGTGGACGTGGCGATACAAGGATGCAGCCTTGACGCCGAGCCGCTCGGCCAACCGCCTCATCGTCAACTCGTCGAGTCCGACTTCGTCCAAAAGCGCGAGCGCCGCGCGCACGACCTGTGCCTGGTCCAGCGGCCGGCGTTCCCGCCGCCGCTCCCGTTTTCGCAAAGGGACGATGCTCATCCTGCGGTTCAGTCGAACTGAATAGTAGCAACTCCGGCGATTGACAGGTCAACGCCGTTGCCTTAAGCTAACTGTGTTAGCTAAATACTACCGTTGTTAACTAAAATCAGATCAGGAGGGCGTATGGCAACGGCAAAGGCATACAAAGGGCTCGCGATGGAGGGCGTGATCGCGACCTGGTACTCGAGAAACACCGGGAAAGACCAGACCAGGTTCAAAGACACAGCGCGTCTTGTCGCGCAACGCATTCGTCCAGGCGCGCACGTTCTCGAGGTTGCACCCGGACCGGGGTACCTCGCCATCGAGTTGGCAAAACGCGGCTATCGGGTCACGGCGCTCGACATCAGTGAGTCGTTCGTCCGGATTGCCAGGCAGAACGCCGCGCAAGCCGGGGTGACCATCGACGTCCAGCACGGGAATGCGGCGGAGATGCCATTCGCCGACGACTCCTTCGATTTCGTCGTTTGCATGGCTGCCTTCAAGAATTTCAGTGACCCGGTCGGCGCGCTCGACGAAATTCACCGTGTGCTGAAGCCAGGCGGCGAAGCGTCGATCATCGACCTGCGCAAGGAGGCCGCACGCGAAGACATCGATGCCGAGGTGCGCAACATGCGGTTGTCGACGGTCAATGCGCTAATGACCCGCTGGACGTTTCGGCACCTGCTCTTGAAGCGCGCGTACACTCGCCATCAGATGGAGCGAATTGCGAAAGACAGCCGCTTTGGGCATGGCGGGATCACCGCGACCGGCATCGGCTTCGAGCTACGGCTCAGGAAACCGGCGAGCGACTGACGTCGTCCAGAACCGCCAGGTCGAGCTTGCGGAGGCGCTCGGGATCCGCCACGAGATCGACCTCCGCAATCTTGCCGTCCAAGCGCCGGCAGATGGTCCGGGCGTCCGCTGCGACCCAAGTAACGGAGGAGGAGGGCAGCGTCGTATGATCTCCCGGGCCGCGGGGAATCGCAAACATGCACTGGTTCGGGCTAACGATCTTCCTCTTCCTCCTGAGTTACGTCACTGGCGCTGCGCAGCACTGGCCGCACTGGCGTGGACCCTCGCACAACGGCGTCAGCCGCGAGACCGGGCTGCCGGTTTCCTGGGGCGCCCAGTGTGCATCAACGGCCGGGCAGGAAGCAGAGGCGACGTGGGATCGAGCGATGGCAGCAGAACCGCAGCGGCGCGGGCGCGGTGGAGTTGGCCCCGAAGGGCGGCCGCTCGCGCCCGTCTCCTGCCGTGATATCGAGACAAAGAACGTCGCGTGGAAACTTCCCCTGCCGGCCTACAGTGGTTCAACGCCCATCATCTGGGGCAACACGATCTTTCTGAACGTCGCAACAGCGCCCAACACGGGCACGCTCGAATTGTGGGCGATCGACAAGACGAAGCCGGCCGTGAGGTGGAAGCGGCCGCTGGCGCCCACCAATCACATGGAGCGTAAGCAGAACATGTCCTCGCCCTCGCCGGTCACCGACGGCACGCATGTGTGGGTCATGACCGGCGTCGGCGTCCTCAAGGCGTTCGATTTTGCAGGGACCGAGCGATGGTCGCGAGACCTGCAGGCGGATTACGGCAAGTTCGGTCTCAATTGGGGATACGCCTCGTCACCGCTCCTGCGCGGCAACGCGCTTTATCTTCAGGTTCTGCACGGCATGAAGACCGACGATCCGTCCTACGTGCTCAAGATCGACGCGATGACGGGCAAAACGGTTTGGAAGGTCGAGCGCCCGACGCTGGCGCTGATGGAATCGCCCGATTCGTACACAACTCCCGCGTGGATCGAAGCCAACGGCCGCGCCGAGTTGATCATCACCGGCGGCGACGTCGTGACGGGCCACGATCCGAAGACCGGAAAAGAGTATTGGCGCGCGGACGTGCTGAATCCAGACCGGGATCGCAACTATCGCATCGTCGCGTCGCCGACGATCGTCAACGACCTTATCATCGCGCCGACGCGCAACGACCCGCTCGTGGCGATTCGGCCGGGCGGCAGCGGCGATGTCGCCGCCAACCACGTGGTGTGGAAGTTTGCGCAAGGTCCCGACGTGCCGACGCCCGTCAGCGACGGCGAGTTGCTCTACGTCGTGCGCGACACGGGTGTGGTGTTTGCTCTGGATGTCAAGACCGGCGCAACCGTCTATGGCCCGAAGCGTCTGCCGCCGGGCACGTACAGCGCATCGCCGATTCTCGCCGATGGCAAAATCTACGTCACAACCCTAGTGGACTGTCTCGCGTGAACGAGGACTACCGCAACAAACAGACGGCGCTGCTTTCGCGCTGTCCCGCATGCGGGGCGAGAACGTGGCCTCCGCGCGCCGGAAAAATCACGCTGCGGCCATGGCGGGGCCCCCACCTTGCGTCATCCGCACGTTGGGGACCCCGTGGCGGTCGCGCGAGAGCCTGATGGGTAGCGAGGTCCCCAGTCGCGGGTTGCACCACCGTGGTGACTCGCACCGCCTGTTCCAGGGCGGCCTCCGCGTGATTTTTCGGAACCCTGTGCGGCGCGCTTCGGACACGTTTCGCCCCGAATGCGCGACAGCGCGTGCGCGCGCCGTCGATGCGAGTGCGGCTGGCCGGTCGTGGCGAGACCGCCGCTGAGCCATGCCGCGCAGCGCAGGCTGACAACTTACCCAACGCACGTCAGAGCGCGGCAGCGAAGCCAGAAAACGGCGCGAGGCGTCTCCA
>JBKPDL010000123.1:0-9256 GCA_046727855.1 Acidobacteriota bacterium
GTCTCCATCTGCGTTTATCTGCGTCTCCATCTGCGTTTATCTGCGTCTCCATCTGCGTTTATCTGCGGTTCCATCTGCGCCTTATCTGGGTCTCCATCTGTGTTTATCTGCGTTCCGTCTCCGTTTATCTGCGTTTCCCTCTACGTTTCTACCAGCGCGCCTATTCCGCACGCAGAGTGGCAAGGGGCTTGCGCTGCAGCACCTCCCACGAAGCCATCACGCCGACCGCCGCCACGAGCAACGCGCTCACGGCAATGCCGCTCACGCTCACCAGCGGCAGCGCGCGCCATGGGATATCGAGCGCGAAACGACTGATGCCCCAGGTCAGCGCGATCGCGCCGAGCGATCCAATCGTCCCGGCGAGCGTGCCCAGCACGCCGTATTCGAGCAGCAGCACGCTTGCGATCATGCCGCGCGTGGCGCCAAGGGTCTTGAAGATCGCGGCTTCGTAGATGCGCCGGAACTTGGTCATGGCCACGGCGCCGACGAGGATCAACAGCCCGCTGAACATCACGAGCGTGCCGACCACGGTCACCGCCAGGGTGACGTTGTCAATCACGGTGCGGACGGCGTTGAGCATTTCGCGGCCATCGATGACCGAAACGTTGGGATATTTCGCCACGAGCTCGCCCTGGAGCTGGGCCCGCATCCGCGGCTCATCGGGGCCGCGGAAGAATGAGATGGCGCCGTGCGGCGCGTTCTCGAACAGGCCGGGGCGGAACACGAACATGAACCCGCCGGCGCGGCTGTCGGACCACTCGACATGCCGCACGCTCGTCACCCGCGCGCTGATCGTCCGGCCCATCACATCGAAGCGCATGGTGTCGCCGACGTTGATGCGAAACCGCTCCCGCAGCGACTCCTCGATCGACACTTCGCCGGTGCTGGCGACCTTGCGACCTCCGTCCCCGCCAGCAACCTCCGTCCCGGCTGGCGGGGACGGAGGTTGCTGGGAGGGACGGAGGTCGCGATCCCAGAACCTGCCGTCGACCACCTTCTCATTCCGCTCCAGCGACGCTCGATAGGTAATCGTGTATTCGCGCGCCAGCGACCCGCGGCCCCGCACGTCCTCGTAATTCTCGAGCGCCACTTCCCTGCCTTCGATCCCCGTGACGCGCGCGCGCAGGACCGGTATCACTCGCACCTCGGTTCCCGGCCGCTTGTAGCGCTCGAGCAGCGACCGTACGCCGGGGGACTGATCCTGCTGAATATCGAGCAGGAACATGTCGGGCGACTCAGGAGAGATGTTGACCATGAACTCGCGGATGAGGTTGTCCTGCAGCGAGCGTACGCCCACGATAAAAAAGCTGCCAAGGCCGACGGCGAGGAGCACAATGCGCGCCTGGCTGCCAGGGCGACTGAGCTGCAGCACCGCGTGGCGGAGCGCGAACCATCGCGTCTGTGCAAGCGGCGCGATGGCCTTGATCAGGAGGATGCCTGCGAGGTGAAGAATCGCGGCCGTCGCCGCAAATCCGATCGCGACCACGAGGCCGACGCGGAGCGATCCCGCCTGCCACACCGTGAGCGCGACCAGACCGACGACCACCACCAGCGTGATGACGATCTGAAGCAGGTCGGGCCGTCGCGACGTGGGTTCCGACCGCAACAGCAGCGACGGCTTGACGTGCCGGACGTCCAGTAACGGCACCATCGAGAAGAGAACGGAAACCAGCAGCCCAATCCCAAATCCTTGAACGACCGCGGGGACAGTCAGACCGTAGTCCACGATGACGCCAGGCGTGGCAGCGGCCGCCAGCGTCGAAGGAATGGCGCGAATCGCCGCGCCGGCGAGCACCACGCCGAAGGCGCTGCCGGCGAGCCCGAGCGCGATCACTTGCGCCATGTAAATCGCAAGCAGCTGCCACGATCGTCCGCCGACACACTTCAGAATCGCGATGCTGCGGATTTTCTGCTGCACGAACACCCGCGTCACGCTCGATACGCCAATGCCGCCGAGAATCACGATCACCAGGCCGACGAGGCTCAGATAGTTCTCCGCTCTCGTGAAGTCTTCGCCGATGTCGTCTTCGGTCGCCTTGTAGGACCTCACACGCGCAAACGAATTGCGGAAATCGTCGCGCAGGCGCTGGACGAGCGCATCCAACTGATCATTCGGCACCTTCAACAGGCGCTGATAGTTCGCACGGCTCCCGAAACCAAGCAGCCCGGTCTGGCGAAGATCCGCGAGATCGACAAAAACGCGCGGCCCGAAGCTGAACGCGCCCAGCCGCCGGCCAGGCTCCGCTTCGATGACGCCGCGCACCGTGAACTCGTGCTTGCCAATCATCAACCGATCGCCGACCGTGATTCCGAGTTGCGCCAGCAATTCGGGACGGACCAGCACGCCGAAGTTGCGGAGCAAGCCGTGGTGAAACGGTTGGCCTTCGAGCTTCAGCGCCCCGTAGAACGGAAAGCCCTCGTCGACGGCGCGCAACTCCACCATGCGCGCAACTCCGGTCCGGTCCGCCGGCCTCGCCATCGTCCCCACTTCGACAGACGAAACGCTCGCCGCCCGGGCCACACGCAGGCGTTCGTCGATCGTGCGCGTGAGATCGTCTGGGAAGGGCCGGTTGCTCGAGATGATCGCGTCAGCGCTCAGAAGCGATCGCGCTTCGCCATCGAACACCGCGCGCACACTCTGAATGACCGATCTGATGGCGACGATCGCGCCGACGCCGATTGAAAGGCACAGGAAGAAAAACAGCAGCCGGCGCCACGAGGCGCGCATTTCGCGCAGCGTCATCGCGGCAATAAAGCTCATTTCACCATCCCCATAGCCGCCGCGGTGGTCTCATCGCTGACCGTTCGCCCATCGCGCAAGGTGAGCTGCACGTCCGCAACGGCGGCAATCGTTTGATCGTGCGTCACGAGCACGAGCGTGACGCCGCGCGCCCGCCGCACCTGCAGCAGCAGATCGAGGATGTGGCGTCCGTTCGTGCTATCGAGATTGCCGGTCGGCTCATCGGCAAGGATGAGCGGCGGGTCGTTCGCGAGCGCACGCGCAATGGCAATACGCTGCTGTTCTCCCCCGGACAGCTGCGACGGGTAGTGATGTCCGCGATCGCGCAGCCCGACCTCGTCGAGCAAAATGTGCGCCCGGAAGTGCGCGTCCCTGCGGCCGGCGATCTCCATCGGAATCAGGATGTTCTCGAGCGCGGTGAGCGACGGGACGAGATGAAAAAACTGAAAGACGAACCCGATCTTTTCGCCGCGCAGACGCGCAAGCGCATCTTCGTCGAGCATGGTGATGTCCACGCCATCGATCAGGATATGGCCCGAGGACGGCGCATCGAGGCCGGCGATGAGCCCGAGGAGCGTGGACTTGCCGCTTCCGGACGGTCCAACAATCGCGAGGCATTGCCCGGCAGGGACGGCGAGATCGATCGGATGGAGGATGGTGAGCGGCCGATCGCCGCTCTGCACGGTCTTGCTGACGCCGCGCAGTTCAATCATCTGGCGGCCCGATCCTTCTTCACCACCGGTTCCAGCGTCCGCCAGACGAGTTCAGCAACGATACGAGCACCGCGCTCGTTGGGATGAATCCCATCGGCTTGATTGAACGCAGGATCGCCGGCGACGCCTTGCAACAGAAACGGGACCAGCGGGACGTCGTAGCGTTTGGCGAGATCCGAATACGCTTTTCGAAACGCGGCCGTGTACTCCGGTCCGTAATTTGGCGGCGCTTCCATACCGGCGAGAATCACCGCGAGCCCGCGGCGTTGGCCGGCCTCGATGATCGCGGCAAGGTTCTTCTCGAGTTCAGCCGCGGGTAACCCGCGCAGACCGTCGTTACCGCCGAGCGCCACGACGAGGATGCGCGGATCGCCTTCGCCGAGCGCCCACTCGAGGCGGCGCAATCCGCCCGCGGACGTGTCGCCCGAAACACCGGCATTAACCACTGAATAGTCGTAACCGGCCGCCTTCAGACGCTGCTCGACCAAAGCGGGGAAACTGTTGTCGAGATCGAGCCCGAGACCCGCGGTGAGGCTATCGCCGAGGAAAATGATACGCGGCGACTTGTCCACAGGCGGAGGCGGCGTAACCCGATGCGCCGGCACGGCCGCTTCCGCGCGGGTGTTGCTGCGCGGCGGCTCCATCTTGTCGGACGCACAAGCCGCAGCCCCGATCGCGCACGAGAGCACGAACAAAATCAGGCGCGGGAGCACTCTTTGATTATACGAACCGCACCACCACCGCAGTTGCATTGTCAGACCCACCGGCGTCAAGCGCGGCGCGAACGGCGCCATCCGCGGCAGCGTCCGGCGAGGCCAGGGCCAGCGCATCCGTCAACGCATCGTCGTCGATGTAGCCGTGCACGCCATCCGAGCACAACACCCAGCTGTCGCCCTTCGCGATGTGATGCTCGCTGACGACGGGCGTCACGTCTTCGCGCATCCCGATTCCGTTCGTCAACACGTGCCGCATTGGATGATCGTCGGTACGGGCGTTGGGTTCGGCTGCGAGCATGGCGGCGACCCAGGTATGGTCGCGCGTCATCTGCTCGAGGCGTCCTTCGTGAAAGCGATAGGCACGACTGTCGCCGACATGCGCGATCACCACACGATTGGCATCCACCAGCGCCGCAACCAGCGTGGTGCCCATACCGGCCAGCTGCATTTCGGAGCGACCGGCATCGTACACGCGCTGGTTCGCAAGACGCAGCGCCACCGTCAGGCGATTGGCGGCAATCGACAATTTGGGATTGATCGCAAACGGCCACGTCAGGTCGCGGCTGGTCGCGGTGGCGTTGACGAACTGCACTACGGTTTCGACAGCGAGTCGGGCCGCAACTTCACCGGCGTTGTGGCCGCCCATGCCGTCGGCGACGACAAACAGCCCGAGCGCTGAGTCGCAGAAGAAAGAATCTTGGTTGAGGAAGCGAGGACCGCGTTCGGAGCGGCCAGCGAACTGAAGTTGCAAGCTATAAGCACAATAACACTACACGGTTCCGAGTTCTGTGGTTCCCAGGTGCGGGGTTGCGGGGTACGTGGTTCAGGGTTCTGAAACCGCGGAACTCCGCACTTTGGAACTTCGACACTTCGGGAACGTTGCAGTCCGGGAAACTCGAATCTAGGAACCTCGCGCCTTTTGGGACCTTGGAACTTGGGAACCCTCGGGAACCTTTCGGCGTCCCGGAACCTTGAACCTCTGCCTCTTGGATACTTGGTATACTCTCGGCCGTGGTGAGTTCCCCGATGCAGTCCGTTCTGTCGCGCGCCATTGGCCATCTCGAGCGCGGACAGGCGGCTGCGGCCGTCGAGATCCTTTCTCCCGTTCTCCAAACGTCCCTGAAAAAAGACGACGAGGTCGCAATCAAATGCTCGCTCGCGGAGGCGCTTTTGTTGTTGGGCGATCTTTCGCAGGCGAGTGCCGTCTTGGGGCGTTCACCCGATACGATCCGCGAGACCGTTCCGCCCGTTCTGCTGTCCACCCTGTGGCGCTTGCACGGTCGCGTTGCGTTTGGCCGGGGTGAACAGTCTCGCGCGATCGCGCTTCATGGCCGCGCGCTGAAGCAGGCGCAGATCGCGCACGATTCGCGCGCGATCGGGCGCGCGCACTACGAGCTCGCGCTCTGCTACAAGCAAGTGGGCGATATGACCATCGTGCGCGAGCACATCGCCGAGGCCGCCGCTGCGCTGCATGCCGCAGGCGACCGGCGCCACCTCGCGCAGGTGCATGCGCTGTCCGGGACGATGCTCGCGCAGAGCGGCCGCTACGACGAAGCCACCGCCGCGTTGCGTCGGGCCGAGCGGCAAGCCACGTCGCTCTCGGCAGACGATGTTCTCGCCACGGTCTGCGGCAATCAGGCGATTGTCGCGATGCTGCGCCATCGCTATGAGCAGGCTTACGCGCTCGCGGAGCGCGCCGTCGCTTTGCAGGAGGGACTCGGCCAGCCTCCTGGCCTTGCCGTGTCTCTCGCCACGCTTGGACAGATCTGCGTGCGGATGGGCAATCTCACGCGCGCCGAAACGGTGCTGCACCGCGCGCTGCAGGTGCGCAGCGCCGTGCAGTTTCACGAGACCACCGGGGCCGTCTACGACACGCTGGCGCAAATGTCGCTGATGCGCGGCGACTACGAGCACGCGTCCGAATATCTGCAGCGCGCCGCCGAGGCGTACGGCGCGTATGGACGTCAAACGAGCTCGTGGTACGAGTGGTCGGTCCGCATCATCTCGGCGCGCCTCGCCACGCGTCGCGGCACTCCCGACGCCGCGCTTACGATCGCCGACGAAATCGCGCGTTCGTCGTCGGCGCCGCCGGCCGAAGTGATCGAAGCGGAGCTGATCGCCGTCGAGGCGCTGCTCGCCGCAAATCGCATCGAAGAGGCGGAGCATCGGCTCGATCACGTCGAGAGCCGGCTGGATCCGCGCAACATGCCTGGCGCTTGGGGTGAGTTCCTGCGGCTGCGCGGTGATCTGCGCTCTCGTCAGAACCGCACGACCGAGGCGTATCACGATATCGCGCAGAGCTCGAGTGTGTTCGAGCTCGTCGGCGAACGCTATCAATCAGGCGTCAGTCAGCTCGCGCTCGGACGACTCGCGGCGCGCGGCGGCGCACGGTCCACCGCCGATCGCCACTTCGAGCACGCGGCGCAGGTGTTCAGGTCGCTCGGCGCGCAGCGCGATCTCGAAGAGGCGGCGGCGGCGATGTCGGCGCTGCTGCCGGTCGGAACTGGTGAATACGTCGGCTCTCCCGCCGATGCCGACGACGCGCTGGTGCGACGGCTCGTTGATGCCGCGATTCTTCCCGAGTTGCTCGCGCGCGAGCTCACCGCAGCAGTGCTCGAAGCAGTCGCCGCCGATGTTGTCGTTGTGTTTGCGCAGCTGCCGGGAGGTGACATCCGCCTGATTGCGCAGAGCGGATCGAACGTCGACGCCGCGCGCTCTGTCGCGCGCAACGCGGCGCAAGGCAACGGGAACGGCAACGGCGTGGTTATGGAGAACATCGGGCGCGAACCCGAAGGAGCACGGATGCTCGTGGTAGCGTCCAACCGTGCGTTGGGCCCGCATGTGCTGCGCCGCATTCGCATGATGGCCGCGGTTGCGCGGCAAGGGTTCGACTTGTGCGGGGCGCGCGAGCGGCCGACGCAAGCGGCGGACGTACTCACCGAACGTCCACTGGAACCGCTGCTCCCCGGCTTCGTCTGCGCGAGCGGCGCCATGTCGCGCGTCGTCGATCAGATTCAGCGCCTGCAGGGCAACCATCTGACCGTGCTCATCACCGGTGAGAGCGGCACAGGCAAGGAGCTGGTGGCGCGCGCGATTCACGTCGGTTCGCCACGCAGCGCCGCCGTGTTTCTCCCGTATAACTGCACCACCACGACGCGCGAGCTCGCCGACAGTCAGCTGTTCGGACATCGGCGCGGCGCGTTCACCGGCGCTGTCTCCGATCAACCAGGGCTGGTGCGCACGGCCGCGGGCGGCACGCTGTTCCTCGACGAAGTTGGCGATCTTCCGCTCGACGTGCAACCAAAGCTTTTGCGCTTTCTCGAACAGGGCGAGATCATGCCGGTCGGCGAGACGCGGCCGCAGCGCGTCGATGTCCGCGTGATCACTGCGACCAACGCCGATCTCGAGCAACGGGTGGCCGAGGGCAAGTTTCGCGAAGACTTGTATTACCGCTTGAGCGTAATTCGCATTCACGTGCCGCCGCTGCGCCAGCGGCGCGAAGAGATTCCGCATCTGAGCACGTTTTTCCTTCGCGAAGCCTCGGAGCGGCTCGACAAGCCCGATATTCAGCTCAGTTCCGACGTCCTCGGACTGTTCGCGAGCTATTGGTGGCCGGGCAACGTCCGGCAGCTCCGCAACGAAGTCCAGCGCGCGGTCGCGATGGCGCCGGCCGGTGGCCTGATCGTTCCGGAACATCTCTCGCCTGACTTGAGCGAGCAGCAACAGACAACGCCTTCGGGGCAAACGGCTGGCCTGCCGAGGATCGCACTTCGGGGCGGGCAAACGCTTGCCTCCGTGGTCGACGATATTGAGCGAGATCTGATTCGAGACACGCTCTCCCGCCACCGCGGCAATATTTCCGAGAGCGCCCGCTCCCTCGGACTTACCCGCCGGGGACTTTACCTAAAGCTTCGGCGACTCGGCCTGGATAGCTCAGCAGAAATGAATACTAAGTAGCCGATATCCCGTCGTGCTGGATACTTCGTATTCGGCTATGTTCGAAAAACAGTTCGGTCTTCTGTCGTTTAGAGTCATCTATTTACATCTCAACGACACAACCTATCCAGTAAAAGTCGTTGCACACAGATTCGGCCTGAAGTTTGGAATAGTGCGCAACGCGAAGAGACGCTGTTTCTGCGCGCTCTCTCCAAACTCAACTGAATTCCTTGGGGGACACCGTGGCCGATACACGCCTGACGCCACTCACTCGTCAGCGCTCATCTGAGCGTCGACGCCTGTCACTTGCCGCGCGCCTGACCTGGAAAGATGCCTCGGGCGCTGTTCGCTTCGTCTCCGTCACGACCCGCGACATAAACGAGACCGGGGTCTTCGTCGAAGCGGACGGGGGAGCCGCGATTCCGCTCTATCGGCTGGTGCATGTGCAGCTCGAACGCGGCGTGCGCGACGCCGAGGGCGTTCCGGATCGGCTGCGCGAAGGGCGTGTCCTGTCCGCGGTGTGGCGTGTCGGCCCATGCCGGTCGACCACGGGCACACCGTCGGGCTACGCATTGCGCTTCCTGGTGGAGCCGCAACACAGTGCTGGTGTCAGCCATGCCGCCCCCGCGCGCATGGCCGTCGCCAGTTGATCAGAGTCTCAGCAGTCGCCCTCGCCGCCGCGGTTGTCGTCTGGATGACCGCGGCGCGCGCTCGACAGTCAATCGACCCGCTGCGGGAGCTCCCACCCCAGCGGCGTGTCCAAGCGCACAACCGCAGCTCGTCGGCGATCGTGACGGACGTGTCGTTCTCAGCTGCCGGCAAGACCACCACGCGGGCGTTTCGCTTGCGCGTATCGCGATGGCGATCGGTGGACCGCGCCCGAACACGATCATTGGCTCCGAGCTGCGCGCGCGGCTCGTGAATGCCAATGGCACGCGCGAGCCATATGTAATCATCGCCGCCACGACCGCCGATCGCACGAGCGGCTACGCGCGAATGGTGCGCACAGGCACTGAGCTGGTGTTCGCCTGGGTGTCGACGAAGCCAACATCGCAGATTCGAACGGCGGTCGTACAGTGCGGTAACGGCGAATTGGTATGAAGCTGAAATCTATCTATTTCGGGCTGTGCGTACTCGGCACTGTATGGCCC
>JBKPDL010000124.1:0-13259 GCA_046727855.1 Acidobacteriota bacterium
CATAGAGCTCGAGCGCCGGTGGTTCCAAAACAGCTGTCATTGGCTGTCCAATCTGGGATGGTCCCGTCTAACAGTGTCCGCCGGCGGCGACCAGCTTGTGTGAAAGTCGCGTTCAATTTGCGTGAATTTGGGGGAGATTCACCGCGTCGCGATCGACGTGGCGGGCGACCGCCGGAACGAAACGGTGTAACCCGCGAGGCGCAAGGGCATTCTGGTATGCTCTGGTTTCTCACTCCGTGAGAACAAGGTCCGACGATTGAGCATCACCAGCACTCTCGTCCGTCGCGCTGACCTTCGGTTCATCGAGGCTGCCGATGCGTTGCGACGCTATGTCGGATGCTTCTGGGTGGTAACAGCGGAACCAGATGCGACGATCCGCATCGTGCCGGACGGGAGCACGGCCATTTCCATTCAGTTGCAGAAAAGCGGGACGTCTGGTTGGGTCCTGCGTGGTCCGATGGTCCGGCCTGAAGAGCGCCGATTCAGGTCACGGGCGATGCTCATTGGCGTGCGGCTCCGCCCAGGCGTGGCATTTCTCGTGAGCGGGATTGCGGCGCATACCATCGTGGGTCGTCATGTAAGGCTGAGCGGAACCACAGCCTTTCATGCACTCGCCGGCGAGGAACCGCTCGCCCGCACTCCCTTTCAGTACATCGATATCCTTCAGTCCTTTCTTGCCGAGCGCCTTACGACCGCCAACATGCATATCGTGGTCGCCAAAGCCATGGAAGAAATTCAGCAAGCGCACGGGTGCGTACGCGTTGCCGAAGTCGCCGCCCGTTGTGGCGTCAGCCCGCGTCATCTGAATCGCTTGATGCGCATCTGGGTTGGCTATGGTCCAAAGTGCTTTGGTCGTATTGTCAGGTTTCAGGAAACGCTGAAGCAGATGGAACATTCCCCCAGCCGCTCGGCGGCGGCGCTCGCATCCGAGACCGGTTATTTCGATCAAGCCCACTTGACACTGGACCTGACTCATTTTGCGGATGCTACACCACGCCACCTGGTGTCCCGGTGTGTGGCCGATTTTTCCAAGACTCGCTGCGACGAGCTTCTCTAACATTCGCTGCCGACGATCGGGCAGGGCGTGACGACCACGCTCGGTTCAGCCGCATGCGTCGATCGTGCGCGGAGAAGGGAAATGGCGAGAGGAATTCTCGGTGTTATTGGGGGGCTGGCGGTGTGGCTGATCGTCGTCACCGTCGCAGGCATCATCATGCGTCAGACGTGGCCGGTGTACGCGAGCGTGGCTGACCTGATGATGTTTACTCTGCCGATGATGGTCGCACGCCTCACAATCAGTGCTGTTGCGACCGTCGTCATGGGGCTGGTGACCGCAACGATCGCCTCGCGATCGATGCTCGTGAGACTGATGCCGGGCGTGCTCTTGCTCGTCCTCTTCATTCCTCAACACCTCATGCTCTGGGAAAAGTTCCCCGTCTGGTATCACCTGACTTTCCTCTTCTCTCTCGTGCCTCTCACCTACTTGGGTGGAGAGCTCGCAACAACGGCAACTAGCAGGAAGGGGACGAAGTTCTCGGAGCGATCAGTAAGCCTCGCTGACGATCCGTTCAGTGGTCGGCACCCAACCAGTCACGAACGGATGACGGGACTGCCCTGGGATGCGTCGTACGACGGCCCTCCGCCTTGGGATATTGGCCAGCCGCAGCCAGCAATAGTGCGTTTGGCATCCGAAGGCGGATTCGCCGGAACGGTGCTCGATGCGGGCTGCGGGACCGGCGAGAACGCTGTTCACGTCGCCTCGCTGGGATTGTCGGTTCTGGGCGTTGACGTGGCTGAGACGGCACTGGCGATCGCACGAAGGAAGGCCGGCGACCGTGGGATCGAGGTTGAGTTCGCTGCGGCTGACGCGTTCCAGCTGGAACGTTTGGGGCGCAGGTTTGAGACAGTGCTGGACTGCGGACTGTTCCACACCTTTGACGGCGACGAGCGACCAGGATACGTGGCGAGTCTAGCGTCGGTGACCGAACACGATGGAACCCTGTATGTGTTGTGCTTCAGTAACGATGGTCCCGATACTGGCCCGCACCCCATCAGTCAGGAAGAGCTGAGAGCGGCGTTCAACCCCAGCACTGGATGGAATGTCGCCGCCATCGAACCGGACCGGATTCAGACGAGATACCACGACGACGGCGCACCGGCCTGGTTCGCGACAATCAAACGGATCTAGACTGCGGAACTGATTCATGAGTGACGGCACGGGATCGCTCACCGGGCCGACCTTAGTACTTCTGGCCTTAGCGACGCCTACGCGCCGCCGCAACCGCCGCCTTCCCGAGCTGCATAGCGGACGCAGCAAATGCCCTTTTCATTCCCAATCGCGCCTTCGGAGTTTGCAGCTTCGCTAAAGCGCGGGCTGCCGTCTTCACCGTGTGCGCCGCGACATCGCGTGCCCGCACACGGCGTCGGCCGCCGCGATCCGGATCCAGAAAGTAGGCGAGACCCGCGCCGATGCCGGCGCTCACAAGCGCTTGACGGTTTGTCATCAAGCCCTCCGCGTTCAAACTCGAGCGACCCAACGGCGGTGCGCCACTTCCGGCTCGTCGCGCGAGGCACTACGCTTGCACCGTCTTCTGCCGCCAGTAGACAGGTGTCGAGATGATGTGGGCTGTTGCACACAATGAACCGTTTGCCGATCGCCGGCAGGCAGGAGCCACGCTCGCTCAGCAATTGAAGGCCCACGAAGGACGACAGGATGTGATCGTGCTTGCTCTTCCGCGGGGAGGCGTTCCAGTGGCGTTCGAAGTTGCGCGCGCGCTAGGGGCGCCGCTCGATATCTTCGTCGTTCGCAAGCTCGGCCTGCCGGGTCATCGAGAGCTGGCGATGGGTGCCATCGCATCGGGAAGCGTAAGAATCCTGAACGCCGATGTTGTCCGCTGGTACGGGATTCCGACAGCGGTCATCGATGAGGTAGCTCGCCAGGAACAGGTCGAGCTCGAGCGTCGCGAGCGCGAGTATCGCGAAGGCGGTCGGCCAGCGGACCTGAGCGGAAAGGTTGTGATTCTGATCGACGATGGCCTCGCGACTGGATCGACGATGAAGGCCGCCGTCGAAGCCGTGCGCAAGCATGGTCCGTCGCGCGTCGTGGTCGCCGTCCCGGTCGGCGCGCCTGAGACCTGTCGCGAGCTCGCCGAAGTGGCCGACGAGGTCGTGTGCGCCCGGACGCCGGCGAGGTTTTCCGCCGTCGGCCAGTGGTATCTCGATTTTTCTGAAACGAGCGATGACGAAGTGCGATCGCTGCTGCGACAGGCGCGCGGCAATGACGGAGGGCGGCGATGACCGATGACCGCGCGCTGGACACGCTGCGCCACGCGTCGTTGTGGTTCGAGCCGGTCGCCGACGGCCTGCAGCCGCTCGTCGCTGCGCTGAGCGGTGCTCGTGTGGTGCTGCTCGGCGAGGCGTCACACGGTACGCACGAGTTCTATTCGACACGCGCCGAGATTACAAAGACGCTCATCGCTGAACATGGCTTCAATGTCGTCGCCGTTGAAGCCGACTGGCCCGACGCGTACCGAGTGAATCGCTGGGTGCGCGGCGTGCACGACGAGCGCGACGCCGAAGCCGCGCTCGGCGACTTCACGCGTTTTCCGCGCTGGATGTGGCGAAACGCGGACGTTGTCGGCTTTGTCACCTGGCTGCACGACTTCAACCGGTCGCGACCCGAAGGCGAACGCGCCGGCTTTTACGGTCTCGATCTCTACAGCCTCCACCGGTCTGTCGACGCCGTGCTCCAGTATCTGTCCAAGGTCGATCTGGCGGGCGCCCGCCGCGCCCGCGATCGCTATGCCTGCTTCGAGATGTTCGGGAACGATCCCCAGGAATACGGCTACGCGGTTACGTTTGGCCTGTCGAAGACGTGCGAGGACGAAGCGGTCGCGCAGCTCACCGATCTGCGACGCCGCGCGATCGAGTACGCGTCCCGCGACGGGCAGGTCGCCGCCGACGAATATTTCTTCGCGGAGCAGAACGCCCGTCTCGTGGCCAACGCGGAGACATACTACCGATCCATGTTTGGCGGCCGCGCGGAATCGTGGAACATCCGCGACCGCCACATGATGGACACGCTCGAAGCCCTGCTCACACACGTCCGCAGTTCGCACGGATCGACACGAGCGGTGGTCTGGGCCCACAACTCGCACCTCGGCGACGCTCGCGCAACGGAGATGAGTGCGCGCGGCGAGCTCAATCTCGGCCAGCTCGTTCGCGAGCGCTTCGGAGACGATGCCGCGCTCGTGGGATTCACAACCCACACCGGCACAGTCACCGCGGCGAACGACTGGGACGATCCTGCCGAGCGCAAGCGCGTTCGGCCGTCGCTCCCCGGCAGCTACGAGCGCCTGTTTCATGATGTCGGCCTCGAGCGGTTCGTGCTGCTGCTCCGCGACGGACCCGCACGGGAGTTGCTGATCGAGCCGCGTTTGGAGCGCGCGATCGGCGTCGTGTATCGGCCGCAGAGCGAGCGACTGAGCCACTACTTCGACGCGCGAATTCCCGACCAGTTCGATGCCGTCCTGCATATCGATCGGACCTCCGCGTTAAAGCCGCTCGAGCGCTGGGCCCGCGACGAAGTCGATCTGCCGGAAACGTATCCGTCCGGTGTGTGAGGGGTCGTCACCATGCCACACCCATCGGTTCAAGAAACCATCACCCTCACGACAGGTGAGCGGCTGCAGGCCGACCTGACGGTGCCGCAAAGTGCGGCGGGCCTGGTGATCTTCGCGCACGGGAGCGGCAGCAGCCGCTTCAGCAGCCGCAACCGTCTGGTCGCCAACGTGCTGGAGGATCGCGGATTCGCCACGCTGCTGCTCGATCTCCTGACGCGCGAGGAGGAGATCGTCGATCAGCAAACGGGCGAGTACCGCTTCGACATCGCTCGTCTTGGCCGTCGCGTTGTCGCCGCCGCCGATTGGGCCGAACAGCGGCCCGCCTTGCAGCATTTGCGGATCGCGTACTTCGGCGCGAGCACCGGCGCCGCGGCGGCGCTCATTGCCGCCGCGGAACGACCGGAGACGGCAGGCGCGGTGATCTCGCGTGGCGGGCGGCCGGATCTGGCCGGCGATGCCCTAGCGCGCGTGCAGGCACCCACGCTGCTCATCGTCGGCGGCAACGACGAGCCGGTGATCGAATTGAACCGCGTCGCGATGCGCCGCATGCGCGCGCCGGTGCGGCTCGAGATCGTGCCTGGTGCGACCCACCTGTTCGAGGAGCCCGGGGCGCTCGAGCGCGTGGCGCAACTCGCGGCCGAGTGGTGCCAGCGGCATCTGGCGGCCACGGCGGTGTAATCGTCCTGGGTGTCATGGCCGAAACGGTCAGGATCGATGAGTCGTTCTACATCGTCGCGGAGGCCGAGCGATCGACGGCGCCGCTCCGCGTGCTCAAACACGGTGACAGTTTCGCGGTGTTCGATCAGTACGGCGATGTCGTCGGTTCCGAAGCGAGCGAACAAGGGCTCTACTACCAGGGGACGCGCTTTCTCTCGCGGCTCGAGCTGCTGATGTTCGGCAAGCGGCCGCTGCTTTTGAGCTCCACTGTCAGCGAGGACAACGTCGTCTTCACCGCCGACCTGACCAATCTCGATATCCTCCGACAGGATCGGATTGCGCTCGCTCGCGGCGAGATCCACTTGTCTCGTTCGCGGGTGCTGCAGGAGAACGGCTGGTTCGAGCGCATTCGCATTGCTAACTATGCGCTCCATCAGATCGAAGGTCCCGTCACGGTGCTGTTCGACGCGGATTTCGCCGACGTGTTCGAGGTCCGTGGCGTCCGCCGCCCGCGCCGCGGTGATTCGCACCTGGAGGTTCGCGACGTCGAGTCGGTCCTGGAGTATCGCGGCCTCGATCGCATGCAGCGGCGCACGCGGGTGCACTGCAGTCCTCAGCCGCACGCGCTCGAGGCCGGACGCGCGACGTTCCGGTTCCTGCTCGAACCGCGCGCCACGCTCGAACTCGAGCTGCACATCCACTGCGAGCTCGATGAGAAGCGCCGCGAGCCGCGGTCATTCGAGCAGGCGCTCGCGTCAATACGAAGAACTCGCACCGAGCGCGCCTGCTCGATCACGACATCGAACGCGAGCATGAACCGATGGATTCAGCGATCCACGGCCGACCTCCAGATGATGCTGACCGAAACGCCGCATGGCATCTATCCCTATGCCGGCATCCCGTGGTTCAGCACGCCGTTCGGTCGCGACGGCATCATCACGGCTCTGGAATTGCTCTGGGCGAATCCGGCCATCGCGCGCGGCGTGCTGGGCTTTCTCGCCGAAACACAAGCGACCACTCGCGATGACGAAAACGATGCGCAGCCGGGCAAGATTCTGCACGAGATGCGCGGCGGCGAGATGGCGGCTCTCAGAGAAGTGCCGTTTGGCCGTTATTACGGATCGGTTGACGCGACCCCACTCTTCGTCATGCTCGCGGCGGCGTATTACGAGCGCACCGCGGACCGCGTCTTTATCGACCAGCTCTGGCCGCATCTGCTCGCTGCGCTCGAATGGCTGCGCACGAACGGTGACCCGGACGGCGACGGCTTCATCGAGTACGCGCGGCGCAGCGCGTCGGGCCTGATTCAGCAAGGCTGGAAGGATTCGGCGGACTCCGTGTTTCACGAAGACGGCACGCTCGCCGAGCCGCCTATTGCGCTGTGCGAGGTGCAGGGCTACGCCTACGCGGCATGGGCTGGCGCCGCGCGACTGGCGCGCGTGCGTGGCGATTCGCGCCAGGCTGACGCGTGGGAAGCCGCAGCCACACAGCTCAAGCTCGCGTTCGACTCGGCCTTCTGGTGCGAGCAATTGGGCACCTACGCCCTGGCACTCGACGGCCACAAGCGGCCCTGTCGCGTGCGCACGTCGAATCCCGGTCACTGCCTATATACCGGGATCGTGCGGGAAAACCGGGCGTCGCTGCTGGCGGCCACGCTGATGTCGGAAGCCGGGTTCTCGGGCTGGGGGATTCGCACTGTTGCGGCCGGCGAAGCGCGCTACAACCCGATGTCGTACCACAACGGGTCGATTTGGCCGCACGACAACGCTCTTGGCGCCGCAGGCCTCGCGCGCTACGGCCTGAGCGCGGCCGCCACCCGTGTGTCCGACGCCATGTTCGACCTGAGTCAAGCGGTCGACTTGCATCGGCTGCCGGAACTCGTCTGCGGCTTCTCTCGCCGCGGCGGCGAGTTTCCAACGCGGTATCCCGTCGCGTGCGCGCCGCAGGCATGGGCGGCGGGCGCAGTTTATCTGCTTCTCGAAGCCACACTCGCCATCCGGCTCGACACCGCATCGAAGCGCCTGCATTTTTTGCGCGCGACGCTTCCGGACGCGGTTGAGTGGCTCCAGATCACGAACCTTGCGGTCGACGAAGCCACCGTCGATCTCTTGATCGAGCGCCACCTGCACGGCATCGGTGTGACGGTGTTGCGCCGGCACGGTGACCTGGAAATTGCTGTGATGAAGTGACACGGACGACAGCTGTGAACATCGCGATTGCTGCCCCACCGTTCATCGCCGTTCCTCCACCACGATACGGCGGAACGGAGCTCTTCGTCGCCGATCTGGCGAATGCGCTCACCCGGCGCGGCCATCGCGTGGTCGTCTACGCGAACGGTGAGTCCCACGGGGCGTTCGAGGTGCGCGCGCTGTATCCGCGGGGTGAATGGCCCCCGCCGTCGGGTCCAACCGGGCACTTTCGCAACCTGAGGCACTGCGCGTGGGCCGTTCGTGACGCCGCGTGCTGGGCTGATGTCATTCATCTCAACGACATAGCCGGTGTGTTCTTCTCGTCCTACGCCCGCAATTCCGTGGTACTGACGCTCCATCATCCGCAGGACGACGACTTCTCAGAGGTCTACCGCAGCTATCCGGAGGTGTCGTTCGTCGCGATCAGCAACGATCAACGCCGGCGTGAGCGGATACCACGACTGACCACCGTGCATCACGGCATCGACTGCGCCGGCTTGCGCATGTCTGAACGCAAGAGCGATTACGTGCTCTTTCTCGGACGCATCGCACCGTGCAAGGGGGTGGATATCGCGATCGACGTGGCGTACAGAACCGGTGTGCCGCTGCTGATTGCGGCGCAGATTCAGCGCTATTTTCAGGACTACTGGGAGTCCTCAGTGAAGCCACGCATCGACGGCAAGCTGGTGCAGTACGTCGGCGAAGCCGATCCGGTGCTGAAAAACGAGCTGCTGGGAGCCGCCAAAGCGTTGCTGTTTCCGATCCAGTGGAACGAGCCGTTTGGGCTGGTGATGCTGGAGGCGATGGCGTGTGGAACACCCGTCATCGCGTTCGACCGGGGATCCGTTCGCGAAATCGTCGCGCATGGCTCGACCGGCTGGATCTGTCATGACATTGATGAAATGGCAGCAATCGTCCACGATCTGCCGCCGTTCTCCGCTCGAACCTGCCGC
The DNA here is from genome assembly GCA_046727855.1 of Acidobacteriota bacterium. GTDB lineage: Bacteria > Acidobacteriota > Vicinamibacteria > Vicinamibacterales > UBA2999 > DASPWV01. Next base: position 8,422 of record JBKPDL010000124.1, read on the forward strand.
CAGCATGTCGAACAACACTTCAGTGTCGAGCGGATGGCGAGAGATTACGAGAAGGTCTACCAGAGTGCGCTGTCCAGGATGGTTCAGGTGAAGCCCGCTGTCTGATCGCGCGGTCAGCGCATTGGCGCGCCGACGCGCTTTTGTTCGGCGGCGCGGTAGCCCCTCAACATGTTGGTGAGCGAATAGTTGCCTTCGTGGCACGCGTATTCGTAGATGTTGCCCGTCGACCGCGTCATGGTCAGTTCACCCTTCCATGGCCGTGTGAACGCCGTCGGGTCGTCAATCTCGAACTGGTACAACAGTGTGTCGGCGTCAAAAAGACTGAAGCGCTCGACCATGTGCAGGTTCCGGTCCCAGCCGAAGTTACCGCCCGCGTCGCCGTAAAAACCGCCGCCGTCATTGAAATTGGTTGTGTCGACGACCAGCGTGTTGCCTTCCCAGTGACCGACCGAATCGCCCATCCAGAGCCTGATGCTCGGCGGAAGATGTGGACGGCCGTCCAGATCAATGACTCTCGCGTCGTGGATCATCTCAGCGTGCACGACGATGGCATCCTTGGTCTGCACGATCTGGTAGTTGCTGTTGTACGAATACGGAAGCATCGGCGGACCCGCCGTCAAAAACGCGAGGCATTGATCCTGAAGCCCTAGATCTTCGGGGTTCTCAAAGGCCCGCTGGCGCTCGATCCGGCGACGTTTGATCTCGGCAGCCGCGGGCGTGAGCGCCGGAATCCGGCCGTCAGGCGGGTCGGTCACGATCGAGGTGCGCAGGGTCTTGACAGTGCGCGTGCCGAACTCGCGGTAGAAGGTGTTGTAGGTTCCGGTTCCGGTGCGCTTCTTTGCCGCGTCAGGCGGCGGTTCCTCGTTGCTTTGCGCGAACTGTCGTTCCCACTGTGCCGCCTCCTCGGGCGTAAAAAATGGTTTGTCCTTCAACGCCGCCGGACGTTCGAGAGGCGTGGCCGTCGCGGAGTTCCAGATGCCCTCGAAGTCTGGGTTGCCGCCGCGGCTGGCGCGCTGGCCCGAGACGAACGTGGAAGCAGTCAGCGTGGCCGCGACGGGAAGCAGGAACAGTGTGAGAGGAGTCACGGTTTTGATCCCTCTAGAGGTCTCCGCAATTTCACGCTCGCACGAATTAACGCCGCGAATCTCCGCGATGTGGCACGTGCCTCAATCGACTGCAGTGTATCGAGGGTGCTTGCCGGCATCAATCCCGGTGAGAACCTGTCGCCGTTTTTGACGTCAGACGGCGTTTGACCGTTATGCGGCCACAGACGTGAATTTTGTACGCGTTGTGGACCCGCATAACGGTCTACGGCGCGCGGAGCGCGCCAAGCCAACAACAATAACTAGCCAAGGGCCGCGGAGTTAGCCGGATATCAAGGGCAGGGCCCTTGGCTAGTTGGTAGTGCCGGCGGAAGGCGCGATTGAAGTACGAGAGGTTACCGAACCCGACGTCGTAAGCGACAGAGCTGATGCTCGACGTGGCGAACCGCGGATCCCGCAAGATGCGATAGGCCCCTTGGAGACGCTGCTCCGGCTCAGAACACGAACTTGAGACCGAGCTGCAGCTCGCGCATCGGTTTTCTCGTGGTCGTGATCGAACCGTAATTCGGATTGGTCAGCGTCGTATTCGGGTCGTTCCAGATCGGATGGTTCAGCACATTGAACGCCTCGAGCCGGAACTGCAGCGTTTTCGTGTCCGTCATCCTGAAGTTGCGGATGATCGACATATCGACGTTGGTAATGCCCGGTCCGGTGACCGTGTTCCGGCCGACGTTCCCCCACGTCCCTGCGGGCTGCATCACGTACGCGTTCGTGTTGAACCATCGCTGAACCGTGCGCTGGTCGCGCGGCAACTCCACTGCCTCGCCGGTTGCGTTCGGGCGATCCTGGCCGCCGCCGGTGTTCGACCGATCGGTGCCGACGGTCACGTTTCGTGGAAAGCCGCTCGAGATAGAAGTAATCGCGCTGACCTGCCAGCCGCCGAGAATCGCGCCAGCGAGGCCGTCCTGCAAGTACGGCTTCCCCTCGCCGAACGGGAGCTCATAGAGCACCGAGGCGACGAAGCGGTGGCGCACGTCGAAGATCGACAACGCCCACTCGCACTCGAGACAGAAACTGTCCTGCGGGAAGAGCGTGTCGCCGTTCAGCGTGCGAATGCCGCTGCCGTTGTCCGTCGACTTCGATAGCGTATAGCCGCCGAGCACCGAGAATCCGTTATGGAGTCGGCGTGTGAGCTTGACCGCGAGCGAGTTGTACTTGGCCTCCGCGACGTTCCCGATTTCCTGAACCTTGGTGAATTCCGGATACGGCTTGCGGCTCTGCACGGATCCGGTGACTCCGGGAATGGTTTCGTTCCAGTCGAACATGCGCTCTAAGCGATAGCTATGCGACCCAAGGTAACCGACTTCGAGCGCCATCGCGCCGCCCAACTCACGCTGAACGTTGAACAGGTACTGCCACATGTACGGCGTCTTGCGGTTCGGCATGTTGCCCAGCACGTAGACGTTGGTCAGGCACACCAGCGGCGGCGCGACGCCGCAGTCGTTGGCGCTCCCCACGCCGCGGAACGGCACATCGAATGTCAAGTCGGGCGTCAGCAGGAGCGTGTTGTCACGACGGCGTCCCGACAGGTTGCGCGCCATGTCGAAGCGCGGGTTGCCGGTGTCCTGCATATAAAAGATGCCGGTGCCGGCACGGAACGACCACCGCTCGCTCGGGTTCCAGGCCCAGCCGACGCGCGGCGCGAAGTTCTTCTTGTCGTCGAAAACCAGGCGGTCGCCCAGTCGGCCGTCGCGAGCCACTTGAATGTTCGGCGCGAAGCGAAGCACCGTGTCCTCGTAAACGTCGCCACTGCCGATGCGCACGAGCACCGGATGGCGCGAGAGATCCTGCACGTTTGGCGTCGTGTCGTGAAATGGAATGGAGGCGTTCATCAACGTGCCGTTCTTGTCGAGCCATGGCGGCGTGTACTCGTACCGCAGCCCGAGATCCAACGTCATGTTCGAGCTGACCCTCCACGTGTCGGTGAAATAATACGCTTGGCTGAGCGCGCGAAACTTCGTGACCGCCAGTGCCACGGCTGATTCAGTCTGTTGCGCGTAGCCGAGCAGGAAGTCGCCGAACGCATACCCTGTGGCGATGTTCTGAAACTGGAAGTTGCCGCGCGCAAACTGGTTGCCGACCTGGTTGTACATGTCGTAGCGGATACTGCCGCCGACCTTGAACGAGTGCCGCCCGCGAATCCAGGAGAGGTTGTTGCTGAACTCGAACGCGTGATTGCGGTTCGTATACGGTCCCTCGGTGCTGTCCCCAAAGCCGCTGAACCCGGTGATGCCGATGGCCGGGATGCCCCATGCCTCGGGAGGGTTGAGCGCAATGCCCGGAATGCCCAGCTCCTTGACGACGTCGCGCTCGAACGCCAACTCGCGTCCGAACGTGTTGAAGAAATAGTTGTAACCGAACCGGAATTCGTTGACGACCGTCGGAGACAACGTCCAGGTGTTGCCAACCACGGTCTGGTGGACCCGGTTTTTCAACTTGGTCCCATTCAGCTTCAACGCCGGCGTCACTTCGCTTTCCGTACCGTAGCTGTAACGGCCCATCCAGGTCGATTTTGAACTCTGCAGCACGTCCATGCGCTGCGTGTACTGGTATTTGTCAATCTTGCGATCCTGCAGCGCGAGGTGATTGTTGACGAGTCCGCCGGAACCGTAGTTAGGCTCTGGATAAAACTCGAGCAACTGCGTGGAAGTGGGATGAATGCGGCTCGCGGGAATGATGTTGCCTGGAAATGGCGCGCATGTTCGCGTCGTGCCGACGACCGTGCACTGCGTCGGATCGACGAGGATCCCGGATGGCTGGCCAGTCTGGGGGTTGACGGCGCCGAGGTTTGCCAACAGTTCCGAGAAGTCGCCGCTCCGCATGGCAGTCGATGGCACGTTGTAGGTGTTCTGGAACTGCTTGCGATCCCGGTAGCCCTCGAAATTCGACATGAAGAAGAGATGGTTCCTCCACACTGGACCGGCGGCCGTGTAGCCGTACTGATCCCATTTGAACGGCGCTTTCGGTGCGGCCGCCTGCGCGAGGGTGAATGCGTACGGTCTGGCGTCGAGCGCGTCGTCGCGATGGAACTCGAACACCGTGCCGTGCAGGGAGTTGGTGCCCGATTTCGTCACGACGTTCACTTGGCTGGCGTTACGCCCGAACTCCGCGGAGTAGACGCCCGTCTGCACTTTGAATTCTTCGAGCGCATCGACCGACGGCAGGAAGATATAGGTGTTGAAATTGACGTCGGTGTTATCGACGCCGTCGAGCGTGTAGTTGTTGAATTCACGGCGCTGACCTGAAATCGAGAGCTGCTGGTTGGCGCGCGAGCCGCCCTGCCGATCTCCCGCCTGTCCCGGACCCGCAAACTCGGCACTAACGTTCGGGCTCAAGGCCACGAGTTGCAGATAGTTTCGCCCGTTGAGCGGGAGCTCGACGATGCGCCGGTTCTCGATGACTGTGCCGACGGTCGCATTCGACGTCTCGACCATCGGCGAGACGCCCGTGACGGTGGCCATCTCGGCGATGGTGCCCAGCTCGAGCGTGAAGTTGACGCGCGCCGTCTGCTGCACTTGCAACTCAACGTCGCGAGTGGCGGTTTTGAAGCCGGCGAGCTCGCTCTTAACCGTGTACGTCCCGGGCGGCAACGCGGGAAAGTCGAACAGGCCGACCTCGTTGCTCGCAGCCGTGCGCGTCGCGTTGGTCGCCTTGTTTGTGACGGTGACCGTGACACCGGGGATGACAGCGCCAGAGGAATCCCGCACTTCGCCCGTGATAGTACCCAGCGTCTGG
>JBKPDL010000125.1:0-22181 GCA_046727855.1 Acidobacteriota bacterium
GTGTAACTCAGGCCCTCCTGCAGCGCGCGGTAGACGCACCGGCCATAGCCGGGTTGCCATTCGCGCACGACGATGGCGCCGTGCTCGTTGGCGACGTCGGCGGTGCGGTCCTGGCTACTGTTGTCCACCACGATCACACGCCGCACAAGCGGATGCGCTCGGAAATCGTCGACCGCCAGCCCGATACTCTCCTGGTCGTTGAAGGCGGTCAGCACCACCGTCAGCTGGCGCACCGCCGGCGGCTCCATTATGACGTCGTGCCGCTGCCGCTTCTCGCGCAAGAGCACCAGCAGGTCCAGGGCCGCAAAGGCGGTCGCCAGCAGGATTAATCCGCCGCTCACGACCAGCAGGCGGCCGGGCCAGACAGGGCTCACAAGCCCAGGCGCGACCATGTCACCGAGAACGAAAGCAATCGTGCCGACCAGATGAACCGCAAGCCCCACTCCGATGAGGACGATTCCGTACAGCAGCAGCGGCAGACGTCGCCATCGCTTTATGGACGCCCTCTTCTCGCGTTCCCGAAGCACCAGCTCTGCGATATTTTGCGTGGCCGTGACCTCCGATAGGATCGTGCTCGCTCGAGATGTTCACTCCAGCTGATCGCCTTGGTCGAATAGAACTCGAACCAGCTGCTCACCCTCCGCCGGCGTAATGCTAGTCGTAAGGCTCTCGACGGACTTCCCCAGCGCCGCCTCGATGCGCCGCTTCAACGCCGGCCCGTCCACCATCCGTGTGGTGACGACAGGCGCTCCCCCGTTCTGCGGCGCAAACGCGATGTAGGTCACCTGCTGCGGCACCGGCGCCTCCATCAGGGACGTCACCGTCGCCTTCTTGGCTGCCCACCATTGATGGGCAAGGCAGCAGTAGACGTAGGGCCTCTCGATAATCTTGAACTGATCGTACAGATCCTCGGAGGTGAAGGGAGGCTGCAGGGCGAACGGCATTGCCCAGGCCCAGAAATAGCCATCGCGATTCCCTTCGGGTACGTCAACGAGCACCGGACTGCCTCGTGGCACTGATTGCAGCAGGCGAGGCAACGCCGCGGCAAACCTCTGCGACTCGACGCCGCTGGCAACCCACGCGGAGACGTTCCATGTCGAGGCCAACGCGTAAAGGGCCACCAGAATTCCAGCCATCACCGGTCGGATGTTCGTCCGACGTCGCTCTTCGACAGGGTCTCCGGGCAGAATCAGCGATGCCATCGCGATGCTCAGACCCGCGCACGTGACGTAGAGATGCCGCGCCGAGACATAGGTCACCACCATGGGTGCTACCGTGATGAGGTACCACACCACGCCAAAGAAGAGCAGGCGCTGCATCGCGTGCGGAACAGCGTCGCGTCGAGCGAGCAGCCAGCGCCCGCAGACTGCCAGCACACCGATGGCCAGGAGCGCGGCGACCACCTTCATAGTGGGTGGCGAGCTCCTGGCGATCGGCAGCAGGTTCTTGACGTAGAAGTATTGACGGACAAGGAAGTCTTTGATGAGCGATGCCGTCACGAGGTCTTCACGCACGGCGTTGCCGAACAACGTATGGCGAAGCGCGAGGTACAAGGCCACGACCACGAAGAGCGGCACGTGCGGCCATAATCGCGCGATCGACCGGTGAGCAGTCGCGTCCTTCAGGTGCGGCCCGAACAGATCGAACGCCAGGATGAGCAAGGGAAAGGTCACGAGCGACTGCTTTGCAAACAGTCCGCACGTGAAAATCAGCAGGGCGCCGACCAGCCATGCGTGACGATTCGCGAGTCGGAAGCGGACGAAGCACAGGAACGCGCCCAGGTAAAACAGCGCCGCCAGCGAATCGACGCGACCGCTGATCCATGAGACAGGCTCGGCATGGCTCGGCATGAGCACGAAGAGCGAGCCCGCCAGCACGGCCAAGGCCGGTTCTCGAGGAGCGATCGACCGGGCAATGGCCAGCACCAACAGTGCGTTCAGCAGATGGAGGACGAGATTGGTGGCGTGGTAACCGCTGACAGTAATCGGGCCGAAGAGGCGAGCGTCGAGCCAATAGGTGAACGCCAGAAACGGCCTGAGCTCGTCCAACACGAAGCCGTAGATGCCCTCGGTCCAATCCGACACGAAGTACGACACCAGGCGCTCGGCGGGGAGACCATGCAGATGCTGAACGAGGCCGAAATCGTCGCTGAGAAAGTAGTTGTCACTCCGCAGCGTCGGCAGGCCGACCGCCAGGCACAGGACGACGATCGCGGCGCACGACAACGAGGCGGTCCACATTGACGCTGAAGCCGCCGCGCTATCATCCGAAGCGATTCCCGATACTTGGCTCCGATCGTCGACTTCTTGCTTAAATTTACGATGACGCACTCGACGCTATCATGGATCAAGACGGTAAAGCGCACAACGATCGAGACGCGGTGCTCACCGCCGACTTGAGATCAGAAGACTCGAAGAACGTGTGCGTTCCTCTCGAGCAGCCGAACATCGACAAATTGCGCGATGCGTTGACCCAGCGGGCAACCGAATGGAGGGGCCACGCCGCGCTCCGAGCCCAAGGTCGCCCGCGTGCTGCTTCGTCGCTTGATTGGTCCGCTTGTCCTCTACGACGAGAGCACGCGGCCTGATTATGTTAAGGCGGATGCCGTTGTGAAGACCGGACTGATTGATGGTTTGGCGGAATACAAGATGTGGCGTCCCCAGCCGGATTCGAACCTCGTCGACCACGCGTTTTGCGAAACCTTTCGGGCATTTTGATCGCTGCGTAGGAACGTCGGCAGACACGATTAAGCTCCGCATGCTGGCGCAGAAGGACGACCCGCGCGCGGTTGCGGAGGACGAAGAGATAGGAGGCCTGGCCACCAACTACGACGTGACCTACATCGTCAAGCGGGAGAACCGTGGGGACCGTTCACTTGAGGTGCTCGTCCATGAACGATGCATCCGGCGCCGATTCACCTCAGCTCAATCCGGGGCTGCCAGCAGGTGCGGGCGGGACGTGATTGGTACAGGAGGACTCTGCTAGGGCGACAAAAAATCGCCCGTGCCGCGGCTCGAAGATTGCGCTCGAAGATTTGTATTGACGGTCACATCGAAGCGCCGATAATAGCGCGTCTCTGTGGTGGGCACCTTACGTCCCGTACCCATCTAACACGTTTGGAGGGACCTATGAAGCGCAGGGCGATGGTCCTGATTGCGGTGTGCGCTATCGCGGCGTCGGCCGTCGGGTCGGCGAAAACGAACAAGCATGTCGCCGAGGCACCCAGGCTGTCGACGATGGGCGCACTGGCAGAGCGAGCGCGCGCGGCCGTCTCCGATCTGGGTGACACGCAATTCGAGACGTGCGCCGCAGCGGTGTGCAGCGAGGAAACGCCAGCCGCGAACACGCAGTCCGAAATGGCGATAGCCGTCGATGCAACGGGTCAGCACATCGTCGTCGGCTTCAACGATTTCCGAGGGTTTGCGCTCAATCCGATCAGCCTCTCCGGCTTCATGTGGTCCGACGACGGGGGTACCACGTTCCACGACGGAGGCCAGCTTCCGACGCCGGGGGACGACACCATCGGCGCAACACGCCTGCCGCAGGTGTTTGGCGATCCCGACGTCAAATATCTGGGAGGCTGCACGTTCATCTACAGCTCGATCCTCGTGAAGAAGTTCTCCGCAACGCCAGCACCGGGGCTGGCGGTCCAGACGATGTCCATCCATCGCTCCACCGACTGCGGGCGCACCTGGCAGGGTCCATTCGAAGTCACGGCGGCGACTAATCCCAACGGCCAGGTGAACGCCGCCGGCAGCCCGCGCGACTCAGCCGACAAGGAGTTCATCGATGTCGATCCCGACACCGGGCGGGTAATCATCGGCTGGTCGAATTTCACGTCGATCGCCAACTCCGGCGGGAGCCCGCAGAACATGGTGGCCTATTCCGACGACGCGGCCACCGCGACACCGCCGACCTGGTCGGCGGGGACGGTCGTCGGGAACCGGGGCCAGTCGCTGATGCCGCGTTTCGCTGCGGGCTCGAATGACGTGCACCTGGTCTGGAGCGACCGCGGCCTACCGTTCCCCCTGCGGCAGACAAGCTACGCGCGGTCGCACGACAACGGTGTCACGTGGGAAGCGCCGCGCAGCCTGGCTCCGGCGCCGTTCAAAATCATGGACCAAGTGCTCGGCAATGATCGCGTCCACGAGTTCCCCACGATTGCGGTCGACAGCTCACATGGCCCGTATCGCGGGTCTATTTACGTCGCGTATGCCGACAACGACTCCGACGACGGAGCGGATATCGCGTTCCAGGTGAGCCGCGACGGCGGAAACTCGTTCAGCGAGCCGCAGCTCCTCAACGTCGACCCTGGCCTGGACCGTGCGCAGTGGTTTCCGACAATGGCAGTGGACCGCAACACGGGACGCGTCTCGATCGCGTGGTACGACCAGAGTGTCGCGACTTCAGGCGATCTCACCGAGATTGTGTGGACGTGGTCCGACGATGGCGGAGTCACCTGGGAGCAGCCGATGCCGGTGTCGGATCGCCCGTTCCGCGCTGGCTGGGGAAATGGCACCAGCCAACCAAACCTCGGCGACTACAACATGTCGGTCGCGCAGGATGGGGCATTCCTGGCCGCATTTTCGTACACGTATCCACCGCCGGGGGGTCTGGCCGACCCGGGCGGCAGTGGCAGTTTCTCCGTGCCCGACATTTTGGTCCGGCGCATTCCGCAGGATCGCCACAAGGTGAAGGCGGCCTCGCTGCGCCTGGAGTCCGTGGCCGCGTCCGACAGCGGCCGCAATGGCTTCATTGACCGCGGCGAGACGGCTTCGCTGCGGATCACGCTGCGCAATTACGTCGTGAATCCACTCTATGCCACCAAGGTGCGAGGCATTCACTCGACGCTCTCCACCACGACCCCCGGCGTCATCGTCCTGCAGTCGAAGGGTGATTTTCCAAACGTCGATCCGGGCGGTGTGACCACCAACAGACGGCCGTTCGCTGTCGCGTTCGACAGCACCTTCGTCGCGGGCACCGACGTCGAACTGGTCCTCACGGTCGAGAGCGCCGAGCACGGCACCATTCTCCTGAAACATACGCTGCGCACCGGAACGCCGATCGCGACGACTCCCCTCGCCGAGGATTTCGAGAGCGCGCCGGCCGGATGGGCCGCGGCGCATGGCGCCGGCGCCAACACCGTGCCATGGTTCGTGTCGTCATCGGGCTTCTGCGGCCAGGCCGGACGTTACGCGTTCCACGCCAACGCGAACGACGGCCCCGCGGGAGAATCCCCGTCGCGTTGGGAGCGCTTGATTTCCCCGGAGTTCGATGTGCCGGGCGATGCCCAGTGGGTGACGATCGATATGGACATCTGCACGGACACGGAGGACGAGCCGGCGTTCAACGTGCAGGCGTACGACGGCTTTTTCCTGCGCATTACCGATGTCGTTCCCGCGCCGGCCCCGCTTTTCAGCTACCTGTTCGAGGCGTTCGCGGAGGACTTCACCACGGGCGATCTGTTCCATTACCCGAAGCACTTCCCACGGAATTCGGACCCGAGCTATTTCGAAGACATGTCAGCGTGGGCGGGTGACTCCGGTGGCGTGAAGCACGTGCACGCACGGCTGCCCGGAACGGCCGGACGGCGCCTGCAGCTCCGCTTCGAGTTCGCGCAGGATGCGTTTGCAACATGCGCCGATGTGCGGCCCGGCCACACCTGCGGCGTCTCGGTGGACAACGTCGTCGTGCAAGCCGTGCGCGCGCGGCAGTAATCGGCGAGAAACAATACGCGAATTCCAGTCAATCTCTCGCACGCGACGGAGGTCCTCTAGGATTTTCGCACCGCATGCTCTTGGCTGTCGGCGCGGTCCAAATAAGGATCGACGCTGTACGTGGAGACGTCGTTGATGTCGTACGCATAACTGTTGTCGCCGCCGAGCGTGCCGAGGTCCATCAGCCCTTCTGCGGCGTGGGACGCCGGTGTCAATCTATCTTTGCTCAGCGGCGCGGCGGAAGGGGAAGGCCATCTGCGCGAGCACGGTGCGGATTCTCATGGCATCCCCCGATGCAGCGAGTTATCCAACGTCCGCCGGCGTGCCGTGGCGCGCGCAGATCGATTGTTCTGGCTTGTTCCCCGTGGTCCACATGAGAACGTCCCCAGCGGGTCCTCGCTCCTTCCGTAGTTTGCCTGTCCTTGCGGCTTCGTGCGAGTTCTGCGGAAGCATCAGACTTGCCGCGTAGTTGGAGAGACCTTCACCATCGGCTGCGTAGGCGAAATTGAAGTGGCGAGTCTCCAGTACCCCGCAGCGCGGCGAGCAGGATGTCGAGGCGATTAAGGCGCAACCGCGCGGGAAGTTTTCGCTGCGCGTTATTCCTCGTCGTCTTCGGCTTCATCGAAAAACTCGGCGAGGTTCAGCAAGAAGTCTGGGTTGAGCGACTGCGCCACGCCAAGCGCCCGCAGCCCTTCGACCGTCTTTACGAGCAAGTCAAAGGAAACGAACCCGCAAGTGTCTGGCAGGGGTTTCTCACGATAGACGAATGTCGGTCGTCGGATCTCTTGCTCCACCTTTGAGCGCCTCTCGTCTGGCGCCACGACATACAGTCGAATATCGAGGTTTGGCTGCAATGCGAGCAGATCGCTCATCCGGAGCAAGCCCGAGTAAACGGAGGTCGTGGCTTCAACTTCGAAAGCGGCGACGATCGAATGTCCTTTCAGCCACAGCACGTCGATCAGTTCAACAGTTTTGGTGGTCGCAACGTTGAACTGAGTCGGCAAAGTATCGAGCATCCGCGGAAGCTTGCCGAGTGTTACGCCCTTGAAGGTTTTCGTCCGGTCGTTCTTGGCGACCCAGACGTCGAGTCCCAAATCAATTCCGAGCTGCAGCAAGTTGTATTGGATCTCTGTGTGACGCGTCGTAGCAACTACTTCTTCTGGCGTCGCGACGGTCGGGGACGGCTCGGGCTCGGGCTCGGGCACCGACACGACTGTCGATATCGTCGTTTTCCCTTTCGGTATGTCAACTTTGATATATGAGGGTCGCCTGCGAAGAAGTCTCTGATCGACGGCGCGCTTCACAGGGTTGGCCTGCGCCTGCTGCAAAAGTTCCAGAATAAGATCACCGTCTTTTGAACGACGGAAACAGTTAGGGCTCATACGGAGAACCCTTTGAACCCTCCTCGGTCCTGCGGCCCTTGGTAAAAGTCGAGTTTCCCTTCCAAGTGCTCTAGTGGAACGCCCGTTTCCGGATCGAGAATGACTAGCGGCTTCACGGAAAAGCGAAAAGGAAACTCATCGATCTTCCAGATCGGCGTCGTGTCATCGCTGCGGCGGACGATTTCGAGTGCGCCCACCCACCTTTTGACGCCGGTCAGATAACACAACAGGACGTCGTCCGGCTGCTTCTTGTATCGCGCCATTGTCTTGCGGAAACCAGTGATCGAGCCGCCCGCGTCCTGGAACTGCTGCCAAGTGTCGCCCGTGAACAAGTCCAGCCAATAGTTCATGAATGTGGTCCTGCTCGCGTATACCTTCTGCTGCTGAGTCTAGTTGAACCGACAACGATGACGTTAAGGCTTTCGCCGGGGGGCTGACGGCTACGCTCAATCGCAAGGAGAAACCAATGGCCGCCCCGCACTGCGGAAGCTAGGTCGCTCGCCGCAAAAAAGCTGCAGCAAAAGCGCAAGCACACTGCGGCAGGGCGCAAAGTGCGAAGAAGCGCAAGGGTAAAGGCTGCTGCTCGTAGGGCGTGGGTCACACGGAGGAAGAAAGCGGCAATGAAAACACCCGAGCAGTATTGGTTCGGCGGCTAGGCTGATCACCGAACGCCCGACTCTCCGCGCCCGTTGCCGCCGATCATCTCGCGCGGAGCTGCACGCGGAGCGGCGTTGCCTTACCAATTCCCTTCCGATGTTCGAGACGATCTCCATCGTCTCGGGTACCGCGATCAAGTGATCACGGAGCTGGAGCAGCATGCGGCGCTCTACGAGCGAAACGCCCGCAGTGCTCGCGTCACTCGCGACCACGAATTGCCCCGAGCGACGGCCGATCTGCGTCGTATTCACAAAGGCGCGGCGGCGCTGCTGAAGGTTATCGACGCAGCGCATCCGCTTGTGCGACTCGCCACGAAGCAACAGCGTCCCGCGATCGAAATGCTCGCGCGCAAGAGGAAAGCAGCCGGGCGGGAAGCCTGTTGACCACGACCGCCGCGATCTTGAACGCGGCATCGGGATGACCGTGTATCAGCAAGGCGTTCCGCTCCCAGGGCGCGGTATGTCGCAGCCGTCGCTGCGGCGGGCCCGGTCGAGGCGCTGGCGGGCGCGATGAAGCGGTGCGAGCAGGATCGCCGACGCGTGCAGCAGGAGCTATCGGCGCTAGAGAACCTTGTCCACGTAGGCACGTTCGACATGCGGAAAGTCGAGCGCGAGCTGCAAGCACGGCTCACAGAGTGGCGCGACCTGCTGCGCCGACAGACACCGATCGCACGGCAGATTCTCGGGCGCCTGCTGGATGGTCGGATAGCGTGGACACCGCACCGAGACGAACGACGCTACGAGTTTACGGGCCGCGCGAAATTCGATCGGTTGCTACAAGGGATCGTGTTTACGGAAGGTATGGCGTCCCCAGCGGGATTCGAACCCGCGTTACCGGCGTGAAAGGCCGGCGTCCTAGGCCTCTGGACGATGGGGACGCAACAGGGCGAACATTTGCACTCGACGAACATTCAACTATAGCACGCGGATTTCTGCGGCTCCGCAAGCAAGCCGGGTATGCTACGTGCACCTGGAGGACCGATGCAGATCCGCGTGATCCTGCTGGCAATTCTGTTCGCCGGAGAAGCCACCGCATTTCAAGCGGAGCCGGCCGCGTTTGTCGCGTACTATTGGCGCGCGCGGCTCGGACGCGTACAGGAATACAACGACTACATCACCAAAGTTGCCGTGCCGATTGACGAGGACGCGCGGCGCGCGGGCGTGTTCGAAGAGGTCCGAACGGTCATGCCGACACCCGGCCCCGATGGTGCGCTCCCGGATTGGACCCACTTGCGTATCTTCCGTTTGAAAACCATGGCGGCGGTGGAGAAGTTGAGCGCCGGACTCGACGCGGCAACCGCGCGCGTCGTGCCGGATGAAGCGCAGCGGAAAGCCAACAGCACGCGGGCCGCGGAATTGCGCGATCTCGTGAGACGCGAAGTGTGGACCGAGCTGCGGTGAACGATGGCCGCGCGGCGCCGCTCGAGCCGCGTCATTACGTTCTGCTGTGGCTGCTGGTTCTTGTCTCGCCCTTGCAGGCGCAAGCGCCCCTTCAATGGGGCGGCGATGCCGAAGGCGGTGCGCCGTTTGTTGAAGCAGACCCGAGTGATCCACAAAAGCTTGTTGGTTTCGACGTCGAAATCGCCGAGTTGATCGCCCGCGAGCTCGGGCGGCGCCCACAGTTCGTGCAGGTCGCGTTCACGTCGCTCGATCAGTCGGCCATGCGCGGCGACTTTGACATCGGGCTGAGCGGAATCGAAGACACGCCGGCACGACGCGCGACGGTGGCCACCTCGATCCCGTATTACCGCTTTCGCGAGGTGCTGACCGTTCGCGAAGCCGATCGCGACAGGTATCGAACGCTGGCCGATCTGCGCGGCCGCCGCGTCGGCACGCTCGGGGGCACCATTGCCTACGACATTCTGCTCGAGGCCGAGCGCGCGCATGGCATCATCCCCGTGTCCTACGACGATGACGTGCATCCGTACAGCGATACGCTGATCGGCCGCGTCGATGCCGTGTTGCTCGACAACGTTCTTGCCGCGCGCGCGATGACGCGCAGCAAAGGTCTATACACGCAGCCTGGCGCGGTTGAGCTCGGTCACTACGTGATCATCACCGCGCCGCAAAACATCGAGCTGCGCGATCGGGTCAACGACGTGCTTCGCCGCAGCATGGCGGACGGCCGGCTCCAGGCAATTTTTCGAAAATGGAATGTCTGGAACGAGGATCAGCCTCAGTTGTACGCAAGCGTTGCGGACCCAGGTACGCTGGATCCGAAAACGGGACAGACCCTCGAGCCGAATCTGCGGCCAGTAGCCGCGCGTGTGCGGGTTTGGGAGATCACCAAACGCTACCTGCCGGCCTTGTTTCGTGCCGCCGGCGTCACGCTCGTGCTCTCGTGCCTCGCCATGGCCCTCGCCGTCGCCCTCGGCATCGCCATTGCCTCCGGTCGCGTCTATGGCGATGTCATCACGCGAGGCGTATTGACGTTTTACGTCGAGGTCATGCGTGGCACGCCGGTGCTGCTGCAGCTCTTCGTGATCTATTACGGCCTGTCGTCGGTCGTCCTATTGCCGGCGTTTGTCGCCGCTCTCATCGGCCTGGCTCTGAATTACGCCGCGTACGAAAGCGAGATCTACCGCAGCGCGCTCGACGCGATCCCGCGAGGACAGCTCGAGGCGGGCCGGATTCTCGGATTCAGCGAGCTGCAGATCCTCCGTCTGATTCGCGGGCCGCAGGCGCTCCGCATTGCGCTGGCGCCGATGATGAACGACTTTGTGGCGCTGCTCAAGGATTCGTCGCTGGTGTCGGTGATCACAGTTGTCGAGTTGACGAAGCAGACGCAGATTTTCGCGGCCAATATCGGCAGCTGGGTGATCCCGGGCGCGCTCTGCGCGGCGCTCTATCTTGCGCTCTCGCTGCCGCTCGCACACCTCGCGCGCCGTCTCGAGGCGCAGTGGAAGGCGGGGTCCGAATGAGTCTCGTCGAGCTACGGGGAGTTCGTCTCTCTCGCGGCGCGCGCGAGATTCTGTGCGGCATCGATCTCGGCGTCGAGCGAGGTGAAGTCCTGGCGCTCATGGGGCTGTCCGGGTCCGGCAAAACGACCGCCTTGCGCTCAATCGCCGGACTCGAACGGTTTGACGCCGGCGAGATTCGCGTCGACACGGCCACGATCGGCGCGCGCATGGACCCACGCCGCGCGCGGCACGCCCTGCATCAGCGCGTCGGCATGGTGTTTCAGTTCCACTTCTTGTTCGAGCACCTCTCCGCGTTGGACAACATCTGCCTGGCCCCGGTTCACGTCCAGCGCAAGCCGCGTGCCGACGCCGAACGGCGCGCGCGCGAACTTCTCGATGAGCTCGGCGTGGGCCACCGCGCCAACGCATTTCCGCGCGAGCTCTCTGGAGGCGAAGCGCAGCGCGTTGCGATTGCGCGGGCGCTGGCGGTGGATCCGCCGGTGCTGCTGCTCGACGAACCCACGGCGTCGCTCGACCCTGCGAGACGCAATGAGCTGTGCGATTCGCTTCGGCAGCTTGCGTCGGAAGGACGCACGCTGCTCATGACATCCCATGACGACGAGTTCGTTCGCGATGCGGCGACGCGCGTCGTAGTACTGGCCGGCGGATGCGTCGTCGAGGAGGGCGACCCGCATCGCGTGCTCACCGCGCCGCAGCACGCCGCAACGCGGGAACTGTTGCAGCTCGAGCGAAGCGCGAACCGCCCACGTTAGCGCTCGATTCGGCGAAAGGCCGCCTATGGCAACGCTTACTTAGATAGTGCCACGACCGGCGTGAGCGCCTCTATAGAAGGCGATTGCCGAGATCAGTGTGCCAATGATGGCCAGTGTGATGATGCAGGCGACCACCACTTCGAAGACCGTCGAATCCATCCAGGTGAGAAGTCGACCTCCGAACCGGGCGGCAAGTGCCGCTTCGACGCCGAAACGAAACAGACGTACCGCAGCCAGGGTCGAGAAGAAGCGCCAGCGATCGAGCTTGAAGGCGCCACTGGTGAGCACAAATGCCGTGAACGGAAAGGGCGGCGGGATGACGGCGAGCGCGGCCACTGCGGCGGCGGCCGAACGGCTGACGCGCTGCTGCACACGTTTGAGCCGTGACTGCTTGATGAAGCGGGCAAGGCCCGCTTCACCGATCGTGTGACCGATCCAGTACGTGAGCGCGGCACCAATGACGGAACCGGCCGTGGCAGCGAGGGCATAGAGCCAAAACAGCTCCGAGCGCCAGGCCGCGAGGATGATCAGCGTGACGTCGATCCCCAGCGGCAGAAAGAAAATTAGCGACGAGTCGAGAACTCCAAGCGCGACGAGTCCGGCCGGCGTGAGGAAATATGCAAAAAATGACGAGAACAGGCCGCGCATGGGTCCACGCGCGGCTACGGCGTCTTCAACTCTTCCCTCGTCTTACCGAAAGCCGCCAGTTCCGCATTTGTTCATTGATTCAGCCGCGAAACTAATCGACTGTCAGTGCGTTATCCAACCGTGAACGGAATGCTCGCGCGCGTCGCGCCCCAGTCGATATGGAGCGTGCCGCCCGCGGGCGTGTCGTCAATCGAGATGGTGAGTTGGTCAGCAGGACTCGCCGGCTTGCCCATCGTCATCGGCACGCGGCCGAGATCCTCGCCGGCGGGGTAGGGGATGCCCCATCCCTTTTCGCGCTTGCTCACAATCAGCTGCCACTGACCCTTGACGGGAATGGTGTGCAGCCCGTAGCGCCCCGCTGGGAGCGAGAGATTGCCGAACTTGAGCGCCTTGTTCGTGATCAGCGTGGTCTGCTCGTCAGCGCCAGTTCGCCATTCCTTGCCTTCGTACGGATCGATGTCCTTACCGGGGGTGCGGCCCTTCAGCAACGGGCGGCCGTACTCGATGGCGAGGTTGGCGCCGTCGATGGTCCACTCGCTGCGCACGTGAGGGCTGCCGCCCCCGCCTTTGCCTAATTCCGTGGTTTTCTGCGCGTAACTTGTGCTCATAAACGCCGCAATCGTAAGTGTTGCGGCCAAGAAAATCAGACGACGCATGTGGTCTCCTTGGGTTTAAGTTGTGGTCTATGGAATCTTACCGTGCGAACACACGCCTGCGGCTCAGCCGGGCAAGGTCTTGAGCCTTGGCTGCAATTAGTGCTTCCTTCTTCGCGCGTGTCCATCGCTTGATTTGCTTCTCGCGGGCCGACGCGGCTGCTTGTGACGGGTGTCGCTCCGTGTGTACGAGCGTAACGGGCCGACGTAAAGATGTGAATTGACCCCCAACTTCTTCTTCATCCTCTCGCAAGTGCACATCGATGTCTGCGGTGTGGCCGACATAAAGAGCGCCATCAGCGCATTTCAAGATGTAGACAATCGCGGGGTGGCGCGGCTGATGAAGGTACCCCGGCCCGCCATGAGCGAGGCTGCGAAGCCTGGGAGTCGAATGGTGGGCCGTGTTGGGATCGAACCAACGACCCTCTGTACCAAATCGTTCGTCTTAATCTAGCGGAACGCTGACAAACGGCTCAAGCGGCTCAACCCTTGGTACGTATCCGACCAAGACGCTGGCGAAGGCACGCGATGAAGCACTGCACGAGCTACGGGCGGCCTCAGTCGGCCGTGACCCTGCCGCAGACCGTCAGCGCGCCAAGGTTCAGACGTTCGGCGCATTGTCCGACTTGTATGTGGAGAAGCACGCGAAGCGTCACAAGCGAAGCTGGCGCGGCGACGCGCGCATGATTCGGCAAGAACTTGACGGTTGGAAGGATGGCCTGTCGCGTCGATTCGTCGCACGGACGTACGCGACTTCCTCGATGCGATCGTGGAACGTGGCGCGCCTGTGCTCGCCAATCGCGTCCTCTCGCTGGTGCGTAAGATGCTGAACTTCGCGATCGACGTCGAATGGATCGACGCGAACCCTGCTCAGCGCATGGCGCGACCGAGCGCGGAGCAGTCACGCACACGTGTTCTGACCGCTGATGAATTGCGTGCCGTCTGGGAGTGGCTCGAAAAACTGGCCCCGGAGGACGCAGACGCCACGACCCGCAGGCACCTGGCCTTGAATCAGGCGGCGCTCAAGTTGCGTCTGGTGACGGCACAGCGCGGCGGGGAAGTGATTGCGCTGCGCTGGCAGGATGTTGACCTCGATGGCGGCTGGTGGACTATTCCCGCCGAGCACGCCAAGAACAAGATGCCGCATCGGGTGCCATTGACGGCCATGGCGATCAAGATTCTCAACGACGTGCAGCAAGTTATGCGTGCAGATAACCGATAGAGGGTGACGTGTTCGTCGGCGTTCGCGGCACCCGCCAGCGGCGCGGCGTGCTCGATGGCCTCTCCCTAAAGGATATGCGGCCGCACGATTTCAGGCGCACAGCGGCCTCGATGATGACGTCGGCCGGTGTGTCGCGGCTCGTGGTGTCGAAGGTGTTGAACCATGCGGAGAAGGGCGTCACGGCCATCTACGATCGGCATTCGTACGACGCAGAGAAGCGCACGGCGCTGGAGACGTGGGAGCGTCAGTTGAACGCGATCATTGCCGGGAACGACGCCGGGAAGGTCGCGATGTTTACCAAGCGTGCGTGACTCCACTCCATCGACAAAACTCCACGGACCGCGAGCGCCCAATGTAGGCCGACCGGCACATCTCGCCACACTGAGTAACGCCGAAGCGCGTTGACGCATACGCGATCAGCGACTTAACCTTCCCCGAGCGATCACTCGGTGTGCCTCCGTAAGCCTCGATATTCTTCGAGGTTTTGAGGCCGACTTATCACAGTCCTATCACAATTCGCGTCGTCACTTAGGAGCCGTCTTCGGCTACTCTCGTGCCCGCGGTTCGTCACGACTTGCGCCGCAATCAGTAATGTCGTCCAGGACGAACTGCGCAACCTTTGCCACCGCGAGCGCCTACGCTGCTTGCGTCGCCCGTCAGGTCGTGTCGGTTACCGCGAAAGATCGAACATCGACTCGCATTGACGTGAGCGATCTTTCTGCGTTCCTCCTCCGATGGCGGCGGGGACTCCAGGAACGTCACGGCCGAGCCCATCGGCTGGACGGGATAATCTATCTAATGTCGCTGGTCGTGCGGTACGCGGACGTCCACTGCCGCCGCGCCGCTCTGATTCGCGCCGTCGACCGCGGTAATCGTGACAGAGTAGAGACGGCCTGAGCCCCCGCCGGACCGTTCGGCCCGCAACTGCACGTGGTTCGCATCGATCACCAACCAGTCGGGACTGGTGTGTCCATCGCCGGTGCCGTCAACCACTTCATTGCTGGTCACCTGCAGGTCGACCTCTACAGGCCCACAGTTATCCACGATCTCGTAGTCGACCGTCACGCTCGCCATCTGGTGGTTGGGGGGCCAAAGCAGCGACGGCGTCGCGCTGGCGTTGACGATCACGGGCAGCGGATTCCCCGCATCGATGAAGACCGTTTCGTTGTCCGCCTCAGGACCGGCCGGATCCGGCGTGGGCGATCGTACGGTGCCTGTGTTCGCAATCTCCTCGCCATCTTCGACGGCGCAATTGACACGCGCGACCAGCGTGACGGTTTCAGAGGTATCGGCCGCGATCCCGGGAAACACGACCGTGCGCGCGTTCCCTTCGCCCTCGCAGGCACCGCCGCCGCTCGCAGCGCACGAAACAAAGGTCGTTTCCGCAGGTAACGTGTCGTCCACCCTGACATTGAACGCCGCGTCCGGCCCTTCGTTTGTGACCGTGAGCGTGTAGACGACTTCCGATCCGGTCATCACCGCTTCAGCGGACGCGTCGACCGTGATGGACAAGTCGGCACCGGCGCCGGACTGCGCCGCCGCGCCGTGACCGTGCAGACAGAGGAGAGCCGCGAGTACCGTGAGTTGCTTCTTCATGATCTCAGCGGCAGCGATCGTGCTCGCGCGTCGCGCGCGCGAACTCTGCGGGATGCCAGAACTTGTCGCTCTGGAACGCGGGGCCCCTTGGGCTATCCACGGCGCCCAACGAAGCGCCATAGTATCCGGGCCAGTTGAGCCACATCGGGATAGTGGACTCGATGGTGCGCAGTTTCACCGTCCGGTCGTGCCACCCATTGCCGTCAGCGCGATCGCCGCCGATGCCGGCGGTATCGTGTCCGCCAGGGGTGAAGTACGAGGCGTGCGATCCACCACCGACGTAGACAACCGGACGCTGCCGTCGCCGCCCGACGCGTTCCATGTCAGCCCACGCGCACTCCGAACCGTCCTCATGTTGCGCGTAGTTCGCAAAGATCGGACGCGCCTCATCGTTGACGCGAATCTGGATCATTTCCCAATCGGCTTCGTGCTTGCCGATGCCCTGCTTTTCGAAGGAGTTGTAGTAGTAGAAGACCCAGTACTGCAGCCACGCGCCGACGGCCACGCGCCCGGTGTCGTTGAGGATTGGAACGACGCGCGCGTAGACACGATTGAACAGGCTGAGATTGGCCTGGAGTCTTCGCGCGTCTCTCAGGTACTCCTCATCATCGTTACCGCGCAAGTTGATGCGGTCATCATCTCGGACCTCATCGCCGTTCGGGTACCTGCTGCCGCGCAGATAGCGAATGTTGAGACCGGATCCATCCTCTCGTCGCTCGACGATCAGATCATCGTTTTCGCGCTCAAGTCGGTTGTCGGGATTGTTGGTCACAGCATTCACGCGCAGCGGGAAGTAGTCTTCATCTGAATCGAACCTGTAGACCGGCCTGTGCCGCAACAACGCCTCTCTAAAGATTCGAAGGTCGGGTTGAATGTCCCCTCCCTGCGCGCGGGCGGCCGGCGCGAGAGGTGCAAGCGTCGCAAGCGCAAGAAGCGCAATACCGATCGCGAGCGGTGGCTTCATAGAGCGTGTTCCTTCCGGGTGGTCAGTGGTGCGCGGCCATTCCGCGGCGGCGACGAAGGCGGCGAGCTGTCCCAGTACATTCCTATAATCGGTTTTCATGACACTCGCGCTCTGCCGGCCACGCACCTTGCTGTGGTGCTGAGCCCCTCAATCCGCCACCTACGACCTCAGGGCTGGCGGGCACCTTGGCCGTCGACACCGACAGCTCGCCGATGCGACTATCACGAAGTCGAATTCTAACTGACCGACGACTCGTTGCGCGGCTCAAGGCGCAGTGAGAACACGAGTTTCTGCTACCTGATGACCGGACTTCCGGCCGCTCTCCCAGCACAGACGCCAGGGATGCCCCGAGCCTTTCGGCTGTAGGAGGTCGGTGACGGTGTTTACTTGGGCTTGGCGAAAACCTGTGCGTGCCGGAACGAACTCGTACGTGATCGCAGGAGATTACGACACGTATCATAATCCCCAAAAAGTGGCCGCATGGCGCGCTCGTAACTGTAAGATTCTAGAGACGGAGAGATGTCCGAGTGGTTTAGTCCCGGCGTGCGACGGCGCGGTCCGCATGGCCGTTCAGGCGATCAGATTCAAGTATGACAAAGGCCGCTTTCGAAGTCCGAAAAGGTCCGCAGGAGGTGCTCAGTCTAAGCGCCGCCGACGTCGCGCAATATCTCGACCCGGGCGACCTGCTTCGGGAGATGGAAATGTCATTCGGAGCGCTCGCACGTGGAGAGGTGCAGTGCCCGCCGCGACCCGAAATCACGATTCCCGGCAAGGGATTCTCGCTCGCGATGGTAGACTCACCTAGAATGTCTACTAAAAGCGCGCGTACGCTGCGACCCAGCCTTCAGGTTAGAGACCAAATCAAGAGTCGCAATCTCTTGTGTTGAACCTTAGGCCGCTCGCGCTAGTCGAAGCCCGCGCTATAGAACCATAGGCGAATCGAGCCGCCACACTGGACTAGCAGATTACTCGCCAGTAGTTGCAGAAATGCGCCGAGGGGTCGGTCGCCAGATCGGCGTACTCGCGATAAAAAGGGTTGGTTCCGGACGCTCGCAACCACCAGTTCTGCAGCTCTTGCTCTAGAGCTGCTCATCCTGCGCACGCTGGCGTCGGGGACAACCTCGAAACATGGCTACGCCATCGCCGAGTACATACACATCACATCACAAGACGTCCTGAATGTCGGCGAAAGCGCGCTTTATCCCGCGCTGCAGCGACTGCTCGTCAACGGGTGGGTGAAAGCGCAATGGGGAGTCTCCGAAAACAACCGCCGCGCGCGCTCGGTTGTCGATTCCATTCGGAGGATCGCACGCTCCGATTGTTCGATCGGTTTCTGGTCGACCACGACATCACGATGATCGACGACATTACGACGGACACGATCGACCGGTTTCTAACCTCCCGACCAAGGCGCGCGCCAAAAGGGTACAACCACCTCTTGGGCGTGGTGCGGCGCCTCTTCGACTGGCTCGTCAGCCAGCAGGTGATCGCGGTGTCACCGGTGCAGGCGCGCTCGCGGCCCGAAACTGCGCGTCGCCTGCCGTTCCTCTTCAATCCACCGCTCGCGCGCCAGCTCTTGGATGTCGCTAGGCAACTTCCCGATAACAACCGGAGTCGGTATCGCGGGCCGACGTACCACGCGATCTTTGCCTTGCCGGAGATGCGCTTCCTGGATCGGACAGAGATTGCGACGCTCTTCGTGCAGTTGCCTCGCCAGGGTCGGCAGGCGCTCCGCGATCATGCCCTCTTCTGACGCTCTATAACACCGGCGCGCGGGTGCAGGAAATCGCGGATCTTCGTGTGGAGCATGTCTCGCTCACCACGCCGCCGCACGTGCGGCTCCACGTAAGGGGGACAAGTGGCGCACGTGTCCACTTTGGGAGGAGACCGCTCGGGTGCTGCGCCGATTGCTCGAGGACGGGCACGTCACCGATCCCGGCGCGCCGGTGTTCTCGTCAGCGACCGGACGTCCGCTGACGCGGTTCGGGATCTACAAACGCGTGCGGCAGCATGCTGCCCATCTGGAATCGACTGTGGCCGCGAGATCGCCCGCGCGCCGGATCACGCCCCACGTGTTTCGGCACTATCTACCCTTCCTGACTATGTCTCGTCCCGCCATGCCATCCTCGTTTTGGCGGCACGCGTGCGAAGCTATCGCGACATAGTCGTGACTCCTTCCGTCGCCCCTGTGCAGGGGAAAGGAGTCCACTGTGAAGCACATCATCGATGACCAAGTCGTCCTGTCGCGGCCGCTGGAGGGTCCTCTGGCGGCCCAGATTGCCGCGTTCGCGAGGTCCGCGCGCGAAGAAGGATACGCGCGGCAGTCACGGTACCGGCGAGTGCTGCTCGCGGCCGGTTTTAGTCGATGGCTTGGACAGCGGGCCGTCCGTCTGCGGCGCGTTTCATCCGAGCATCCGAAACGGTACCTGCGATCGCGCGCTCGACGGGTGCAGGTGCACAACGGTGATGCGGCCGCGCTGAGACAGTTTCTGGGCTTTCTGCGCCGGCACGGCGTGATCCCCGCGGAGAAGGTCTCGCCACATCGGCTGACCCCGGTTGAGCAAGAGGCACGGGCGTTCGAGCACTACTTGCGCAACGAGCGCGCACTGGCCCGTGCCACCTGCGTCAACTACGTGCCGTTCGTCCGTGGCTTCCTCACCGATCGGTTCGGCCGCGGACCGGTCGCGCTCTCGCGCCTGTGTGCCGGCGATGTCGTGCGATTTGTCCAGGACCAAGCGCCACGTTTGCATCTAAAGCGCGCGAAGCTCCTGACGAGCGCGTTGCGGTCCTTCCTGCGGTACGCGGGCTATCGCGGAGAGGTGACCATGGATTTGGCCGCGGCCGTTCCCGTCGTGGCCAACTGGTCGATGCCCTCGATCCCTCGCGCGATTGGAGCGGACCAGGTCCGTCAGCTACTGGCCAGTATCGATCGTCGCACGGCGACAGGTCGTCGCGACTACGCCATCGTGCTCCTGCTCGCACGATTGGGGTTGCGTGCAGGTGAAGTGGCCTTTCTCGAATTGGATGATCTTGACTGGAACGCCGCACAGGTGAGCGTCCGAGGGAAAGGCGGACAGCGAACGTCCCTTCCCCTCCCCGCGGAGGTTGGCGCGGCGATCGCCGCGTACGTGCGCCACGGCCGCCCGCGCAGCACCAGCCGTCGCGTGTTTCTGCGCAGCAAAGCTCCCGTCCGCGGCTTTTTGAGCCAGTGTGCGATTGGATCGATCATTCGGCATGCACTCCAGCGCACCGGCATCCCGGCGCCGACGACGGGCGCCCATCAGTTTCGCCACGCGCTGGCGACCCAGATGTTGCGCCACGGGGCCTCGCTGACCGAAATCGGCGAGGTCCTGAGGCATCGCAGTCCGGAGACCACGACGATCTACGCCAAGGTGGACCTCCAAGCGTTGCGGACGCTCGCGTTGCCGTGGCCGGGAGGTGCGCGATGACCACGCTGCGGCAGGCCGTGCAGGAGTATGTGCGCATGCGGCGTCATCTGGGATTCAAGCTGCATGAGGCCGGCAAGGGATTGCTCGATTTCGTTTCGTTCATGGAGCAGCACCGCGCTTCCTCCATCACCCAGGCGTTGGCGCTAGCGTGGGCGCAACAACCGTCGAACGTTCAACCGGCGCATTGGGCGCAGCGACTGAGCTTCGTCCGAGGATTTGCGCAGTATCGCAGCGCGACCGATCCCCGCACGCAGATTCCGGCACAGGGCCTGTTGCCCTTCCAGCCAAAGCGGGCGCGACCCTATCTGTACTCGAATGCCGAGATTCGTGACCTCCTGGGTGCCGCGCGCAAGATGCCCTGCCGCTATGAACGCGGCGCGTTGCGCCCGTGGGTCTACCACTGTCTCTTCGGGCTCCTGAGTGTTTCGGGATTGCGCCTCGGCGAAGCACGCAACCTCGAGCTTCAGGATGTCGATCTCAAGGCGGCGGTGTTGACCATCCGAGGCGCCAAATTCGGCAAGACTCGTCTGGTGCCGTTGCATACCTCGACCTGCAACGTGCTCGCCCAATACCTCCGCAGACGGAAACGCCATTGGGGGCAGCGACCGGTGTCCTCTTACGTGTTCGTGTCCAGCGAGGGCAATCGGTTGGATGGCGGCGATATTCATCGAACGTTCTACGCGTTGTGCCGGCAGGTTGGTCTGCGGGCGCGTCCGACAGTCATGGACCGCGTCTCCATGACATGAGACACCGCTTCGCCACTCACACCCTCGTGCGCTGGTATCGGGCCCATCACGACCCGGAGCGCAAACTGCCGCTCTTGTCCGCTTACCTCGGCCATGTGCACGTAGCTGATACCCAGTGGTATTTAAGCGGCTCACCGGAGCTGATGCGCGAAGCGATGCGCCGGCTCGAGCACCGCTGGGAGGATCGGCCATGACCACTCCGGCCAGCTTTGCTCCGCTGTTGGAGCGCTTCTTCACCCAGCGCCTGATGCAGCAGCGCCAGGCGAGTCCCCACACCATCAGTTCCTACCGCGACAGCTTCCGTCAATTCCTGAAGTTCGTGCAGCAGCGGCTGCATACACCACCGTCACGTCTGACCTTCGAGGTGATCGACGCCCCATTGATCGTGGCGTTTCTCGATAGCCTCGAGAAGCAGCACGGCGTGAGCGTGCGCAGCCGCAATCTGCGGCTGACCGCGATCCATTCCTTCTTTCGGTACGCGGCGTTCGAGGCACCCGCCCACGCCGCCCAGATCCAGCGGGTGCTCGCCATTCCCAGCAAGCGATTCACGAGGACCTTGGTCCAGTTTCTGACGCGGGCGGAAGTCGATGCGCTGCTGGCCGCTCCAGATCAGCGCACCTGGTCTGGCCGTCGCGATCACGCCTTTCTTTTGGTGGCCGTCCAGACGGGTCTGCGCTTATCCGAGATGACCGGACTCACACGCGCGGACCTCGTCGTCGGAGCCGGCGCTCACGTTCGCGTCATCGGCAAGGGGCGCAAAGAACGCTGTACACCCATCGCCCGATCCACACTCGCCGTGGTGAAAGCCTGGCTCCGTGAGCCGCCACGGGGCGGCGGCGACGTGCTGTTTCCCAGCGCCAAGGGTGCACGTCTCACCGTCCACGGCGTGCAGTACCTGCTGAACAAGCATCGCATGGCAGCCGCCACGATGTGCCCGTCGTTGAAGAACAAGCGTGTCACTGTTCACCGCTTGAGACACACCATGGCCATGGACCTTCTCCAAGCGGGCGTCGATCGTGCGGTGATTGCCTTGTGGCTCGGACATGAGTCGGTGGAGACGACGCAGATCTATCTGGAGGCGACGTTGGCGATGAAAGAGCACGCGCTCGCCAAGACAACACCGCCCACTGGCAGAGGGGTCCGTTATCAACCCGGCGATCAACTCCTCGGCTTCCTCAACAGCCTGTAGGGTCGAGAAGACTATGTCGGGCGATACGCTCACCGTCACTGCGTTGTGAGCTGAATCTTCGATCGAGCGCAACAGTTGTCTCAGGCCGCTCGACATAGTCAGGAAGGGTAGATAGTGGCGCCTATGTTCCCAGGGACATAGCCGGCACACCGCCGCCGTCCATCTCCTGGAAGCAGGCGTCGAGGTGAATGTGATCCGCGGCTGGCTCGGACACGTCAGCCTGGAGACGACGAATCGGTACGCGAAAATCACGGAGCGCATGAAAGAAGCCGCCATGAAACTTTGT